>VXLT01000165.1 GCA_009841475.1 Gemmatimonadota bacterium
GGGGGGGGGGCGGGGGGATACGAGGTCACCGTGACGCACCTCGCCTACGGCACCTTCCGCGAGAGGCTGACCGTTTCGCGGGATGAACGTGTTGCCCTGCGCGTCACCCTGTCGGCCGAGGCCATCGTCCTTGAACCGGTCGAGGTCGAGGTCATGGGAGACGAGACCCGGCGCGCCCGCGGGCTGGGCAGGGCGCAGCGCAGGCTCACCGCGGTGGAGCTGGCACCGATCGACCGTTCTGGAGAACACCTGGTCAACGCCCTCGCGCGCCTCATGCCCGGAATCCGCGTCCGCAGCGGCCGCAGCCAGCCGGGGCAGATCCTCTGCATCGAGTTCCGCGACCCGGCCACGCTGATCGGCGGCGGATGCCGCGCCCCTCTCGTCATCGTCGACAACGTCAGGCAGGCAAACGGCCTGGTGACGCTCAACACCCTCCCCATCGCCAACATCCACAGCATCGAGGCGCTGAGCCCGGGCGAGGCAGGCGTCCGCTACGGGGCCGGTTCGGGCAACGGCGTCATCGTCATCGAAACCGTTTCGGCAGCCTTGGACCGTCCGCGGACCGGACCGACAAGTCGCATCTACGAATGGTCGGTCGAACCTGAACCCTACCCCTGGGCCCGCAATCTCGGGACCGCGGTCGCCGCGAACGCCGCAGGGCTCCTGGCCGGCTACGCGCTCTCCCGTTCCTGTCTCAGCTACGAGACCCTGTCCCTCCACTTCACCGAAGCGCGGTGCGGATTCGCTGCCAACACCGGTTCGCGCCTGGCCATCTACGCGGCGCCCCAGATCGGTGTCGGCTACCTGACGGTGCGCGTGGGCGCCACCGACCTGTCCCGAGGCAGCATGTGGAGGAACGCCGCGGCGAGCGCAATCTTCTCGGTGCCCGGGATCGTGCTGGCCCTCACCGACGACGACGACGGCTTCACGGGATCGACCGAGATCGGGGTCTTCATGGCGGTGGTGGGCGCGCCGGTCGCGTCGGTGCTGGCGGACCGGTGGTTTCGCGGCCGGAGGTGACGGATCGGCCGCAGCGAGCCGCGACGCTCGATTGGGCCCCGGCGTTCCCACCAGGGTCGTAAGCGAGCTAACTTCTCCCCGGACGCGGGTCCGGCGAGCGGCCCCGAGAGTCACCGGAGAATCGAGAGACAAGGTCATGCTTTCAAAATCAATCCTGCCAGCATTCAATCAGATCGTGGACGGTACGAAGTCGGTGCTGGCAGCCGTTCCCGAAGATCAACTGGACTGGCGTCCGCACGATAAGTCCTGGAAGCTCGGCGAACTGGCGACGCACCTGGCCAACCTGCCCAGCTGGACCATGGCCACGCTTTCGGTATCCGAATTCGACATCAGTCCGGCGGGCGGCGGACCCCCTCCGATGGCCGCACTTACCACCGGCGCCGAGATGGTTGCGGCGCTCGAGGAGAATGCCGCCGCGGCCCGCGGCGCGATCGAGAACTGCACCGACGCAGATCTGGCGAGCCCGTGGACGATGCTCGTCGCGGGAGAGGCCCGCTTCACGCTACCGAAGGCCGTGGTGCTCAGGACCTTCATCATGGACCACATGATCCACCATCGCGCTCAGCTCGGCGTCTACCTGCGCATGCTGGATGTCCCGGTTCCGCAACTCTTCGGACCGACGGCCGACTTCCCTGACATGTAGGAAGAGGACCGGCTTGACTCCCACCGCTTCCGACACGCCGGCAGCCACCCGGGCACCTCGGCGTCAGCCCGCCAACGCCCCTGTCCACCTCGACCCCGGCCGCTTCGACCTCCTCACCTTCGACTGCTACGGCACGCTGGTCGACTGGGAGGCGGGGATCATCGCGGCGGCGCGCGAGGCGTGCGCGGTCCGCTGTTTGGTGCACGGTCCGGCCCGGGCTTCGGCGTCCGGCTCCGCGCCCGCCCCTGCCGGCTCCTCGGCCCGCGGGACGCCCGCAGGTGTCGTGCCCAGCGACGCGGCCATCCTCTCCGCCTTCGGCGCGGCGGAGCATGTCGTCCAGGCGGAGCGGTACCGCAGCTACCGGGAAGTGCTCGCGCTGACGCTCCGGCGGATGGGCAGCGCACTCGGCTTCCACCCCGGCCCGGCGGAATGCGACGCATTCGCGGCCTCCGTCGGCGATTGGCCCGCCTTCCCCGACACGGTGGCCGCGCTGCGGCGATTGGCGCGCCGCTACCGGCTCGGCATCGTCTCCAACGTCGACGACGACCTCTTCGCACGAACCCGGGAGCGCCTGCACACCGACTTCGACTGGGTGGTCACCGCCCAGCAGGTGGGCAGCTACAAACCCGCCACCGCGCACTTCGAGGAGATGGCCATGCGTTCAGGGATCCCGCGCGAGCGGACGCTGCACGTCGCGCAGAGCCTCTTTCACGACATCGCTCCAGCCGCGGCCCTCGGCTACGCCACCGTGCATGTGGACCGCCCGAGCCGGGGAGACGGCAGCGGCGCCACTCCTCCCGCGCACGCCCGCCCGGACGTCACGGTCCACGACATGGCAAGCGTCGCCGGTTTGTTGGAGCTCAGCGAATGAGCGCCGGGGAAATGCCCGAAGCCGGCCATTCCACCGGGTCCGGGTCCGGCGCCGGACCGCGCGCCGACAAACCGGGCACACCCGACGGCCACGACGGCATCCACACCATCCGCGCCAGCGGGATCCACCGCGGCTGGAACGGCATCCACTACAAGACCGGCCTCTCGGCGAAGAACGTCCCCGCTCGCGACCTGTCCATGAACGTGGCCCGCATCCCGCCCGGCGGCGTCGCCTTCGCCCACATCCACGTCGACTTCGAAGTCATGCTCTACATCCTCGAGGGCACCGTTCGTCACGACTTCGGCCCCAACCTGCGTCACTCGATCATCAACCACGCGGGCGACTTCATCTTCATCGAGCCGGGGGTTCCGCACGAGGTCTACAACGACAGCGACACCGAGGACGTGGTCGCGGTGGTGGCGCGCTCCGACGCGTCGGAATGGGAGAACATCGTGGACTACGACCGCGAAACGGGGAAGGTGATTGAGAATTCGTCCGTATGAACATCATACGTAGTTCGTTTGCACTATTCGTTCTGACGGTTGGCGGGCTCAGCCTCGCCGCCCGGGGCCCCAGGCAGGCGCCTGCTCCTCGGCCCGAGTCGGGCACACCGCCGGGGAATCTCCAACCCCAGGAACGCCGCATTCAACGAACCGTCGCGGTTCCGGACGCGCTGGCCAACGCCTACGCGGCCGGCACCCGCAACCCGGACGGCAGCCCCGGCCTGGAATACTGGCGGTTGCAGGTCGACTACGTCATCCACGCCACCCTCGACCCGGCCACCTCCGTGGTCACCGCCAGCGAGTCCATCGTGTTGCACAACACCAGCGGCGATGTCCTCGACGCGGTCCGGATGCGGTTCGACCAGAATCTCTTCCGCGAGGACGCGGCGAGCCGCATGGACATCCCGAACCACACCGGCGGCATGGTCGTCACTGCGCTCTCGATCGATGGCGTGGAGATCCCGGTGCCAACCGGCCCGGAAACCAACCGGCGCTTCCCCCTCCCGGAGCCGCTCGCACCCGCCGATTCCAGCCTGATCGATGTCGAATGGCACTTCGAGGTGCCGCTTGACGACCGCTCCTCCAGCCTGCGGATGGGGCGCTGGGCCGATTCCGTCTACCAGGTGGCGCAGTGGTATCCGCGAGTGGCGGTGTACGATGACCTCATGGGGTGGGACACGGCTTCCTATGACGGGGTCTGGGAGTTCTACAACAACTTCGGCCGCTTCGAGGTCTTCGTGGACGTGCCCGCGGGGTGGCTCGTCGGCGCGACCGGCGCCCTGCTGAACGACCCGCGCACGGATGCATCGGAGCGGCACGTCTGGCACTTCGTGGCCGACACCGTGAGCGACTTCGCGTGGGCGGCGTCCGACCGGTACGAGTGGCAAGTCGCGTCCGCGGACATCCCCGGGCGGGGTGAGATTACCGTGCACCTGCTCCAGACCGCCGCCAGCACGGCCGGCTACCCTTCCCTTGGGGAAGAGGTCTCACGGTACCTGGAAGTCTATTCGCAGCATCTCATCCCCTATCCCTTCCCCTCGTTCACCGTGGTGGAGGGACCGGAGCTGGGGATGGAATATCCGGGACTGATCATGTCGAACGGCGGCGGTCCCCTTGCGCACGAAGTCGCGCACCAATGGTTCCCGATGACGGTCGGAAGCGACGAAACCCGGGTGACCTTCATGGACGAGGGATTCGCCACCGCGATGACTTCCCTCCTGTCCTCTTACCGCGGTGACACCGAACCAGCACCCGCCCGACTGCAGCGGCAATACGGATCGCCGGTCCGATTCGCGAGGTTCCCGCCTCTCCTCCCCGCCGACGACCCCGATTCGCAGATGACCAGCTACGGGAAGCCCCGCCACATGCTGCGAATGCTCGGCGGTGTGGTCGGCGACAGTGTGATGTGGCGCGCCATCGGCGACTACGCCGCCGCGTGGAGGTTCAAGCATCCCTCCCCCTGGGACCTGATGGCGTTCGTCAGCAACGCGGTCGAGCAGGACCTGGGGTGGTTCTGGCACTACTGGCTGTTCACGCACGCCGGGGTGGAGGGCTCCATCGTCGGCGTGGAACCGAACCCGCGGGGCGGAATCGTCACCGTGCGACAGGATGGCGACATGCCATCGCCGATTGTCCTGGCGGTCCAGTGCGCGCCCGGCGGTGGCCCGGCCCGGCTGTCCGGACCCGGCTACGTCCTCGACGACTCCACCGTCGTCGTGACCCGTCCCGTGGACGTCTGGTTCCCGGGCGCACGCGAACTGACGTTGGATCTCGATATCGGCTGCGAGATCGCGCAGGTCACCTGGGACCCCGCCCGGCGATTTTCGGACCAGGACGCGTGCGACAATATGTGGCCGCGCGGGAGCAGGCCCGTCTTTGTGCGGGAGTGGCCGCCGACCGCCCGGGTCGACGCGGAGCTAAGCTGCGGCTGAGCGGGCTGTCCTCACCGCCACAATGCAATCACCACCGCCTGCAGAATCAGCGCCACGCCATTGTACGCGACGTTCAGCCACGCGAGCCCCGCCCTGCGCTTCTCGAAGGTGACCGACTGGTGCGCGGCGGGGATCACGAACGCGACCAGCGCCATCAGTCCCACATGCACGCCCACCATTACGGAGCCGCCGCCACCCTCCATCGAAGAAACGTCGGCAGGCGCGATCTCGGCAATCAGCTGGGCCAGGATGTAGGCCGTCAGCAGCGATAGCAGCACGCTGACGCCGTACGTCTTGACGGGATTGAAGCCCTCCTGGACCTCCTCCGCGGTCATCTCCATCATGCCCAGCCAGCGCTTGCCGAAGAGCGGTCCGTACCAGAGCGATCCGACAATCATCGGGATGACTCCCGCGACCAGGACTGCGAACAGGTTGACATCGTGCATGGGGTGCGTTCTCCCGTGGGTTGAGGTGTGGGTGATCGCGCAAGCTACGGCATCTTCAGGACGCGCGCATCGAAGCGGAAGCCGCGGATGGTCCCTGCATCGATCCTGCCGAAGTCCGGGTGCCTCGGGTTGGCGATGTAGTTCACCTCCCCGATGACGACGGCGCTCGGCACCCGCAGGACCGCGGACGCGCGCGAACGGAGCCAGCGGTCCCCCATCTCCTGCGTGCCCGGGTGCATTCGGGGAGCGGCCCAATCGGCGGGCAGGTCACATTCGCTGACGGCCGCGACCAGGGCTCGCGGGATACGGACCCGCAACTTGCGGTAGGTTTCGAGCACTGCGGGCGCCTTGAGGTGCACCAGCAGCTCCATGCTCGCCAGCGCCAGGCTGCCGCCGAGATAGACGGCCCTGCGGCCGGGCCTGTTCCACCGCCCCCCGTACCGTCGTGCCCCCTCGCCGGAGAGCATGTCTCCGACCGTCCCGCTGTGCTCGGGAGACGCGAGGCGCCAGGCTTCGATCATGTCGGCCGTCGGCAGTCCCGAGCCGTGGGAAGCATGCGCACGCGCCGGTTAGCTGAAGACCCCGTGGCGAAGGCGGCCGATCAGCTCCTCGACCTCGCGGCCCCCTGTTTCGGTGGATGCGCGTTCGAGGGGTGACTCCCCCTCGATCAGCTCGTTGGGCTCCTGCAGCCACCGGCGGGCGGCAGGCCCATCGCCCCGCATAAGCTCGTAGGCCATCGCCACCAGTCGCGCCACACGCACCAGCCGGTCCGATTCCGCGGGCTTCAGGGCGTCGGCATCCCTCCGGCGGGAGAGTGTGGTGCGTGAAATGCCGATGACCTCGGCGAGCGCGAGCCGTCCCACTCCTGCCTCCGCGGCCACTTCATCCAGCATTCTGAATGGCAAGCCCCGGCGCACCAGTTCAACAGCCCCCTCGCGGACGAGGAGGGGGGCCAGGGAACGTCGAATGCCTGGAGGTGGATAGTTCATCGCCTCTTCCCGTACAACCCAAATGGAATATTGAAAGTATCCGTTTGGGTTACATTCGGCAAGACGATTGAAGAATTCCGCGGAGAAAAGCTGGTTTGGCCCGAAAGAACCGCCCCTACCCCTGGAACGAATTCGCCATCCGGTCGAGGAATGCGCGCTCGTCGCTGGTAAGCGCCTGGGCTCCCACCTTCTTCACCTTCTGCAGCAGAGCCTCCAGCTCCTCCCGGTTGATCTCGTGGAGGCGCTCGCGCGGGATCGCCTCCCAGCGGCGGATCATCTCGGTGTCCTGCACGGGAGAAGCCCTCTGGCGGCGGACGGTCGGCTTGACCACCCGGCGGTGGCGCCGGCGCTCCCAGCTGCGGAGGAATACCCAGCCGGCCACCAGTCCGCCCAGGTGGGCGAAGTGGGCGATCCCGTCCTCGGCGCCCGTGATTCCGAAGAAGAGGCTGGAACCCACCATGAAGAGCGCGAGAATCCGCGCCTGGACGGGGAGGATGCCCCAGATGTAGATGTTCTCGCGCGGCCAGTAGCGGGCAAACCCGACGACCACGCCGAAGATCGCACCAGACGCGCCGACGACCATGGCGCCGGGGGCGAGGGCGAAGGTGAGGATCGCGCCGCCGACCGCGCATGCCAGATAGAACCAGATGAAGGTCTTGCTCCCCAGCCGCTCCTCCAGCCTCGGGCCGAAGAAGAACAGCATGAGCATGTTGAAGAAGAGGTGCATCCAGCCGCCGTGCAGGAAGGCGTACGTGACCAGCGTCCAGGGCCGCAGCAGGATCAGTTGGGGGACGAAGCCGAAGTCGTTGAATACCGCCGGACTGACGCGCGAGAAGAGGAAGATGATGACGTTCGCGACGAGGAGCTTCTGCACCCACGGGGACATCAGCATGGTGGTCGTGTCCCCGTCGCGCGGCTTTCCCGCCTGGCTCTCATCTTGCTCAACATGGTCCATGGAATGTACGGAATTTCGGCGAATGCGGCGGAACCTGCGCGCCCGTTCGCACGCCGGCGGCGAGCGCGCGCGTTATCAGTCCGGTCAGACTGCGGCGGTTTCGCGCATCGCGGGCTCAGTCGCCGGAAGAGCCGCGGGCCGCCATCTCGGAGGGGAGCAGCGCCGCGTGGATGAAGGAGTGGACCGGCGTGGGGACTCCGGACTCGGCGCCCATGCGCACCGCCGCGCCGTTCCAGGCGTCCAGCTCGGAGGGGATCCAGGCGGCGATGTCGCGCTGCAGCGATGAGGTGCCCTCCGGGGGGAAGGAATCGAAGATCTCAAGCGCGCGGTCGACGGCGTCGGGGGGGAGGGTGATGCCGCGCGCGGCGGCGATGGCAGCGATCTCTTCCATGGCGCGCCGCAACAGGTCGCGGCTTGCGGGATTTGCGCGCACCGGGCCAAGCGGCATGCGGCACACCGCGCAGACGCCGCCCAGGGAGCAGACGAAGAGGAACTTGTGCCACAGCGCGGCGTCGATGTCGGGGGGGATTTCGGCATCGACGCCCGCCTGCACGAAGGCCGCGACGAGCGCCTCGGCCCGGGGCGACGCGCTGCCGTCCCACTCGGCCAGCGCCACGTACGGATCCACCCCGACGTGCCGGATCTCGCCGGGCGCCGCGACCTCGCTGATGATGCGCGTGAGGCCCTTGCCCATGCGCTCGCGCCCGACGGCAGGGAGGAGGGCCTCGTGGGCGTTTACGCCGTTCAGCAGCGGTACGACGAGGGTGGCCGGGCCGAGGAGGGGGCCGATCCCGGCGCGGACGGCGGGAATGTGCAGCGATTTCACCGCGACGATCACCGCGTCGACGGGCCCGGTCTCGGCGGGATCGGCGGTGGCGGGGGGGTGCGCGCGGAAATCGCCGCCGGGGGTGCGGAGGAGGAGGCCGTGCGAGCGGATGGCGTTGAGGTGCGCGCCACGCGCGATGAGGGTGACATCGTGGCCGGCGCGGGCCAGCACGCCCCCGAAGTATCCGCCGACGCCCCCCGCGCCGTAGATCGCGATTCGCATGGGGGCGAAGTTACCGCAACCGGGGACGGACTCAAGTGTTCGGGGTCTCCTCAGGACGCGATCCCGGACCTCGAGGAGCCGAGATGAGGGAATTGAAGGAGGTGCTCGAACCTACAGCAGGTCCGGACCAAGCCCAGCCGGCCGCGACGGCGACTAATGGAAGCAGGTACAACCTGACGCCCTTCGCGACCCCGGAGAACCGGTGGTCATACAACCCGTCCGGAGGAATCGCCGGGCCATCCGGCAACCGGTCAGGGACGGCGGATGACATATCTGACCAGGTACGAGATGCCGAGCTCGTCACGCTCGACGAACCACAGCGATTCCGCGTCCGCCCACCTCATCCCGCCTTGCGGCGGATCGACCCGCGCAATGGCACGACCGGATTCGTCCAGAACCTCCCATTCGAACGAATCGACGCCCGTGCGGAGGCGCAGCCAGGTCAAGCCGTCCAGCCCGGCAAGTACGCCCTGGACAGGAGGGAAGAACTCCAACGTGCCATAGGCACTCTCCAACTGCGGCCGAACACGGCCCTCGGGGAACGTGGGTTCCTCGACGATGTCGCGGACCTGCCGCTCCACGTGCCTTGACCGCCACGCCTCGGGAACGGGGATTGGATCGTACTGGATGTCGCGCGCCCACGCGGTGTCCGCCCGGGCGTCGAACCGGATCACGCGAAACGTGTGGGGTGGGGCGCTCGTCGCGCCGGTGCGGTGCACAACGACGAATCCAGACCCGTCCGGCGCGACTGTAAGCCACGACCGGTACGACACGGGAATACTCGAAACCATCGTCCAGCCGCTCCCGCGCACCGCCACGACGTCGCTACGCCCGACGATCATGGCCACCGTGTCGCGCTGCAGCCCATCGGGACCGAAAAGGAACACGGCATCCGGCGGCGGCGGAGATTGGGCCAACTCGTCCGCGGAAAGCGTGTTCCTGACGAGCATGGATCCATCCGCAAGGATCCCCTGCACGTACAACTCGCGGCTCGCCGGCAAAGTCGGGTGCCCCCTGATCCGCGCTGACGACACGAAGCGTCCCTCGGCGTCAAAGAATTGGTGGCGTCGCAACTCGGGATCGTCGACCCACACCCGGCCGTCGTGCAGGCCCATGCTGCTCACCCTCCGGAACTCCCCCGGTCCTTGTCCCCGGCGGCCGATGAACCCGAGGAAATCCCCCGCGAGAGAGAAGACCCGGAGGCGCTGCTCCAACGGTTGCGCCACCAGCAGCCGGTCACCCCGGACAATCACGCCTGCCACCCGGGTGAGTCCCGTCTCCGGGTCGAACGCATCGCCGATCGTGACGGTACGCTCCAGCGTCCACCGCTCCAGCTGCCCTGAGGCCGGGCGGGGCAAGGTGATACAGAAACAGGCCAGCACGACAAGCATCAAGGCCATCGACGACCCCCTTGCCGCAAGCTGGAATCTCACAGACCCGTCTCCGGCAGGGATCTCAGATCGTGACATGCCGGAGGGCCGAACGCAGCTCGGTGATTCTCGCCGGGGTGTAGCGTCGTCGGATGATCGCGCCGGTGCATCCGTGCCGGACCACCTCCAGCAGGACGTTGGCCGCGGGAGCCACTTCCTGCATCCGCCGGACAATTGTAACCACCGTCTGGCAGGCTGCTGGTGGCGCAACTCTTCCCGCCGTTCGACAGCGTACACGATAGATAGCCGAGAATGTTGTCGTCCGGGTCGCACTCATAGTAGAACTCGTCTTCTGGGCTATCCACGAACCACAGCGAGTCGGTGCCCGCCCACATCATCCTGCGGAGGGGGCTCGACGCGCGCAAGGGAACGGCCGAACCCATCCAGTTACCTCCCACTCGGAGGAATCCGCGCCCGTGCGGACGAGCAGCCAGGTCGTGCCATCCGCTCCGGCCTGTACATCGCCCAGCGGCTGCTGCGCCAGAGGGGTGAGAAGCTGGAGCGAACCCTCAATTCAACCGGCGAACCATCACCGTTTGGATTCCCGTCTCGTCGGTCTCCACGAATGCGACGAGCCCGTCAGGGCCGAAGGCGCTGGGCATCGGGAGCGTCCCTGCCGCGTACGTGCCGACATAGTCGCCAGCTGATGACAGCACATCGACGGGTCCGCCTCCCAAGCCCTCCGGCACGATCACCGTACCCGTGCGTTCCACCCATATGCGACCGGCCCAGTCCGTCTTCAAGGCACGCACAACGGGCACTTCGTCGTGGAATTCGAGGTTGGCGAGCACCTGGGCGAACATCTCCTCCGCCTCGTCATCTGGGAACAGATCCCCCCCACCAAGCTCTGCCATGAGAAGGTCCATCCTGCTCTCGCGGTACGCGTTCTTTAGATCCTCCGTAACCGCACCTGGCCTGAGCGGCCGGGTGATCGTCCGGGTTACCCCGCCGGTAGCGCCAGCCAGGTTGATCTCGTAGATGGTCGAATCCACGAACGCAGCACCGCCGTCATGAAGCGGCGAGACCAGGAGTGTCGGTGAGAAGACAAGGGGATTTTGAGGGGACGACTCCCCACCCAACCGGTGCTCTGCGATCTGTTCGCGGACAACGTGGTCACCCGTCAGAATCATCCGTTCAACAGGCGACGTCTCAATGACCATCCGTCTATTGATATCGTGGAGCACGGTAGTCTTCACGGGGCCGGTGGGAATCACGATATCGTCGGCGAACGCGCCACGGATCCCCGGCACGTTGATGAGCCCGACATCCGATTCCCACGCGACCTGACGCTCGTATGCTCCCCCAGCCGCAAAGAGCAGGAACGCGAGACGGCCCGCGTCATAGACGACGATCGTTCCGTCCCTGAGCACCGTGAACGCCAGTGGCGTGTTGAACTCGCCTGGCCCTTCGCCCTGGCGGCCGACCGAACGCATGAAGTCACCGTCCGGGGTGATGACGACGATCCGAAGCGCTACCCCATCGGTCACGTCGAATACGTAGAGTCGACCCAACTCGTCAAAGCCGACCTCCGCCACCATTCCGAACGCTGCCCAATCGTCGGCACCGACGCCGCCGATGCGGTACACGTCCTCCAGGCTCGCCGACAAAGCGCGATCTTCGCCGGCCAACTGAATGACTTCCTGGGCCGTAAGCGGCGCGGACGTGAGCGTCAGCCAGAGAACTACGCTGGTGCCCCACCCGCCGAAGCCGCCTACCTGGAGCCTCCCGACATGGCTTGCTTGTCGCCCGCTGGACCGAAGCGCACGTAGTCGAAGAGGGCCGCGAGCCCCCGCGGATCCGTCCATTTCCAGTAGGCAAACACCACCAGAAGAATAACGATATCGGCGAGCTCGCTCACGTTAGGACTCCTTCCGCCATGGGATGGAAGACGACCGCGGCCCGCCTCCGAATGGATAAGCCGCTAGCGACATCGTCGTCCTGTGGGAATTCCCCCACTCGGCCGTCGAGACCCTCCCTCCGGCGTGGATCATGCCGAGCGTGGAGTCGTCGAGAAAAGCGACGCCCGCGATCTCATCGGGTGGCTCAGGCGAAACAGATTGGACCCCCCCGACACCGCGCTCGAAGTACAGGACACTCTTCGGCCGCGAGGCCCAAACGACCAAGCGGGTGCCATCCGGGGAAAGTGCTGCTCCCGCGACGGCCATACGGGGCGGAAGCGTATAGGTGGCTATTTCCGTAAGTTCAAGTGCGCTATCAGATTCCGTGCGAAGCCAGGAGCGTATCGGATCGCGTGGGGCTGCCGATAGTCCCGGCGTCAGAGCCTCGGGAGGAGGCACCAGCACACCAGCCTGTTGGTGGCCAGCCACTCCGGCCATCCCGATTCCCAGCCAGACCCACAACGTTCTGGTCAAGGCTTCTCCGATCACGAGACTCCCCTTGGTCGAGTTGAAGTCGAGGTGAGTTCCCAGCGACTCATCATCATATGGCCGCGAGACCGGCAAACCTTACAACGGGCCTTCACCTGCCAAGTCCGCGCCCCGCAGCACCTCCTCCATCACGGCCGTCGCCTCGACCGGCTGACCCCCGGTCACGGTGGTCACTCGTTCCAAGTTTTGCACGGTTTCGGACCCGGAACTGTCTGTGTCTGCAGAAATGGCAATCTACGCCCGTTCACGACTTCCAAGCCCGGGAGGCAGAAATGGCAGACACACGCGACTCCGAAGGGCCCAGCGGCGGCAACCGCCAAGCCGACGAGGCTCTGGCAACTCGATGGCTGGCCGAGCACTGGGATGCAATGGTGGAGTTGGCCAGACAGTGGGCAGCAGGGTGCGCCACGACCCCCGAGGACATCGCGCAGGACGCCCTCCTGGCCGCGTACGAGCGCCGCGCCCGGCTCGTGGACCCTGCCGGAGAGCGCGCCTGGCTACAGGCCTTCGTCAGGAACAAGGCGCGCGAAGCCGTCAGACGGAGAATGCGCCGCGGCGGCAAGCTGCCGCTGGAGTACGCCGATCTGGAAACGGATGGGCATCCCTTGGCTTGCAACGACTGGCGGAGGGAGCAGGTCCTGGACGCTGCTCCGGGTTTGCCGGGGAAGCAGATGGAAATGGTGGAGCTCATCCTTGATGGTTGCAGCGACGACGAGATCGCGGTCTCTACGGGCCTGAAGAAGGGAACCGTGTGGGTCTACAAGCACAGAGCCATAGGGAAGCTGAAGGAGCTCATCCACTGATGCTGCCACCGCTGGGATACTCGATCCGACACGTAGGCTCCTGCTTCCCAATCACGGTGACGCTTCCGGATGCGAACGTGCGCGCGAAACTCGTGGGACAGGTTTGTGCACATGGTTCAACCCGCGAACTCCCGCCTCTCCATCCGCAAACGGATGCCGGCCCGCACCACAGCCGGTGCCGCTACAGCAGCAACGAGGAGCAGTCCGATGAAGGTGACCGTGACCGCGGTGGCGGAATAGACCAGACCGAAAAACAGAGGGAGGAAGAAGCCGATCACCGCGAAGACGAACAACCCACCGAGGGTATGAGCCATGGTGCCGCCTTTCACCGGCGGCCGCGAAAACGGGAGGTGCGGGCCGACCAGTTGCCGGGCCTGGACGGCCAGGTGGGCCAGCAGTGCAAGCACCAGTGCGTGCGTCGCCGCGTGCCAGGGGCTTCCAAGGGACCACACCAGCACTCCCCCGATCACGAGGGCAGTGGGAGCAACAAGAAACAGCGTGACGCAGAGGCCCGCGTTCACCACAAGCCTTGCGCGGTCGGCCGGCAGCGTGAAGAAGATCCAAGAGGCCCGCCAGGATTTGGTCATTGACAGCAGTTCGCCGACTACGAGCGGAAAGCCGATCGCTGCGAAGTTCATGACGACCAATCCGTACGATATCGCCCCCGGTTCCACGAAGGGATCGGGCAGCGGGCCCTGGCGCATCGCAAGGAATGAGTAGATGAGGATCGCCGGCACCAGGCCCATGACGGCCATCCGAAAGGTCATGTCGTCACGGAACTGAGCGCGCACCAGCGTGGCGACGACACCGATGTCGGGTGGCAGGCGCAATCGGCGCATACGGGGACGGTCGGCCGTCGAACGCCGCGGGCGCAGGGAACGTCGGCGGCGCTCGGAGCGTGTCGTGATCGCACCCAACCGATCCGCGTACGAAACGGAGAGCTTCCCTGCTCCGAGGAAGAAGAGGACGCCGACCGATCCGATGCCCGCGACGGCTGCGGCTGCGTACCCCGCGCTCCATTCGCCCGCGAAGAGGGGAAGGAGGGAGGCGAACCACGCCGGGGGTGCAAGAAAAACCCAGGCCGGAGTCGGGACTACGCCGTCCCCTGACATCATTCGCTCCAGCGCCGGGCCAAACAGATTGTCGATGTAGATCGGGCACATCAACACCGCGAGCACCACGATCATCTGGACCGACGAGAGCACCCGCACCAAACGGCGTGGGTGCACGACGCTCAGCAGCCCGGCGTAGGTGCAGAGGATAGCCAGCGTCGTCGCGGTCGTGATCCCGGCAAGAGCCAGGGCGCCGCCGAAGGCCACCAGCGCCCCGTAAGCCACGAGCAGCAGAATCAGAGACGGTCCCCCGAGCAGTGCTCCGATGATCAGGGCGAAAATGAGCACGTTCGTCAGCTTGACCAGGAAATAGGTGCCGGAAGAAACCGGCTGGTGGGCGAGGATGTCGTAGTCGTCCGGTGAGATCACCACGTTCTGGAAGTCGATCAAAACGGCCATTGCCAACAACACACCCAACTGGGTGAGCACGATCGTTCCCGGCAGCATCAACCCCGGCAGGAACACGTTCACCATCACCGCGACCAGGGTCATCAGGCCCCCGAAGACGGCGTATACGATGAAAGAGCGCCAGATGCTCAGGTCGGTCCGCCCCATCGACAGCCCCGTCGCCGACCGGAAGTCGTTCTTGAGCATCACGCGCGTGAGGACGCGCCACTGGACGTAGTCGGCGCCGAAGGCCTCCACCACGCGCCTGACGATCAACTGCCGGCACCTCCACCCCGCCCCAC
>VXLT01000308.1 GCA_009841475.1 Gemmatimonadota bacterium
ATCGCCCGTTGCCGCGTGGGCCCGCAGCTCTGCATACTACCCAGGGGGGGGTGGGGTTGGACGGGTTGCCGGGCTGCGGCGGTGGAGTAGTGCCGCCAGCCTTCCGAGCCGGCCCAGCGGAGGCGCAGCGTGAGGTCGCCGAGGTGGAAGTACCCGTCGGCCGCCCGGCGCTCCAGCCAGTCGGCGGGTGTGAAGTCGAAGGCGGTGGCGTCGTCGGACGGCTGTGCGCCCTGGGCCTGCGCCGCGTCCTGGCCCCGAATCGGGGCCCCGGGCCGGAGCGCGGCCACGGTCTGCGAGGCGCTCACGAGGTCGAGTCGCATTGCGCCCGCGTTCACGGTCTGCACACCCAGTTCGAGGCCGAGGGTGGGGATGGTGTCCGCAGCACGGCGACGTTCCTGGGCCGCAGCGTCGTTGTGCGCGACGCCTGTGGCCAGCGCGAGGAGCAAGGCCGCCGAACGGGCGCGGCGGGTGAGTCGTGGTGTAAAGTAAACTTTACCAAATGTCGTGTTTACCATACAGTCCGAGTCTCCGAATCTCTGTCCTGCGTTACCCTTCGGTCGCACGGCGCCGCAATCCACTCCACGGGACGCTCCAACTTCAGGGTAGACCTCCCTTCATCCACCGACTGTCAACATGAGACACGGGGTCCTGCCGCACCAGCGCCGGTAGGCAGTGGTCAGGCCAATCTGCACTCGGAGAGCGGCGAGGCGCGGAGTTCCACGGGCCAGAGATTATTCATCGGCTCCGCCGGTCTTCAGGGTCGGGAGGCCGGCTGCCATGATCGGTCGGCTTATCCGCCGGGCCGGGAGGCTGACCGCCGGGCCGACGCAGAATGCGCCGTGCCTCTTCGATGTCCGCCTGGGCGCGATGCTCGGCGAAGAAGTCAGCGGTGCGCATGGCGGCGAGCTTTTCGGCGACCGCTGTCGCGACGAACTGGTTGATGCTGGTGCCGTCTCTCTGGCTGACCTCTCTCACCGCCGTCTTCAGCGAAGCCGGCAGACGGAGTGGATAGACGCTGGTCTGCTTTCGTCGCTTCGTCATTTCATTGTCCTCCGCAGGGCCTGCTGGGGCGACAGCACCTCAATGCCGAAGGCGCTGCCGGCATCCGCAAAGTCTCGTTTGTTGAAGGTGACCAGAGCGTCGGCCCGGCCGCTGGCCGCCGCTTCCAGTACCATCTCGTCCCCAGGATCACGCAAGATGATACAAGATTCGCGGCGCCCTCACGCCCGGCCGCTGAGCCGCAGCCACCTCAAGTGATTCCGCACGTTGTCGTGCTCGAAGTAGGCGTCCTGCAGGTGCCGCGCTCCATCCGAGCGAAGGGCAGTGCGGCCGTGCAGCACCCGGTGCCCGTCACACAGCAGAATCTGTCCGCCCTCCAGCCGGAAGATCACCTGGGCACCCGGCGAGTTGACGCGTGTGGAGAGCTCGTGGTAGGCGGCGTAGAAGTCTGCCAGCCGGGGCTCCGACAGGGGAACGGCCTGCATCTGCGCGGTGTTGAAGCGCACCATCGCGATTTCCCCGTCGCTGTCCAGACCGACCATCGGCTTGACCGCGTAGCACTCGTGTTCCTCGCTGAAGATCCGGAACGGCACCGGCACCGCGCACAGCACGTCGAACTTCCCGGGATGATCGCGGCGCAGCTCGTTGAGCAGCCCGAACCCGTCCACGACCACGGATTCGCCGCCTTCGCACTCGTTCACCAGCATGTGCAGCGCCTGCGCGTTCGGCGGCCAGCTGTAGCTGGTGAAGTCGTTGTGCGGCGCGACCGCCAGGCCTGTGTGCGCGATGTTGTACCCCTTCGGATCCACCTTCACGTTATGGATGCGCTCGAACAGCACTTCGCGGATCGGGCCCAGACGCCTCGCGAGCTGCTCCGACGAATCCGGTTCGGTGGGGGCGTCGACGAGTACGCAGACCCCGGTCCGCAGGAACTCCTCGATCAGCTCCGCCGCCGCGTGGTCGCTCTCCAGGAACCGCCGGTAGTCGAATCTCCGCGGCTGGAACCGGCCATCCCAGTAGTGCCGTTCGAGACGGGGCAGGCTCAGAAAGCTTCGGATCTCGCTTGACCGATAGCGGGTGTGGTGACCGTCCGGCCAGTCGATGGAGATCGCCTCGTCCCCGGACCCCGTGTGCTCGATGCTGACGCGGCGCGGCTTCAGATCACTGGGTACCTTGAACAGGTGGAAGCGCTTCTCGGAAGTCTGCACGACCCGGCACTCGCCGCACCCGCAGTTGTCGCGCAGCCAGAGGTAGGGAAGGTCGGTCCGTTCGCCGCTGTTCCAGACCGCGGACAGGGCGTCGGCATTCGGGGCGACGCTGCTGATCGAGTGAGACATGGTCGATCCTCACAGGGCTCAGTTGAAGGAGAGGGGTCCCAGCTGCATCCTGTTGTTGACGACGTTGTTGTAGATCGAGCCGAAGTTGACGGCGAGGGTGATCCCCAGGGTGTAGTTGAAGCTCTGGGCCCGCTCCTTGATGTTGAGGAGGGCTTCGGCTTCGGTGAGGCCCTTGGCGGAAAGATAGATCTGGTCCTGGACCCAGGCGATGCGTCCGTCGCCTCGGATCTCCAGCCCCCGGGTGATCCTGAGGACGGCGTTCCCGCTCAGTGAAAGCCGGCGGAGTTCGCTGTCGTGAAGGTAGCTGGATCCGGAGAGCGTCAGGGAGGTGTTCCCCCAGGGCTGCCTCTGGGAGAGCTCGGCTTCCATCAGATGCTTCCACCGGACCTCGGAAGTCTCTGCGTAGATCGTCTCCTCGTTGTAGCGCTGGTACGAGGGACCGAGCTGGTACAGGACGGTGAGGGCGCGCCGCGTCGCCTCCTCGTAGGGGAAGAAGCTGTACTCCAGGGCGGGGGAGATTTGCGCCCGCACCTCCTGGTTGAGGCGCCGGTGCGTGCGGACCTGGCTCTGCACGCCGACGGACCAGTGGTCCGCGAGCGAATACCCCAGGAAATGGTCGGTCCCGTATGCGCGGAAGTCGTCAAGGTAGACGTCACCGTCGGGAAGGTCGATCTCCGTTCGGATCATGACCGTCCAGATGCTGATGCTGCTCTTCCAGTCCGGCGTCACCCGGGAGGCGCTCGCGTTCAGGTTCACGCGCCTTACGCTGCGGGTCTTCTCGCCGGTGATGCGCGGAGTGCCGCGGAGGCTGAAGACCCAGAAGTTCCAGGGATCTTCCACCTCCGTCGCGGAGACGACGCGCGCCGCGGGATCCGTCTCCGCACCGCCCATTTCCACGAACTCTACCAGTTGTCCGAAACCGCTCTCGCTGGCGAAGCGCAGCAGACCGATGCCGATCGTGTGCGCGATCCCGTCCAGCGTCTCGCGATCCGTGTCCGTGGCCTGGGCTGTGTGGACGAGCTGGTCCTCGTACCCGGTATCCGCCGTGCCCAGGAGGTCGATCCGGTAGACCCGGCCTCCTCCGCCCGTCTCCTCGCTGGTCATGATCAGGTGAACGTCGGCGTCCTGGCGTTGCCGAACCCAGTTCACCCAGGGGATCTCCGTGCGGAAGTAGTCCGGGTCGCAGAGGTCGCCCTCGCAATCCAGGAAGATGTCGGGACGGGCGTCTGCGGCGGGTTGCTGGGCGGGGAGAGGGGCGGGGCCGAGGCCGAGAAGGAGGAATGCCGCGACTGGAAGTGCGTGGACAGGGCCGCCCGAACGGCGAGGCGCCGCGCTGGCAGGGAGCCATCGTTGGGCGATGGCAGGGGCAAGTCTCATTGATGCTCCTCCGGGCAAGAACATGGGCACAGTTTGCGGCCCGGTGCGGCCGCGATCAACCCTAACTGGGCCAGAACAGGGGGATGAAAATGCTGGCCGTGACGAGCAGGATGAGGTTGAGCAGGCCGCCCACCTTCACGAAGTCCGAGAAACGGTATCCCCCCGGTCCATAGATCATGACGTTGGTCAGGTAGCCGAAGGGCGTGACGAAGGAGGCCGACGCCCCACGCCGAGGACGAAAGCGATTTCGAAGGTCATGGGGAGATGTTCGTCTCCTGGCGGGTCAGGCGCCAGTGGGTTGGTGCAGGCTACTGGCGCGGCGCTCGACTACGCTTCTGTCCGGGCGCCTATTTCCCCGCCCAAGGGTCCACGATATCGATCCCCATGCCCTCGAAATCGCGAACGTTGCGCGTGGCAAGCCTCATGCGGCGAGCCGCCGCGATCGCCGCGATCTGGCAATCCGCCGAGGCCACGGGACGCCCGGCGGACCGTCGCAAGGCGGCGATGGGGCCGTAAGTACGAGCGGCATCGCTGTCGAACGGGAGCACCCGGTCCTCGAACGCGTCCCTCAACATCGCCTCGATCCTGTATAACAGCGTCTCGCGGCGCCGGCCCACCGGAAGGATGGCGGCACCGTAGCGCAATTCCGCTTCGCTCACGGCCGACAGGAACAGGTCCTCCACGGGATGGCCGGAGACCCAGCGTGCGACGGCGGGTTCGGGTGACGCGCGCATCAGCTCCGAGACGACGTTGGTGTCGAGCAGCGTAGACATTCTTTCCGCCCTACTCGAAGGAAGGCGGCTCGCGCGCCGAATCGCGTGCGGGCAACTCCAGGTCCACCCCGTTTTCCGGCCCGAAGTGGGATCGAATAACGCTCGCCAGGTCCCGGGACCTCTTCGCGCGCCCGACAGCCTTGCGAAGGATCTGTCTCACTTCTTCCTCCATCGAATGCCCGTTGCCGGCCGCCCGTACCCGCAGGCGGGTCCGTATGTCCTCGTCGAGATTTCGGATCGTGATACTTGCCATGGCTGTGCCTCCTTGGGCGGCAAGAAAGCTAGACGCATGCTTGCGTTGCAAGCAAGGTCGTCATCGCGACGGCCCGCTTCCCGCCCGCGGCGCCCTGAGAGTCCCAAGCACCAGCGCGATCCCATCCTCATCCGTCGAAAACCGCACCTCGCGCCCGTCCTCGACATCGAAGTACGTCGAATCGTTCAGCGCCCACAGCACCGCCCCATCGCCCCGCCACGACAGCGCCAGGCCCCGTTCCTCGAGCGACACCTCGAACTCGATTCCCCGCTCGGCGACCACATACGTCCCTACGTACCGCCCCCGCACTTCAGCGGCCAGATCCACCGGCACGAATTCCCGGGGCCGGGGCCCGGACCAACCGTATGCGTCCGCCACCGTGATCGCGATTTCCCGCGCCAGATCGGACCCGGAATCGGAGTTCGTCATTACGAAGACTCCGTCGTCGCCGTAGATGTATGCCGTGAACGTGGAGCGGAACCCCTGGTTCGAACCCCCGTGGCGAAAGCGCTCTCCGTCCTCGGAAATGCCGGGACCCAGACCCCAGCTGTCCTCGTCCGGCGTCAGCATCTCGCGCGCCAACGCCTCGGTGATTACGAGCGCCGACTCTCCCCTCCAGGCCCGTTGCACCTCCCTGGCGTACAGGGCCAGCTCGCTGGGGGTCGTCCACAGCCCGGCCGCAGCCTGCTCGGGGTAGGTGTGCCATCCGCCGATGACCGCTTCGCCATCGGGCCGGTAGCCCTTCGCAATGTCGTCCCGACGGCCATCAGGTATCGGCTGCTCGTACGTCGAGCGGATCATGCCGATCGGGTCCAGCACATGTTTGCGCAGGACAGCGGCAAACGGCTCGCCGCGCACATCGGTGACCAGTTGCTGCATCACGGTGTACCCGCCCCCCGAATACCGCCAGCGTTCGCCAGGCGTCATGACGACGCGCACGGGATCGGTGTTGCCGTGGCCATCCAGGACGCCCGTCGCGTCCGGGACGGCCGCGTCCGGCCCGTACCCGGGGAACCCCGACACGCTGAGCCCGGCCCGGTGCGTGAGGAGACCGCGCAACGTGACGGGCGCCTCCGCCGTCCACTCGTTGGCGGGCACGCGCCAGCGCTTCAGATAGGTGTTGACGTCGGCGTCGAGGTCGACGCGCCCTTCTTCCACCAGTTGCAGCGCGGCAAGCGCGGCGACAGGCTTGGAGATCGACGCCGCCTGGAAGAGAGTGTTCCCGGTGACCGGCCGGCGCGATTCGACATCGGCAAGGCCGTACCCGCGCGCCCATCCGATCTCACCGTCGATCAGCACGGCAACGCTCACCCCCGGCACGCCGAGTTCGGCCATGCGAGTGGTGAGCGAACGCCGGGACTGCGGCTCGCCGCGGATGATGAAACCCGGCAGGAGCGCCGACTCGATGCCTGCCGGAGGATCGGGGGATCTGGTCGGTTCGGGAGCGGGTTCGGCGCAGGCGGCCACCGCGGCGACGTTGACGAAGCCGACGAGGAGCAGGGGGCGGCAGGCTTTCATGGCTCTCCGTTCCGATTGAACGAGACTGGGGCTGACTGGGGTGGGAAGGTGGTCGTGCGGGAAGCCGGACGCCAGGAACGCCGCTGTAGTTTCGGCAGCCGTTCGTTCTCGTTTCAGCGGCCTTGATTGCACTGCAATCATGCGATAGCTTCTTTGCATCCTTCCGCACCATCAGGAGGCACGGCCAATGGCGAGCATCACGATCCGCAATCTCGACGACGACGTAAAGACGCGCCTTCGCGTGCGCGCCGCCGAGCATCACCGTTCGATGGAGGAGGAAGCGCGCATTATCCTGCGCGCCGCCGTGACCGGCCGTCGCGCCGGTCCCCGGAATCTCGTCACGTTCACGCGTGAGTGCTTTGCGTTCACTGGGGGCATCGAGCTCGAACTCCCCCCGCGCGGCCCGATGCGTGAGCCTCCGGATTTCCCGTGAGCGGTGCGGTGTTCGTCCTGGACACGAACGTCGCATCGGAACTGATGCGGCCTGAACCGTCGGTTGCAGTAGCGGCCTGGATTGCTGAGCGCGACGCGCAGGACATGTATCTGACGGCCGTGAGCGAAGCGGAACTGCTCTACGGAGTGGCGATCATGCCCACCGGCAAGCGGCGGAACGCGCTTGAGGCTGCGATGACCCGCTGGCTGGATCGTGGTTTCAGGGGGCGGATCCTGTCGTTCGACAGCGACGCGGCTCGAGCCTACGCGGAGATCGCTGCCGAACGCCGTCGGACGGGCCGGCCAATCGGCGAGGCCGACTGCCAGATAGCCGCCATCTCCCGATCACGCGGAGCGGCCCTGGTCACGCGCAATGTTCGGGATTTCGAGGGTACAGGATTGAATGTGATCGATCCCTGGACGGTTGGCCGATGAGAGGAATGCCGCCAAAGCCGGACGTTCCCACCGTGAGCTTCACTGCCATGGCGGACGGCACCCGCGAGGACTACGAGCTGCTCGATCGCCTGGAGGAGGAGTTCGCCGCCGGCACCGCCGATCGGGTCCTCGCGCATCTCCGCGAGCTGTCCGGTTCGCTGGCCGGCTACCAGATCGACCGGCTGGAGCATTCCCTGCAGACGGCGACCCGCGCCTACCGAGACGACGCGGAAGAGGAGATGGTGGTGGCGGCGCTCCTGCACGACATCGACGACCTGCTGGCCCCGCACAGCCACGGCGAGCTGGCCGCCCTGCTGCTGCGCCCCTTCGTGAGCGAGCGAACGCACTGGATCGTCCGGCACCACGGCCTGTTCCAGTACTACTACTACGGCCACCACGTCGGCGGCGACCGCAACGCACGCGACCGGTTCCGCGACCATCCCTGGTACCAGGACGCCGTCGACTTCTGTCACCGCTGGGACCAGTGCGCCTTCGATCCCGGCTACGATTCGTTGCCGCTGGAGTTCTTCGAGCCGATGGTGCGGCGGGTGTTTGCGCGGGAGCCGTTTGGTTTGGCCGCTCGGGGGGACTGACCGCGGGCACACCCGCCTTGATCCGCCCCGCCACACACCGTACCATCCGTGTCGGCACCGGTCTCGCGAGACCGGGCATCGTTCCGCGGGGCAAGGGAGAGCGCAACATGGCACACCTGACCGGTCTTCGAGGACCTCGGGCGTGCATCCGCGCCTCGGTGGCAACCGCCATCACCCTTTCGCTGCTCCTTGTCACGGCCGTCGAGGGCTCCCACTCGCACGAGGAGTCCGACCCGCCGGATATGTGTTCGGTCTGCGAGCTCGCTCACCAGGGTGCGCCGACACCCGCGATCGGCACGGCGGTCATCGTCGAGCCCGGCGTATTGCAGACCCCCGCGCCTCCCGGAAACCGGCTGATCTCCGGGACCGCCCATCTCTCCGCTCATCGCAGTCGCGCTCCACCGCTCCCCATCTCTCTGTAGCGATGAGCCCCTCTGCCGGCCCGGTCGCCGGCAGCAGACCTGTTCAACGGTTGCGCCTGTGACGGCGTACCCAGCGCGAGAGATGGAAACACATGCACACCGCCGAATCGCGGGCGGGGCACGCGCCCCTTCTCGAGGCCCGCGGACTCAGCAAGGACTACGGTGACACCCGAGCCCTTGACTCCCTCGACCTGGCCATAGCGCCGGGCGAGGTCTATTGCCTCCTCGGCCCCAACGGCGCGGGGAAGACGACCACCATCAACCTCTTCCTCGGATTCGTGGCGCCCTCGGGTGGCCAGGCCCTCGTTTCCGGCCTGGACGTTTCCTCGCACGACCGCGAGACGAAGCAGCAGCTCGCCTACATACCCGAGCAGGTGATGCTGTACCGCAATCTCAGCGGACTCGAAAACCTGGAGTACTTCGCCGCCCTGGGCGGGCGGGGATCGCTGGGCCGGGACCGGCTGGCCGACATCCTGGTCGAGGCCGGCCTGGAGCGCGACGCGGTCGGCCGGCGGGTATCCGAGTACTCGAAGGGGATGCGGCAGAAGGTCGGCATCGCGATCGCCATGGCCAAGGAGGCCGCCGTGCTGCTGCTGGACGAGCCGACGTCCGGCCTCGATCCGAAGGCCTCGAACGAGTTTTCGGCCCTGGTCGAGCGGCTCCGAATCCGGGGCGTCGCGGTGCTGATGGCGACTCACGACCTGTTTCGCGCCAAGGACACCGGGACCCGGGTGGGCATCATGCGATACGGACGCCTCGTCACCGAGCTGAGCACGGACGAAATCGGCCACGCCGATCTGGAGCGCATCTACCTGGAACACATGCACGACTAGCCCGTCGGCAACCGTGCCGGCCCGGCGCCTCACCGCTCCCGTGCCCGGGCGGCCCTGGTCCGCGGACTTTGAGGAGACACCGATGATCAGACACATAATCCGCAAGGAGTTCACCGACATCGTTCGGGACGGCCGCTTCCGCTGGTGCTCGGTCCTGGTGGGGGCGCTGCTGCTGGTCTCGCTTGGCCACGGTTGGGTTCAGGCCCGCAACGCGCAACAGGAGCACGCGGCCGCGCAGGCCACCGCCCGCGAGCACTGGGAAACGCAAGGCGAGAAGAATCCCCACTCGGCGGCCCACTACGGCATCTATGCGTTCAAGCCCCGCCTGGCGCTGTCCTTTGTCGACGAGGGCGTCGATCCGTACACCGGCACGTCGGTCTGGCTGGAGGCCCATCGGCAGAACGACTTCCTGCTGCGTCCGGCCCAGGATGCGACAGCGGCCCAGCGGATCGGGGTGCTGACCGCGGCGCAGGTGCTGCAGCATCTCGTGCCCCTGCTCATCATCCTGCTCACCTTCGGCGCGTTCGCGGGCGAGCGGGAGCGGGGCACGCTGCGCCAACTGCTGGCCAGCGGGATCGGCCGGCCGGAGCTGGCCGCGGGCAAGGCGCTGGGCGTTGGCGGGGCGCTGGCGCTGTTGCTGGTGCCGGCCGCGCTGGTGGGGGCGGCGGCCCTGGTGGTCGGGAGTCCGGGCCCGGCGGCATCCCCCCTGGCCCGGGGCGTGGTCCTCGCCGGAGTCTACCTGGCCTACTTCACCGTATTCCTCGCGCTCTCGCTGGCCGTGTCCGCGTGGGCCCGCTCGGCGCGCACCGCGCTGGTGATCCTGCTCGGCGTATGGGTGGTGAACGGGCTGGTTGCGCCACGCGTCGCGGTGGATCTGTCGAAGTGGCTGCACCCGACGCCGTCGGCAATCGAGTTCGCGCGCACCATCGAAAACGAGATGGCCTCCGGCGTGGGGGACATCTCTCGCCCAGACCGGGACGCGTCGACCCAACGCCTGCTGGCCGAATACGGAGTGGAGCAGGTCGAGGACCTGCCCATAAACGCGGTGGGCGTCTACCTGCAGGAGAGCGAGGAGTTCGGCAACCGCATCTTCGACCGGAACTACAGCGCGTTGTGG
Source organism: Gemmatimonadota bacterium (assembly GCA_009841475.1). GTDB lineage: Bacteria > Gemmatimonadota > Gemmatimonadetes > Longimicrobiales > Gaopeijiaceae > Bin94. The sequence continues at coordinate 10,090 of VXLT01000308.1, forward strand.
GACACCTTTGAGCGCCAGGGCGTCGTGCACGAGACGCTGGCGGTGGCGGCGCCTCTGCTCGCGGTACGCACGCTCTCGATGGGACTGGCCGGGACGGATGTCGAGCAGCACAGGCACTTCGCCACCGCCGCCGAGGCGTACCGCCGGGACCTGATGCGGCGGATGAACGGCGACATGGCCGAGAATTCCCGAACGGGCGACTTCTCGTACGCTGCCGACGCCGAGCTTTGGGAATCGGTCCCTCCGCTGCAGTACGCCGCCCCGACGCTGGGGTGGGTGCTCGGGAACCGCATCCTGTCGCTGCTGGTGCTGGGGGCATGGCTGGCCGGGACGATCCTGGTGGCAGCGGCGCGCGTCCGGCGCGCGGAGGTAGCGTAGGATGACCGCTGGCACTGTCCTCCGGAACGAGTGGCGCCTGCTCATGGCCGACCGGGCGCTCCGGATCGTGCTCGGGCTCTTCGCCGTCCTTCTCATCTACGCGCTGGCGAACGGCGTGGTCTGGATGCGTTTTCAGGAGCGCATCGTTGAGACCGTGCAGACCGGCAACGTCGAGCGCGCCAGCGCCATCGAGCAGGAGCTGGCCGCCATCGAGAACGGCGCCGAGCCAGCTTCGCGCTTCTCCGATCCCCGCGCTCCCAACGTGCTGGGCGGGGCCCGAGGCAGCCACACCGCAGTCCTGACCCCGGGTCCGCTGACGGCCCTGGCGGTCGGACAGAGCGATCTGCTGCCGTACTACTACGACGTCAACATCTACACCAACGAGTCGTCGTTCCAACAGAACGGCGAGGTCGAGAATCCCCTCAACCTGATGGTCGGCCGCTTCGACCTGGCCTTCGTGGTCATCTACCTGCTGCCGCTCCTGGTGCTCGCGCTCAGCTACAACGTCCTGTCGGAGGAGCGCGAGCAGGGGACGCTGGGGCTGACGCTCTCGCAGCCGGTGTCGGCGCGCGGCGTGGTCGTGGCGAAGCTGGGCTTCCGCGCGCTTCTGGTCGTGGGCATGGTGCTGGCGGGCTCGCTGCTGGGCGCTCTGGTCACGGGGGGCTTCGGCTCGCCCGGCCGGGTGCTGCTCTGGTGCGCGACGGTCGTCATCTACGCGCTCTTCTGGTTTGTGCTCGCGGCGTGGGTGAACAGCCTGCGCCGCTCCTCCGCCTGGAACGCCACGGTTCTGGTGGGCGCGTGGCTGGTTCTGGTGGTGGTACTTCCGGCCGCCATCAACATCGCGTCGGGGCTGCTGCACCCGCTGCCGTCCCGCGTCCAGATGGTCACGGCGCAGCGCGAGGCCTCGAACGACGCCGTGAACCGCCGCAGCGAACTCCTCGCCCGGTATCTGGAGGACCACCCGGAGATGGCGGAGGGCGTGGTTGCCGACGAACCCGGTCTGGGCGCGCTCGCCTGGGCCGCCACGGACGCCGTGAACCGCCGGCTGGAGGAGGTGACGGGGGAACACGACGCGCGCCGGGCCAGGCAGGTCGCGCTGGTGCGCCGCTACCGGTTCCTGTCACCGGCGCTCTTGGCCCAGGAGGTGCTTGTCGACGCCGCGGGGACGGGCGACGCGCGCTACAGCGGCTTCCAGTCAGAGGTGCGGGCGTTCGCGGAGCGATGGAGGGGCTTCTTCGTGCCCGCAATCCTCGCCGGCGAACAGATGGACGCCAGCGTCCTTCCCCGTCTGCCGAGGTTCAGTCTGGCGGACGAGGGATCCGCCGACGTTGCGCGCCGCGCGGCGGTTCCCCTGGCGGTGCTGGGTGGGCTTCTCCTGTTAGTGGGCGCAGGCGCGGGAGTTGGACTCGCCCGGGTGCGGGGAGCGGACTGATCCGGTTGTGGCGGCCGCACTCGGTGCGACGCGGGGGCTGTCGACGGCCCGCCAGGGCTGCCACAACCAGGTCCTCGTGACGATGAGTTGGCGGCGGGCCGGGAAGGGCTCGAGAGCGCCGTCGTGCGAGGTGCTTTCGGTCATCTCGGCCCCGACGTAGAGTCCGCCTGCTCCTCGTCGGCACACACCGAGCACGAGCCCGCTTTGCAGACACGGGCACTCTGCACCAGAGCGCCGGCGAGGGTCAGGCTGCCGGCGGCCGACGTCACGTTCTCGGGCAGCGGATGGAGCCAACCGGCGAGGGAGGCTGCCCAGAGCGCGGCCCCCCCCACGAAGATGAGGATCAGGGCCGCGCTCGTGCGGGCCGGACCCATGACGAGCATCACTGCGCCGAGAGGGACGGTCCCAACCCAAACGGCTCGCTCGACACCTTCGGAGAGCGCGAGCGCAGGAGCCGCCACGGCCAGGAACGGTGTGAGCGCGCAGTGCACGCCACACCAGATCGCGGCGCACGCCGCCACCCGCGATCCGGAAGCCAGATGCGTGCTCGACGGGATTGCAAAAGAGTTTTTCATCGTGTCGGATTCCTTCCCCCGAGACTGCTGTGGGACCCCGGGGCGCCGGAAAAATCGTCAGAGACGGAGTGTGGTCTCCGCCAGGACGACCGCGTCAGTGAGGGTGGCCCAGCGGCCGGTCAAGCGCCGACTGGGCCAGGACTCTGGTTAGATCAGGTAACCCGGCGGAGCCCTGGACCGAGTCGAGAAGCCGGCGTCAACCGCAGTGAGGCGGGAGCCTGGCTTAAGGTGGGAGCGGACACCATGGACGGCCGGCGCATGAACGACACCAGCGCGATCCACGACCAGCATGCACACACCGCCATGGCCGCACAGCGTGCACTGAGCATGAGCGGACTGGCCGTCGCCCGGGTGGTCATCGGAATCGCTGCGCCACTGGACGGCATTCGGGCCGACGTGGTCGTGGGACGCCTCGACGATGGACAACCCGGAGATCGCCGCAAGCTGCAACAACAGCACGAAGGCGGTGGCCTTCCGGCTCCGGAATGCGTGGCGAGATTTCACCATGCGGGCAAAGGTAGCGCCGGTGACCGACACGCTACAAGTCCGAGCGATCGATGGTTTCCGCGGGGCAGGACCTCGCAGGCCCCGAGAACAAGACGGTCACGCAACCGCGTCGCGCCTTCGGAGGACGCCCCCGCCGGATGCTGCCCCCTACTCCTGCCCGTAGTACGCATCCTTCCCGTGCTTGCGCAGGAAGTGCCGGTCGATGAGGTGAGGGGCTGGGCGCAAAGCGTCCGGCGCAATCGCGCGAATAGTGCATTCCATACGCGCGAGGAGTTCCAGCATCTCGGAGCGCGCCACCGCCTCGTGAGCGTCCGCGCCCCATGTGAACGGCCCGTGGTTCGCCACTAGCACGGCCGCCACCTCGTCGGGCGAGACCCCGGCCTCCGCGAACGCCTCCACGATGACGAGCCCGGTGTTACGCTCGTACTCGCCCGCGACCTCGGCCTCGGTCATCCCGCGCGTGACCGGCACGTCGCCGCGGAAATGGTCGGCATGCGTGGTGCCCATGCAGCGGATGGGGAGCCGCGCCTGCGCGAGCGTGGTCGCGAACTCGGAGTGGGTGTGCGCGATGCCGCCACAGGGAAAGGCGCGGTAGAGCTCGTGGTGGGTCGGGGTGTCGGAGGACGGGCGCAGATCGCCCCGCGCCACCTCGCCGGTCTCCAGTGAAACCAGCACCATGTGATCGGGGGTGAGTTCCGCGTAGGGCACGCCGCTCGGCTTGATCGCGAAGAGGTCGGCGTCACGGTCGGCGCCGGACACGTTGCCGAAGGTGCCGGTGACGAGGCCGCTGTCGGCGAGCTCGAGGTTCGCCGCCCAGACGAACTCCCTGAGTGCTCGGGTGCGGGGGTTCACGGGCGACTCCCGGTCCGGGCGGCGGGCCCGGTGGCCCTGAAAGGCGCGGCGCGTTGCGGGCGGCTCATGGCAGACCCACCCCGGTGGCCCGCTCGCGCAACGCCAGCAGCCGCTTCATCAGCGACGGGAAGTCGGCCCGGGCGCCCGCAACGCCGCCGAACGAATCGTGCAGCTCCCGGTACATCGCGAAGAGCTCGTCGTAGACGGCCTGTGCCCCCGGGTCCGGGTCGAAGCGCTCATCGCGCAGCGAGGTCATTCGCGCCTGCGCCTCCTCGAACGTCGCGTATCCGCCCGCGTCGGCGCCCGCCGCAACGGCCGCCGAGATCGCCGCCCCGAGCGCCGGGGTCTGCGTCGAGCCTGCCAGCAGCATCGGCCGCCCGAGCACGTCCGCGTAGATCTGCATGAACAGGTCGTTTTTCGCCGCGATCCCCCCGCAACAGACGATCCGGTCGATGGGGACGCCGCACTCGGCGAGCCGCTCGACGATCACGCGCGCGCCGAAGGCGGTCGATTCGATGAGCGCGCGGTAGACCTCGGCGCGGCCCGTGTGCAGCGTCTGGCCCAGGATCAGCCCGGTCAGGCGCGGGTCCACCAGCACCGTGCGGTTCCCGTTGTTCCAGTCGAGGGCGAGGAGCCCGGACGCGCCGGGACGCAGGCGCGCCGCCTCGTCCGAGAGCGTGCGGTGCAGGGTGTCATCGCCTTCACACACCGAGTCCACCCACCAGTGCAGCAGGTCGCCGACCGCCGACTGGCCGGCCTCGATCCCGTAGTAGCCGGTCATCACGGAGCCGTCCACGATCCCGCAGATGCCCGGCACGTTCCCGATCGGTTCGCTCGTCGGCGCGACCGTGATGTCGCATGTCGAGGTGCCGATGATCTTCACCAGTGTGCCCGGCGCGACCCCCGCCCCCCCCCCAGGAGTATGACCAACAACGAGGC
>VXLT01000191.1 GCA_009841475.1 Gemmatimonadota bacterium
GGCCGGGGTTGAGGCGGAGGCCGGAGGGGTTGCCGGGTTGCCCGCGGAGCCGTTGCGGGCGCCGTGGCGTTGGCCGTCGCGGCGGTGGCCGGGGCGGCATAGGGTGGCCGGGTGGGCGGTCGGCGTCGCCGCGGCCGCGTCTCTCGTGCTGGGCCTGGCGCTTGGCCGGGGTGCGCGGGAAACGCAGCCGGGTGAGGTGGGGGCCGATCCCGTCGTCGCGACGGTTCCCGTTGCAACGGCTGACCCGCCGCTGGCGGGCGCGGAGACTCCCCAACCGGTACAGCCCGCCGAGCCGGAACCGCCGGTTCACACCGCCAGCATCGTGCCGCTACCCGGCGCGCCGGTCGATCAGCAGGCCCCAGCCATTCAGGCCGAGCTTGAGCCGCAAACCGTGGGCTTCGCCGAAGCCACGCTCACCGATGTCACCGAGCCGGCACGCGCTCTCCCGAGCAGCCTTGCATTCCGCAGGGACCGCGAGCAGCTCCGCTTCTTCGGCCGGGCCGAAACACTGCTCACGGCGTTGCGCACGGACCAGCGGACGCCCCTCACCGAGAGAGACCTTGCCGCATGGGGCCGGGAACTCCTCGTCGAAACGCGCATGCACCTCGATCTGCACGAGTTGCGGGTCCCCACCGAGTTTGCCCTGCTCGAAGATCGGAAGCTGCTCGAGGATCTGGAGCTGGTCATGCTCCAGATCTCCCGCCTGGGATCCGGTGCAACGGACGTCGAATGGCAGTTGGCACGCGAGAGCATCCAGATCAAGAACGCGCTGCCCCGGCTGCGTGCGGCGACGGACGCGGACGGACTGTGATATAGAATAGTATAAATCGGACAGTCAGATATATTTCATAATATATCACCCATATACTTGGAGATATAAAATGAGGAATCAAGCACGCAATATCGGTTGGGCCGTTCTGGCCCTGGCCGCCCTGCTGGCGTGGGATGTCGCCGCGATGACGGCGGGCTCATTGCCGGGTCTGGAAACGAAGCCGTTGTCGGCTCAGGAGGGAGAGGTTCGGAGCGCCACGGACGAAGAGCGGATGTTCATGGACGCCCGCCGCGCGCTCAACCGGGAGGAGTTCGACCGGGCCGCGGAGCTCTTCCAGGCACTGCGGGAAAAGTACCCGGTAACCAGCGGATACGTTACCGGCAATGTCAAACTTGGACGTTTCGTTCCCGACTCCTACTACTGGGAGGCCTTCGGCCGCTTTCGGCAGGGGAATCTGGACGAGGCACTGCTCCTGCTGGACCTGCTGATGGTCTACCCTGAGGCACGGTCGAGCTACCGTGAAGACGGCGTCTGGAGAACCGGTCGCCTCTACCGGGAAATCCGAGACCTCCGCACGCGCGTCCAACAGCAACTTGCCGAACAGGGCGACCCCGCCGCGGCCGAGGAGGTGCTTCGAGACGCGGAAAGGGTACTTGCGGTCGACACTGCCATGCGCGCGATGCGGCTGCAATACGAGGCGCAGATGCAGGAGGCGCAGGCGCGCTGGACGGTGGAGCAGGAGAGGATGGAGAGGGCGGCTCGCGATGCGTTTGAGCGGTATCGCGCTCTAGTGGATTCGGCGGCCAAGCAGGATTCCGCTCGGCGAAGCGCTCCATCCACGTTCGAGCGTATTCGGTCTGAGCAGTTGCAGGCTCTGCTTGAGGCGGCTGGTCTCCTCGAACTGCAAGCGGACTCGCTGGCGCACATGCGGGACTCAGTCTGGGCATATGGCGGGAACCGCAGGGTTCGGCCATTTCAGGTGTCGCCGGAAGGAGCCGTCGTCTACACTCCGGAGTTCTTGAGCAGTCTCACGCAGGTCATTCGCTCTGTTGATCCTACGGAGAGGTTCGACCCGATCACCGGAATCGACATCCACCCGGAGTGCGTGGACGCGCTAATGCAACAGCAGGCCCTTGTCTCACTGCTGCGGCTGGAAGTCGACGCGATGCCGACGGTTCGCGACATACTCAACCGCGATGACGAGTGTTCGGCGCACCTGCGGTATCTTTCCGTCAACTGGTTGAGTGGCAAAGAGACCGACGAGGCGCGGGACCTGTTGACCGAGGTCGCCAGGGAACATTCGGACGCGCGCACCCGTCAGTGGGCGGTTACGAGGCTCGCAAACTTCCAGTCTCCCGATGTTGCCGACGTCCTGGTGGACTTCCTGAACGAATCGGACGACAGCGAGATGCAGGATGCGATCATCCATGGACTCTATCGGCAGCAGAGCGACGCCGCGACGCAGGCTCTGATCGAGTTTTCGTCCAACGGGTCCAATGAGCTGATGCCCCGCCAGCGGGCTGCCGTTCTGGTTGCCGAGCGCTTGGCCGAAGAGTCGCTCCGGCCGGTCTTCGACAGATTGGATTCCGACATCGTCAAGCGTGCGTACCTCGGGGTAATTGGCGCGAGGGTCGAAACCGGAGAGCTGGGGGTGGCAAGTTGGCTCCTGCCTGTAGTCGTTGATGGGGAAGAGCCGGAAAACGTCCGCTCCGCTGCGCTGCAAGCCTGGTCGAGACAGCCGTCGCTGGACCTGGAGCAGGTCAAGAGTACGTACAGGAAGCTGGAAAGCGCCGAGATGCGTGATCAGTTCCTCTATGCGCTCTACCAGAAAGCCGAATCCGACGATGAGTACGCGGACGCTGTCATCGACACGATGATCGAACTGGCCCGCGGGGAAACGGACCCGGAGGTGCGCGGGCGGGCGGTCTACTGGCTGGGCCGCACCGGATCGGATCGGGCCGCGGCGTTCCTGCAGGAGATTTTGCGGGAGGGTTCCGGCGGGCCGACGCGCCCGGCGAACTGAAGGCGCCGCCATGGCGAACTCGATCAGGGCGCTGCTTTCAGTTTTGGCACCAAGCCCCTAAGACGGAAAGAAGATCACGGATGGTCAGGTACCGCTGGTCGACCCTGGCGTGCGTTGGCGTGGCGCTCGCCGTCTTGCCGGTGCTCTCCTGCACACGGGAGAGCGGGCTCCGCTTCTCCACCGAACGCCCGGGGGCGGGCTCCGAGATCACCGTCAGCTACGTTGCGTCTTCTACCCTCGCGGACGAATCCGAGCTTGTGCTGCGTGGCACATACCGGACCGCTGCAGGAGCAGTTGAGTTGCTCACAATCCCCAACATGCAGCCGGGATCCGGAAACACCTTCACCACCCTGTTCACACTGCCGGAATCGGCCGTATACGCCGCGTTTGTGGTGGAAGACCCCGCCGGCCAGCGCCTCGACGCGAACGGCGGCAGACTCTTCGATCTGCTGGTGCACGGAACGGATGGATCGCCCCTCTATCGTGGACTGATAGCACGGGCCGACGAGTTCGAAGACCGGAACCTGTATACGTCACTGGAGGCATTCCGGCGCGCCATGGAACTGTACCCCGATTCACTCGACGGGTGGGGCCGCCTTCGCTCGCTGGAGAGACGGGCGTTGGGATCGAGCAACGGTGACAGTCTGTTCGTCTGGCACCAGGAGAACTTCGCGGGGATTGACCAACGGTACAGGGATCGAGAGGACCTGTCGGCGTCAACGGTGCAGGCGATCTCCGATTACGCTACGGCCGTCCTGAACTCGGAGGGTGCTTCCTACTGGCGTGCGATTTCCGAAGCGACGGTCGGTACGGACGACTGGGCTCTGGACATTACGTTCTCGCTGGATCACCAGCGGCGAGCGGAAGGCCCGGCGGGCGTGCTTGAAGAGTTCGAGCGGCATTGGCCGGACGCGCAGGGACGGATCGCCCCGTTTGCGCCTTTGGCGTTGGAGGCCGCCATCGAGTCCTCGGATCTTGCGGCGGTGGACCGGTGGACCGAGCGTGCCTACGATGGCTTTACCGGAATCTACTTGGCTCGAACGGTCGTCGAGGTACCCGAGCGCCGGGACCGTGCGTTGGAGATCGCACGCGAGAAGTACGAGCGGAGTCCAATCCGCCCGCTGGGGCGAACCGTCGATGAACACGACCAGTCGGTCGCTTTGGGGCGCGCCACTCTTCTAAAGGACTACGCCAGGTTTCTGAGTGAATACGCGAGCGCCGACGAGGCCATCGGCATCATTGAGGAGGCGACGGACCAATCGGCGAGTCCCGACCTCTTCGAAGCCCTCGCCGAGTTGAAGCTGGATCAAGGAGACGTCGACGGCGCCGCCCGCGCGTACGCTGTGGTCGCGACCGATCCGGGCACTCCCCAGCCCAGGGCCGATTCGCTTGCTACGCTGGTCGGCTACACCCCGGACAGCCCGGAGTGGGGCGCAATCCTCGAAGCCGCTCGCGCGCAAGTGCGGGCGCTCGTCCTTTCCGCTGCCGTCGACTGGACGCCCGCAGCCAGCCATGTGACCGACGCGACCGGGGAACGCCAGGCCCTGGCCGACCTGACTTCCGGCAAGCCCACCGTTCTCGTCTTCTGGGCCCGGTGGTGCGGGCCGTGCATCGAGAAGATCCCCGATGTCGCGCGTCTTCAGGAGACGCTGGAGCCCCTCGGCGCACAGGTGCTGTCCATCGCTTGGCGCGATCCGCCCGGCCCCGACATGGATGCGTTCATTGAGGAGCACGGGATCACGTATCCCGTGTACCATGACCTCGTGGACGATGTGACGGGCGCGTTCGGCGTGTTCGCCATCCAGACGAACTTCGTGCTCGACGCCCAGGGCCGTCTGCGCTTCGAGCGCCCCGAACTGGTCGACATTCCGCGTCAGGTGGAGGCGTTGGTGCGGTAGCTAAACCGGGTGCAACACAACCACCTCACCCGCTCCCCGCCAACTCGTACACCACGACATTCTCCACATCCATCTCGTCCAGCTGGACGCCAAGCACGAGCCTACCGGCCATGTCAAGGATGCGGAACCGCGGCGGGGCCTCCACCGTGCCCAGCCACTCCCCGTCGCCGGAGATGACGGTGTACTGCGGCGCTCCCTCGGCCCGGACTGCCGGCTGGTAGGAGGGCAACCACACCCGGCCCTCCGAATCCCCGATGGGCGTGGAGAAGAGCGGCATCGGGTCGCCAAGGACGGCCCGGCGGGTGGCCATGTTGTCACTGGTCATGCGATCGATGTCGGCATCCGACGCGCCCGGGTTGGCGATCTGGTTTCTGGCCCGGAGCCCGGCCTCGATACCTTCGAGCAACTCCTCGGTCAGGGGAGCCGCTTCGGCCTGCCACCGCACGATCTGCGTGACGCTGCCGTCGGGACGATGCCAGTCGACCTGCGGCCGGTCGGTGCGTGCGTAGACGAACTGGCCCCCGACGACCGCGACCCAGCCGGCCGCCCCGATCGGGTTCCACCGGATTCCCGGAGGAGCCCGTGCGAGCAAGTCGTAGGAAGCGACCGTGTCGAGGGTTCCGGTCGCCATGTCGAACCGGGCCATGTGGCCGGGAAGCCATTCCTCCTCGAAGTCGGGCGTCAGCAGATTCGCAGTCCCCAGCAGCTGTCCGGGTACGCCGATTCCCAGGACGTTCAGCGGATCGGCGTGCCGGATGTCCACCGTGCGTTCGACCGAGCCGCCATCAAAGACGGTCAGGCGGTTCAGCTGGAAGTCGACCGCCAGGAATCTGTCCTGCTCCAGCGCGAACGTGGCCCCCACGTAACTCACGTCTCCCGGGCCCTCCCCCTCCCCGGCGAGCACCTCGTGCGAAGCGCCGTCCGGGCTCAGGACGATCAGTTCCTTGTTTAGCACATCCGAAACCACGGCGCTGCCGTCCGGGAAAAGGCTGCCGGGCTGGACTCCCTGGAAGGCGTAGTCGCCCTGGTTGGTGCCGTGGCGGTAGCGTGGCTCGGGCGGGAACCGGAAGGGTGCTTCGGTGTCCGGCATCCCGGCGTACTCGACGATCCGCACGCCGGCGCTGTCTTCGATCTGGACGGGGATGCCGGCGGTTTCGCGGATGTCGGGCTGGCAGGCTGCGATTACCGCCGCTAGTACCAGTAGCATCGGGAGGATTGTACGATCTGCGTTCCCTGCCGTTGCATGGCACCCTACCATGATGCGTCTGTCGTATCTGGGTGCGCTTGTCGCATGGAGTTCACGCTTCGCTTGGCCCGGGCTGCCCAACCTCATCCGAGGAAGGTAGCGTCTTGGGGCGTGGCTTGCCATGGCTCGGTGGCAGGGAGGAAGCTAGACCCGACTGCCGCTGGCCGAAGTTTGTTTTGGTCGTTCCCTTGACGTGATACGGCAGCATGTAGTATTGTCGGAGACAAGTTGCCGGGCCAGCCGGATCGCTGGGGTACCGGAGAACGATGCCAAGGGGATGCCACGGTTATCGCACTCCAAACTGGCCGTTAGTGGAAATGCTCTGGCGGAAGGGCCGCCTTTCGGCTCGGCAGGCCCGAACAGGTCATCGGGGATCCGAGTACCACCAGGAAGGGAGAGGTCCAGAATGCAGAAGGCCCTAGCAGTAGTAGGCATTGTCGTCGTTTCCTTCGGTCTTGGGGTGCTCGTGGCCAGCGACAAGGAGGCAACCGACGCCGAAACCGGCGATTGGCAGATGTACATCCCCGCCGCTGCGGCCAGGCTGTGGTTCCCGCCTGCCGACCAGTACGACAACGGAGGCGAGCCGCTCTCCGAGGGAAGCTTCGAGGAGTTGATGGCAGCGCTTGAAGCCGCGATGTCGGCGGAGGAGACCCTCCGCGACTTCGAACGTGAGGCGGACATTCACCTGATGAACTTCATGCGGCGTCTGTTTGTGCCCGAAGTCAGCGTCGAGCAGAGGGAACGAATCCACGCATACCTGGACGCGCTCGCCCAAGAGCACCCGGACAGCGAGGTGATCGGCCAGCGCAAGATGATGGTCGACGGGTTCGCAGGGCACATCCCGTCCCAGCCGGGGTTCGCCGGCTTCGCCATGCCGTTTCCCGAGTCCGCGGGAGACTATCCGCAGAATGGAGAACCCTTCGAAGACTGGCAGGTGGACAGGATTCTGGCGAAAGTCGATGCGCTGCTGAATCTCCCCGAAGCCACCGGCGATTTCGCGGCGGAAGCCACGTTTTCCATGTTGATGATGCGCCTACGCCTGCAGCTTGGAATCGTCAACGACGATCAGGCCGCGCGGATCATGGCCTTCCTGGATGAACTCGGGGAAAAGCATCCCGACGCCGCGGAAAAGTTCGGCCGACAGCGTTTCGTGGTCGAGAGTCTCATGCCAGGGCGTGTCGCCCCCAACATCGTCGGCAAGGACACCGACGGCATCGAGTTCGCGCTCGAGGACTACAGGGGCAACATCGTGGCGCTGATCTTCTCCGGGCAGTGGTGCGGGCCTTGCCGCGAGGAGTATCCCTACCAGCGCGGCATGCTGGAAGCGTTCAAGGACAAGGACGTCGTCTTGCTGAGCGTAAACAGTGACGCCGTGCTGGACACGATCGTACAGGCGAAGGAGCGGGAGCGCCTCGGCTACCGCACCTGGTGGGACGGGCACAGCCAGCCGGAGGCCGAGCTGGTAGCAGCGGACGGGCCGATTGCGACCCAGTGGAACGTGTCAGGCTGGCCCACGATCTACGTGATCGACGAGGAGGGCGTGATCCGACATATCGACAAGCGCGGGGGAGCGCTCGTCGCTGCCATCGACGAGTTGCTCACGGACAAGGCGATGCGCGAGTACCGGGAGCAGACCGGTACTCCGGGTTAGGGTTAGCGATGATCCGCTATCCCCCCCGACCGGTCCAAGGGCCACAACTTCACGTACTCAACACCCTGCTCGTCTCGGACCCGTGTCAGGATATAGTCCTCACCGATCTCGTAGACCCCGGATACCTCTGGTGTCTCGACGAATCCGAGCATGTGCCCTGCGGGATCGAAGACGGTCCACAGTTTGACCGGCCGCTCTTCCCCGGGGAACTCATATTCCTCGACCCAGAGGTGGTCGATCGCATCGGTCATGATCGACTCGAAGACAGGGAAGTGCTCGGCGACCGGCACGGCCTCGTACCTGCGGCGCCACCGCTGCTGATTCTCGAACGCCGCCCGCGGCATATCGGGTCTCAGTTGTGGCAGTGCTCGGTCGATGTATGCCGCAACATCGGCACGCGTCGGCGCGCGGGGCACATGGCCGCGCCTGACGATTCGATCCAGAGTGCCATCCGCCCGGAACGCCTTTAGCTCGTAGCGGTCGGTTGAGCCGATAACGACCAGGTCGCCCCAAGTCGCATAGACCGGCTCGCGCCCAAAGATCGTCGGAAACCACCTGCGGCGTTCCCCTTCGACGAAGCGGCGTCCCTCGGTGCTGGGGTGCGTACCGAAACTCGCGGTCGTGCTGCCCTCGCCATCCCTCAACTGAACGACCACTGTGTCCACGTCCGGGGCTCTCATTACAGCGAGCACGGAACCGTTTCCCGCGACCGAAACCGGCTTGAAGTACATCCACTCGGGGTTACCCCGGTTTTCTAGGTTGAAGGTGCGCCCGAAACTCCCGTCCGACGCGAACACAGAGATGCCTCGGTGTGGTGTGGTCCAGGCGGCGATCGAATCACCGGGCCATCGCGTCACTTCCCGGAGTTCGGCGAACGCGTCGGCGCCCGCGCCTCCCCAGGTCGCAAGGAATGCGCCCTGGGCGTCGAAGACCCTCAACGCCTGGGTGCTCTGTTCGGCTACTACTATCCGTCCTTTGCTCAATCGCGTGGCATCTATGGCATCGTGTAGAAGGTAGGCTCCTTCTCCGGCCACCTGGCCGATCGAAAGCGTCGGCTCCGGCCCGATCCGCCAATTCAGGCGGGAGCCCTCGGGCGGACTCGCGTTCTCGATGATGCGAATGCCGGCGCTGTCCTTTACCATCGCGGCAATCGGCACCTGCGGTTCGGCGAGAGCCGACCGCCCGCTTGGAGTGCAATACACCAGGCCAAGGGACAACCCGAACGCCAGCGCGGTCGCGCTTGCTGCGCGGAGTCTCCCGGCAGTGGGCGAAGGTGAAGCGGTTGCCAGGACCGTCCTCAGCCTCTGCTCCAGCCGCCTCGAATCCCGGCAACTCTCGGCCGCGCTCGCCAGGGCCGGTGCCCGTGGGACCGGCGCCGCCGACATGATTTCGACTACGCGGAGCAGTGACCCGGCGTACCGATCCCGCGTCAGCCTCGACGCGGCGACGGCGAGGATATCGCAGCTCGACTCCTCCGCCGCCCTCATCCTGCGTTTGGACCACCAGACGACCGGGTTCCACCAGTAGGCCGAGCACGCCAGCAATTCCACCATTCGCACCAGGTAGTCCCGGCGCCGCACGTGTGCCAGTTCATGCGCCAGCACCGCGCGAAGCTCCGTCTCGTCGAGCTCGGCGACGAACAACGCCGGAATCAGGACGCGGACACGCCCGCCCGCCCACCACACCAGAGGGCGCACCCGCGCACCCGTGGTGTAGACGCGCGGCACTCGCTGCAAGCCCAGCGTGTCGCCGATCCCGGTCGCGAGACGTTGCAGCTGTGGGGCCGGCCGGGCGGCCCTGGCAAGCGTTCGCTGAAACCGCACCGTCCGCACCACGGTCGATGCGAGGTATCCGGCGGAGCCCAGCAGCCAAAAGAGTGCGACCAGGGGTTTTGCGTTCCGCGTCAGCCAGGCGCCTGAGGCAATGCCACCCCCGCTGACGCCGATGTCGGCAACCCCTACCGGCGGGGCGACCTCGGATTGCACCACAACCTCCTCCGCCACGCCCTCCGGCGGAACGGGAGGCGGCCCGGCTGCGGGCTGCGCCACGACCTCGGACTGCGCCACGACCTCGGACTGTACCGCAACCTCGGACTGCGCCACAGCCTCCTCCTCCGCCCCCTCCGGCAGAATCCGAAGCGGCACCACCGCGGGCACCAGCACGGCGACGAGGACCATCAGCCACAGAGCATGCACGGTCGCCGGCCGCTTCACGCACCGCTGGACCCCCCAGACCGTCCCGGCCAGGGCGATCGCGAGGGCCAGCTTCGTGGCGCCGATCTGCAGCAGGATATCGGTCATTTCCATTCCTCCAGGATCCTGCGGAGCCTCTCTGTTCGCACTGTCAGTTCACCAACGGCAACATTCCGGGACACGGCTCGCCGCTGACCCGGCGGAAGGGGTGGAGCGAGACCCGGTTGGCGCTGTCCGTGTAGTAGGTGGTTCCGCCGTTCTCGTTTGGCTCACTGTAGTTGTGAAACACCAGGACGCTGTCGCCGAGGATGCGCACGGGCACTCGGGCCTTGTCGGTGCTCGGATCCTTCCGCACGATCGCATAGCAGCCGGTCTCCGGGTTGATGATGGTGCCCGCGAAATTGAAGTCACTACCCAGGAGCACGAGATTGCCCCGGTCGTCCATGGACGGAGTCAGGGCCCGGTTCCAGACCCAACAGGGGAGAGGGCGTGAAGACACCTGCCCGGATGCCGTCCTGACTTCCCTCTTCTCGCATCCCTCCCAATCGGCGAAATCGCTGGGCACCGCCACGGCCCCGACCTTGCCATCCCGGTGGTACACGAACACGGAGTCGGGGCCATCCGTGTAGGACCTCACGACGAAGGCCCTGGATTCCGTGCATACAAGCCGTGCGCCGACGTGCGTTGTGGCGAACGTATGGCTCTCGTCGGGAGTCCGGATCTCCGGGGGGCGATCCTCCGCAGTTGTTGACGGGATGCCGTCACCCGTCCCTTCCGGTCGCCTTCGCTCTACTCCGGACGGGATCGGAATGGTCGGCTCGCCACCGAAGTCGCAGACGTCGAAGGTCTGTTTCCAACCGGGGGTCCAGGAGCTGACGAAGACGCCCCGCGAATCGTACTCGACAACTCGTCCCAGGCCGGAGACATAGAGGCCCCCGCCTGGGGCGATCGCTGTGCTGGACCTGCCCTCCGGGAACTCCCGGGGGCCATCGCCCTCCGGGGTCTGGATGGTTCGGATCCATTCGCCTGTCTCGAGTGAGAAGGCCATGACCCCTTCCGGTTCCTCGGCGTCGATGACGTAGAGGATGCCCCTGGTTCGGTCGACGGCCAGATCGGAGGTTCGCATCGACCGCCATTGGTCGTCGATGATGGTCCGACCGGTTGTGTAATCGATTTCCAGCACCTGCTGGGCGTCGGCCGCAGGCCCGCCGAAGATAGCCGCGACAGCAAGCAGTACGGTGGCCCGGTAGCTGTTCACCCTCTTCCTTGCCTCTCTTGCATGTCCAACCATGATGTGTCTCCTTTACATATCACTCGTGCGGCCCGCCCTGCCCAACCTGCTCCAGGGAAGGCAGCATCCCAGGGCACGGCTCGCCGCCGACCCGGCGCAACGGGTGGAGCGAGACCCGGTTGGCGCTGTCCGTGTAGTAGGTGGTTCCGCCGTTTTCGTTTGGCTCGCTGTGATTGTGAAACACCAGGACGCTATCGCCGAGAATGCGTACGGGGATGCGCGACTTGTCGGTGCTCGGATCCTTGCGCACAATCGCGTAGCAGCCGGTCTCGGGGTTGATGATGGTTCCCGCGGTGTCGAAGTCCACCTCACTGAAGAGGACGAGGTTGCCCCGGTCGTCCATGGACGGCGTCAGAGCCCGGTTCCAGACCCAACAGGGGGTGCGGCCCACCGACGGCCCGGATGGCGTCCTGACCTCCCTCTTCTCGCACCCCTCCCACTCGGCGAAATCGGTGGGCACGGCCACCCTGCCCACCTCGCCACTCCGGTGGTAGGTGAAGACGGAGTCCGGACCATCCAGGTAGGACCTCACTACGAAGGCCGTGGAACCCGTGCAGGCGATACGGGCACCGACGTGTGTCGTGTTGAACGCCGACGCGTCTTCATGGGATCGAGCGATGAAAGCGTCTTCCTCCTCCGCCTCTGCCGGGATGGGATCGTCTGTACCGTCAGGCCTTCTGCGCATCACTCCGGACCGCATCGGAATGGCCGGCTCGCCGCCGAAGTCGCAGACTCTGGTGCCCTTCTGCCAGGCGGGACTCCAGGTGCCGACGAGGGTGCCCAGCGCATCGTGTTCGAGAACCCTTCCCGGGCCCGATACGTAGAGACCTCCGTCCGGGGCGACCGCCGTGCTCCACCTGCCGCCGGGGAACTCGCGGAGCCCATCGCCCCGCGGGGTCCGGATGGTTCGGATCCATGCGCCCGTCTCGAGGGAGAAGGCCATGATCCCTTCCCTTTCCTCGGCGTCGATGACGTAGAGGATCCCCCTGCTTCGGTCGACGGCCAGATCGGTGGCCCACATCGAGCGCGACTCGTCGTCGATGATGGTTCGGCCGGTTGTGTAGTCGATCTCCAGCACGCCGATCCGATTGCCGGCGCCGTCCTCCGACACAGCAGTAGTCGGCAACTGCGGTTGGGCGAAAGCAGACCGAGCACCGGGGGTGCAATACACCAGGCCGAGGGACAGCCCGCACGCCAGCGCAGTCGCGCCTGCGACCCGGAACCTGCCAGCCGTGGGCGAAACCGAAGCGGTTGCCAGGACCGTCCTCAATCTCTGCTCCAGCCGTCTCGAATCCCGGCAACTGTCGGCCGCGCTCGCGAGGGCCGGCGCCCGCGGGACCGGCCCGGCCGACATGATCTCGACTACGCGGAGCAGTGACTCGGCGTAGCGATCCCGCGTCAGCTTCGACGCGGCGACGGCGAGGATATCGCAGCTCGACTCCTCCGCCGACCTCATCCGGCGCTTGGCCCACCAGACGACCGGATTCCACCAGTAAGCCGAGCACGCCAGCAGTTCCACCACTCGCACCAGGTAGTCCCGGCGCCGCACGTGGGCCAGTTCATGCGCCAGCACCGCGCGAATCTCCGTCTCATCGAGTTCGGCGACGAACATCGAGGGGATCAGGACCCGGACGCGGCCACCCGCCCACCACACCAGTGGGCGCACCCGCGCATCCGTGGTGTAGACCCGAGGCACTCGCGGCAAGCCCAGCGTGTCGCCGATCTCATTCGCGAGACGTTGCAACCGGGGGGCCGGCCGGGCAGCGCGGGTAAGCATTCGCTGAAAACGCACCGTCCGCGCCACGGTCCACCCGAAGAACGCGCCGGAACCCAGCAGCCACAGGAGCGCGGTTAGAGGTTTTACATTCGGCTTGAGCCAACCCGCCGGGACCATGCCGTCCCCGCGCACTCCGGCGTCGGTGACCGCCGCCGGCGGGGCGACCTCGGATCGCGCCACAACTTCCTCCGCCACGTCCTCCGGTCGAACGGCAAGCGGCACGACTGTGGACTGCGCCAGCACCTCGGACCGCGCCACAACCACCACCGGTTCCTCCTCCGGCAGAACGCGAAGCGGCACGATCGCGGGCACCAGCAAGGCGACGAGAACCATCAACCACAGAGCGTGGACGGTGGCCGGCCGCTTCACGCGCCGTCGGACTACCCAGACCATTCCGGCCAGGGCGATCGCGAGGACCAGCTTCGTTGCGCCGATCTGCAGCATGACATCGATCATTGCCACTCCTCCAGAATCCTGCGAAGCCTCTCGATCTCCTCTTGCGGCAGCCTGTCCGCCTCAAGCAGTTGGGTGATGATCGGCACCACCGACCCGTCGGTGATCCGTTCTGCGAGCATCTCCAGCTGGTCGCTCGCGTACTCCTCCCGGCTCGGGACGGGAGAGAACATGTAGACCCCCACATCACGGTCACGGACTACGAACCCCTTCTCCATGAGACGCTGTAGCAGGCTCTGGACGGCGCCGTGCTGGGACCGCGGCGAGTTCGGGTAGAGATGCTCCTGGATCTGGCGTGCGGAAAGGTGAGGCTTCCGCCAGAGCAGTTGCATGATGGCCAGCTCGGCGTTGGGCAGTTTCGGCATTCTCATGGCTGCTTCTCCCTGGATGACGCTCTATACGGCAATCAGCCGTAACGTTAATACACTGCGCCGTATTCTGTCAAATCGGCGTGTGCGATCGTTTGCGCGGGCGTTATCCTGGTCGAGTAACAGCCGCAGACATCCGCACTTGGCGGGACCGCTGCGTGGAGAACCCGGGTGGGCGCAATTCTGCCCATCGCAGCTGGATGGACGAAGCGACCATCGCCGACGACAGGCCAACCGGCCCGCTACGTCACATCCGCCGACCAGGTTACCTCCACCGCCCCCTTGAGACTGGCGGCCGTGGGACACTTGGCCACATGCGTCTCCAGCGCCCGGTCCACCTTGTCGCGCGGCGCGCCCACGGGCAGCCTGATTGTGTAGTGGACATGAATCCGGGTCAGGGTGACGACCCGGTCCACCACCTCGTTGGTGCCTTCCGCCGTAACGCTGATCGCGTCGTTCGCCATCGGGATCCCGCGCACCTCCAGTGCGCCGTTGAGGGTCCCGAGCAGTCAGCCGGCGGCGGCGGCGACCAGATAGTCGACGGGAAGAGGGCGGTCCGGCTCGGCGTCGAGGCGGAAGTAGGACTTGATGGGGCCGTGGACGCCGAAGTCGATTTCGGTGCCGTCTTCGAGGGTGGCGCGGCGGTGGATGCCGTCCACCTTGGCCACGCTGGCGCGGGCGGTGTAGAATGGGTCGCTCATTGGGTGCTGCCTCGTCGGTTGTTTGAGGATGGCGGCTTACCGAAGGTAATCAGGCGGGCGTGTCGGGAGCAGGTGGCGGCGGACCACCCCACACGGCACGATCCCCGCGCCCGGCAGGCCACGGACTACTACTCCGGCTTCCCACCCCGCACGATGCGCGCATACCGGCCCGGGTCGGTCGCGCCCTCCGTATTGAACACAAGCACTCGCGAGCGCTCATCCAGCCCGATCGCCCGGCGCCGCTCCCCGTCCCGCGCGACCTCGATCAAGCCCAGCAGCCCCGCCACCCCCCCCAC
>VXLT01000305.1 GCA_009841475.1 Gemmatimonadota bacterium
ACCATCATTTTTGATCCCCCCCCCCACCCCACCCACCATGGCGCGATCGCCCGCGGGCCCGCTGTTGTGTATACGCGCCCGGGGGGGGATGGCGGGTTCAATCTGGAGGTGCTGAATATGACGGGGATTCTGAGTCGGCCGTTGCTGGAGCAGAGGATGAGGTTGTTTCTGTAGGGGGCCATCCTCCTGGAACGGGGGCTGGACTTCGAGCGCATTGAACTCTGCGATGGTGGGGCTCCAAGGTGGGAATGAAGGGCGGAGGGGGTCGAATGGCTGGATGGGCGGGGGCGGAGATCAAGCGACGCGCAGGAAGGATCCGGTCACGCTGCTCCCCTCGAAACGGCACCCCTGGGAACGACAGATTGAGATGCATTTGGGCTCACGAGCGAGAGACCGCCACGATCCAGGCACGGTCGTCCCCCTAGTCAACCGTCTGGGCCAGTTCAACCTGCATCCAGCATCAGCTACCCAGCAACAGGCACTTCGGGACTAGGCTGCATAACATGCCACGGGAACCTGACCAACTTGTTCGCTTGTTCCTTTCTCTCGAGGTCACTATTGGCGCCCTCGGGCAATACGATGTCCGCGTGGTACTCGTTGTCAGGAATCTCAGGGTCATTGAGGATTGGGGACGGCGTGACGGCTACTCCTTGGTCCTCGATCAATTCGGCTCGCCTACCAGCCCAGCCGTGAAACGTCTGATCACGATCTCGCCCGTCTTGCATCGCGAGCCCCTCGAGGAATCCGGTCGGGGCATAGGTTAGCCGGTCAACGGACAGTCGTGATTCACCAGGCTTATAGAAGGCACGATAGTTCACTTTGCCGCGTCGCGTTATATGGCTCCCGGAGTAGAGTCTTCTGCCGATGATTTCACGGGGATGGCATACCTCTTTGGGCATTCTCACCGATGAGTAGTCCTCTGGCTCTCAGCATCTCTGAGGTCCCGCAACGCCGTGCGAAGAAACCGTCCGAACACCTTGCCTCGTCTTCCATAGATCGACCTTCGATTCTCCTCGTCAAGGCTGACATAGCACTGGTCATCCTCATTCGGCGATAGAATCACCAAAACGGCGATGCCGTTGCCGAGGGCTTGAATGGCCAAGCCACCCTCGCCGTCGTGGGTTACATCATACGGGAAAGGCATGTAGCTGTACATCCGACGCAACAGGTTGCGGGCATCGTTGACGGTTTCGGACGGTGGCGCCGGACACCCTTCTTCGTGTGCGGCTTCCTGAACGGTCTCAAGTTCGTCTAAGATCTCATGCGGCACGTCAACGTACCCTGGCACCGTAACCCGTGGCACCGTGATCGGCCAATCATCATCGGTCTTCGTTGGCCATGTGGGAAGAGCTTCTCCGGTAGGGTCCCCCACTTGTCCGTATGAGTGCTCCTTCGAGCCACTCCGCTGATCTACGCGACCGCTCTTGCTTCCAACTAAGAACGCAGTCTTTAATGCCTGAGCGATCGCCACATCCCGGACTTCCATCATTGGATTGACCACCATTCGATTTACATTTGTCTTTAGCAAGGTGTCGACATCAGCGAAATGGTACTGTACGGGCTCACTTACGGGAAGTCCCGAAACCACGACCCACCCCTTATCGGGGCGATGTTCCACCCATTTTAGTTTGCTCAGGCGCTCACGGATGACCCTATCACGGTCGTCGTCTAGTCTGGGTTTGCTCAGGGTGTGGTCACTCTTGGCGGTTGCTAAGCCCCCACTCATTCTTCTTCCTCCTCGCCCAGCATCGCCTCGGCGTACGACGCCAGTTCTTTGCCGATGACCCTCGCTATAGTTGGGGCCATCACGAGGCTCGCGCGCACATGTCGCCTTGGCACTAGGGTGCCCCTGGGGCGACCGCCAGAACGCACGGTGGTTTCATCCGGCAACGCCAGGTAGTCATGGAAGAAGTGGACGACGACCATCCCCATCAGATCGTGGCTAATCCATGCCTCGTCGACCAGTGCCGGCCCCGACAAGTCGTCGCGAGTTGTGAGTGTCAGGTCCTCGCTCTCGGCGGGGGGAAGCTGTTCTGTTGCAGGGCTCGCTTTTTCGGTCATATGCACGGCGCTCGCTTACTCGGAGGGAGAAGTAGATGGGTTGCGGAGAGATGGACGGGAATCGTGACGGATGCGTTGCCCACGCGCAAGAGGAGAGCCAAAGCCGGTCGCCAATAGAGTAGGGCGGTGGGTTCGGAGGCTTGGAAGGCGTCACCTCAAGATACAGGGGTGCACTGCCCACCAGTCCACCAGACCTAGTAGTATGCCGAGTCAAGGAAGGACGAAATACGTCATTCAGTTTGACGGAAGCGTACCAGGTCGTCAAATCCAATTTCGGTCTCTCCTAAGGACAGAGGTAGTCGACACTAGACTCTAACGAGGCGGCGTCTAGAAGTCCAGTCTCGCTTTCCGAAGGACTCCGCTGACGAGTGTGGAATGGTAGGGGCACGAAGCGTCGCAGTGCTTCCAGTGGGCACCACCGGGAGCGATGTCTGACCCACGGCTATAATCGCGCTGCAACTCGCTGTTGCCGGGCATGAAAAACTGCGCAGAGCCCGTTCCGTCCGGTGGCTCCCCGTCCAGTGCAGGAGGAGGCGGGCCCGCCCGCAGGGTCGGCCGCCAAATCCATCTGACCCCCCCGGCAGAGAGATCGTTGGCTGGCTGTCCAGCTACACCATCGAACCACCAATAGGCTGGCAGGACACCGTCGTTACTTGACTGAACAAGAGTTGCAAACCAGACCGAAGTGAGCGAGATCCTCGGCAGGGCTGTGAGACTGAACCGAGAACGGATGGCTCCGCCGGTGATCGATTCTTGGTCCGACCGCTAGCGTGTGCTCGTTGCGAGCATGACCGGGGTGCCCGGAGTGCCATCTTTTTCGGTGTCACACCCGCGGCGCAGACGGTGGCTAGCTAGCTAGCACTTCGTCAAACCTTCGGGCCGGGAGCGGAAAACCATCTTTCGAGGAGACGCGAATCTGTATACCGTCGCCCTGAATGATCGGATCGGAATCCCGGCCGGACAGCCGGAAAGGATGCAGTTTTCGGGCGTCGCCGGACCTCGGCAGACGAATCCAGCCACGAATCCAGCGAATCCAGCGGGGAGGGACAGTACCTGACTTTTGGAACGGTCTCCGGGCGCCTTCAGGGCTCCACTGTCAACTTAGGAATACGATTTCCTGCACAGTTGACATTTTCTGTCGCTTGATCAGCACGGACGCACGGATTCGTGGAGCGTTGAATACCCATCACCATCGCGCACTGGTCATGTCGTGAGTAGTATGGTGATGTCTTGATCGGGACCCCGACGGCGAGGAGAGCCAGCACATGAATCAGCTGGATCGGAGGATCCGGTTGCGGCTGACGGAGGTGACCCTGAGCCCATCGATCGCTCAGATGGCGGCGCCTCACCATCGCAAATCACGGATTGGATGTAGCCCTTGACCTCGACCCCCGGCAACAGCACCGAGAAGCGACAGTTTCACGGCGACCTCATCCAACTGCGCGGCGACCGGGCCGCAAAAGCCATCTGGCGGCGCGTTCCATTGGCGTCCGCCGGAAGCGAGAATTCAATCGACGAGGTCGCCTTGCAGGAAATGCTATTCCGGCACGCGGATATCCTCGCGCTCGGTGAGATCGACCCCGCGTACCGCAACTCGGTTCCGGTCTGCATGGAACTCGGCACACGGGCCGGGGCCGCCGATGCGTTGTACCTGACTCCGACCGGCCGAATCGTTCTCGCGGAGTTCAAGCTGTGGAGGAATCCCGAAGCGCGCAGGGAAGTGGTCGGCCAGATCCTCGACTACGCCCGCGTGCTCGGGTCGTGGAGCTACGACGATCTGGACCGAGAGGTCAGGAACCGCACCCAACGGTCACCCTGCGACATCGTTTCCGAAGCGCACAGCGAGGTGGAAGAGCACATCTTCATCGACAACGTCGCCCGCCGACTCAAACGTGGAGAGTTCCTTCTTCTGATCATCGGCGACGGAATCCGCGAGGGCGTCCGAGACATCGTCGCCTATGTGCAGGAACACAGCGGACTGCGCTTCAATCTTGCGCTCATCGAGGCGGCCGTCTTTCGTCGTGGCGATGGCGAAGACCTGATCATCCAGCCTCGCGTGCTGGCGCGGACCGAACTTGTGCCCCGGACGGTGCTCGTTCGCAAGACCATTCTGGAAGAGACCGACGACGATCCGCTCGAGGAGCATGAGCCATCGCCGATTGAGGACGAGAACGAGCGATTCTGGAGAGCGGTGTTGGAGGACTTCGCCTTTGACGATCCTGAACCCGAGGTGCCTCAACCCTCCAGGTACGGAAGTGTATGGGTCAAGGTCGACGGATCGGGGTTCGGCGGCTGGGGCCTCTCGTTCGGCGCGTTTCTCAACCGCAGCCAGTCCGGCATGGGCATCTACTTCACATGGCGGACAGGCTTCCCCGAGGAGGAAAGGGTCTTTGATGAGATCGTCGGCGCTCTGAGCAGCAATGAGGAACTGGGAAGCCGGCTGGAGGGCTGGAAACGCTGGTCCGCCCCGAGTGGACCGCCCCGCCTGGGCTTCAGTCGCAACGTCGAGTTCGTAGACGGGACCACCATCCGCGACTTTGACGAAGCCGTCGGGTGGATGCGCGAGAAGTTCAATCGTCTGGTGAGCGTGTTGCACCCGGAATGCTGGCGCAGGCTGCGAGCCAAGGGTTGAGCCGGCTGGAGCGCCGCGTGCGGGCTCGGGGAGATTCGGCTACAGCGCGCCGGGCCCCGACGGGCGGGTCAGCCGCAACTGGGCCTCTACATTTCGGCGGAGGATGGCCGGGTCGTGTGGGTGGGCTATGCTAAGTACCTCGGCCAGCGGATCGAGCACCAGACGCAGCCGGGTCGACGATGATCGTCACTGGTCGATCAGGGTCGGCAAGACACTCATTCAAAAGGAGGAATGTTGCGGATTTCAATCAGGAATTGCGACTGGGGGGACGCGGGTCTTGAGGACATTAAGGTGCTCCTGGAGAATGCAGCATCGCAGATTGTTCGCGAATTGCGAGATCCGTTCGACGAGACCATTCGGGTCGTCAACGTGGCCGTGCAGGAGCCCCCACGAGCCCTGTACAGAGGTCCTCACGATGTGGCCTACACAGTGAATCTTACAGCAAAGGATCGTCACTGGGCCCAGTTCGCGTACCAGTTCGCACACGAGTTCTGCCACGTTCTCTCCGGTCACGAACGGTTGCGCGACAATCCGAACAACTGGCTGCACGAGGCGATTTGCGAGCTTGGTTCGCTATTTGTGCTACGCCGGATGGGAAAGCGGTGGGACTCTGAGGCACCCTACCCGAACTGGATCAGTTACTCGCAGTCGCTGACGGACTATGCCGTATCGGTGATGGAGAAGTATCGGCGCTGCCCGTTGAAGGCGACCCTCGGAGCGTGGCTGTCCGCAAACGAGGAAGCAATGCGATCATGCCCCTATCTCCGCGACAAGAACGGAGTCGTCGCCCTGAGATTGCTGCCAGTGTTCGAGGAGTATCCGCACGGCTGGAACGCAGTGCGTATGCTCCCGCCGTCGACGGGACGAGCGGTAGAGTACATCGAAGCTTGGAAGGCCTCGGTGGGGGATGCGGACCGTAGCTTTGTGGAGCATATCGGGACGGCCTTGACGTTTTACGGGCGAAACCCGTGGACCTAGACTAGGAGGACGGAAATGACACAACGCCTGCGAACCCCTTGTCAGTGGGGACTGGATCACCAGAGGGATGACTGCGCCCGAATCGAGGTGGCGAAACCGTGACGCGGCGCGAGGACAAGGACTACTTGGCAGAGCTAACCGTCCGGGTCGGCAGAACCGTACCCGGACGGATCAAGCGGGCGGCCGCAACGCAGGGCCACAGTGTTCACGATTGGATGCGCGAAGTGATCTACCGGGCCCTAAGCAATGTGGAGGCGGGGTACCGCCCTTCCGGGCTAGAACGTGTGGGCGGACCAGGCACAACGGGGGATGAGCACCCGTATCGTGGACACGGGAGCGGCCAATATAGGAGGAATGCGGAACGGGAATCGATGAACGGTGATCCCGACCCCGACACGTTGGGGAACCCGGACCCGTGAGCGGCGGAGGCACCCCCACCCACCCCGCCGACACCCTGAAGTCCCTCTTCAGAGTCATCTTCCAATGCCGCGGACGCGACTTCGGCAGCCCATCCCGCGGCGTCCTGGGCATCTCGGACGGCAACGAGGGTGTCCAGTGGAACGCCGGCTACTACCCCCGTGACGGCGCGGTCTGGCTGGGCGTCAACCTCGAGGGCATGAAGTACGACGCTTGGCCGGTCGCGCGACTCATCGAGCGGGAGATCGCCCGACCGCTCCTCCTGACCCGGTATCGCCCGCAGGTCGCAAGACCCGACAGGGTCACCGTGCTCTGGTCGCGCGACGCGTGGCAGTACTCCGCCCGGCGCGCGATCAAGGAGGCCAATATCGCCCCCACGCCGGTCGCGCTGGATCGCCTCGACGGCCAGGGCTGGGCGGAAGCACTGCGAGGCGCGAGGGGGTGTCTGGACCCCCGGAGGCAACATCGCGGCCGCAGGAAGGTCCCGGTCACGCTACTCCCTTCGAAGCGGTATCCGTGGGAACGACGGGTTGAGATGGATGTGAGTCCTCACCTGAAGATCGGGGCGCCGCTGGTTGAGATCACGGGTCGGGCGATGCGGGAGGGGAGGGAGGATCTGGAGGCGCTGTATGAGTTTGTCGCTGAGCAGTCGAGGGCGTAGGGGCGCCGTGGCTGACGCTGATTGTCCCCCGGCTGCTCTCAGTCCCGTCGCGCCCGCAGAGCATGCGTTGGGGTGTCGACCGGCCAACACGACGGTCGCTCCGGTCTGTCGCGGTCCGGTGCTGGCACCGAGAATCCGGGGCCATCTGGGTATCGCGCATCTCCGGGTGACAGGCCTGTCGACCTCATGCCCCTTGACTGCCAGACAACCACTGTGTACCTTGAGGGTGCCGGGCGGTGAACGCCCGGAAGCTATTTGACACACTTGGTAGTGGGAGCGCGGGGCAAGGCCGTAGCCAACCGTGGAACGATCTTGAATCCCTGAACCGCGGGATCGGTGCACCAGAGCCCTAGATCCACCGATCCCGCGAGGAGCACGGGAGCCGACAGTAGGTGCGATCCGGTACCGAGGATTCCACTCTGTCCTTTAGAAACGGTGCTAATGGGCGACCTGCCCAACACGGTACGTGTCAAAAGTTGGCACGGCCGCCTAACCCCCACGAAGGAGCGTGAGAAGATGAACATGAACGATCCCCCCACTACCACTCCCCAGGCCAACGAGCTGTACTTGCTCATCCAGGGAGACTTGGAGGAAGCGAGGACAGCCGAAGCGCCGGAGCGGGAGACCGTGTTGCTCAGGGTCTCCAGCAGGATCAGGGACTTGGCGACACTCGCCGGGGCCGAGGTGGCCACGAGCGAAGGAGCCAGCCACGGAAGATCGACGCGAGAGAAGTGGTTCTACATCCTCGCAAGGATCTCGGTGGAGCTGCTGAGAATCCAGGGCGGTACTGATTTCTACACACTAATGAGAGGACATAGGAAGCATGCCACCAGCCGAGCCGACGCCTTCTTTGGGTCAGGCGATGAGACGATTGCGACTGGCCGCTGGCCTGTCGCAGCGTGAGTTGGCTGGTCGGCTCGCCGTCGACCCCACTTATCTGTCCCACTTGGAGAGCGATCGCAGGGACCCCTCTGTTCGGTTCGTAAAGCGGTTCGCGGCACTGGTGGACGTGCCAGTCACGTCGTTGCTCGTCGTGGCCATGTGGGACGAAATGGCCCCTTCGGAGCAGGACATGTTTCAACCCGTAGTATCATCCCTGATGCACCTTACGGAGGCAGTTGTCAGAATGCCAGCATCGAGCCCAGGTCCTTTGCGGCGGTTGTCCGTCCAGAAACTCGTCGCCGTTTGCCGACTGAGCGAGCAGCAGTTTGCTCGCCTGCTCGAATCTCGGGAAAAGGAATACCACGAAGTGTCTTGGGAAAAGGAGCCCGGTAAGACGCGGACACTCCACATCCCGTCGGAACGGCTCAAGGCGGTTCAGAGGCTGATACTTCGGTACATGATCGACCGGGTGCCCCCCCACCCTTGCTCCGCGTGCGTAAAGGGACGGGGCAACCACTGGGCCTACCGGCGACATGCCCGACATCCTTCGATGCTACGCCTCGACATATCTGATTTCTTCCCATCCGTCGGCGAAGATGCGGTGAGGGAGGCGTTTATTCGGCTTGGCGCACGCGAGCCTGTAGCGGATGCTCTCGTGCGGCTCGTGACCCTGCCCGAGAGACTCCCGCAAGGAGCGCCGACCAGTGTCGCGGTAGCGGACATGGTTCTGTTTCCCCTCGATGTGCGCCTGGCAGGGATGGCCGAGAAACATGGCTTCACTTACTCGCGCTACGTAGACGACATCACGTTGTCCGGTGGCAATCGGTTGGCGCGCTTCGAGCAAACGGTTCGGAGGATCGTGACTGACCTGGGCTGGGAACTCAACGAAAAGGGGGGACTGGTCGGAAGTGATCAGCGCCACAGTCTTCTCGGAGGGATCGTCAACGCGAAACCCAATGTAGCTTCAGAGTACTACGGCCGGGTCCGTTCGTACCTCCGGCTCGTCGCCAAGGGACGCGAACAGCCTGATGAAGACGATTTTCGCAAGCTAAGGTCCAAGGTGGAGTGGATTGTGTCCGTGAATCCCGAACGCAAAGCAGCCCTCCATGCTTTAGTTGACGAAGCCCTCACGACCCTCAAGCAACAAGAAGCTTCCATCCGCAGAAGAGAGAAGATCGTGCCCCAGTAGGCAGGTGGTGGCGCCAAGACGCTTACCGATCCATGAAACTGGATCGCCTACTACAGATTTGAAATGAACAGGAGGTAAGTACGGTGAGATTCACGCACTACAGGCTCGGCCATGTGGCCGCCGGCACCGTCGCGGAGGTGACGCTCCAGGGCAGCGCCGCGAACGTGCGGCTCATGGACCAGTCGAATCTCAGCAACTACAAGGCCGGCCGTCGGCACCGATATCACGGAGGCCTGGCCAAGAGGTCTCCGGTCCGGTTGAGAGTACCACGCTCCGGGACGTGGCATGTCACCGTAGACATGCAGGGCTTGCGCGGAACCGTACGTTCCGGCATACGGGTCATTCCCGCAGAGGCGTTGAAGCCGTTGCCTGCCATTAACGAAGGATCCCTTCGCGACATCCCGTCACTGGTCCGCAACGTCACGCATGAGCAAGCTCCGGGAGCCGATGCGGCGGACGAGCAGGTGTACGACGTGTTCATCTCTCATACGTCGGAAGACAAGGCCAAGGTCGTGCGGCCCCTCGCCACGGCTCTGCGCGACGCCGGACTGAGTGTCTGGTACGACGAGTTCGAGCTTCGTATGGGCGATAGTCTGCGCCGTAAGATCGACAAAGGATTGGCGAACAGCCGGTTCGGCGTGGTGGTCCTTTCTCGGGCTTTCTTCGGACGTGGCTGGCCGGAATACGAGCTCGATGGGCTAGTGACCCGAGCGGTGTCGCGAGAGCAGGTCCTGCTGCCGGTCTGGCATGATGTCACGAAGCGTGAGGTCATGGACTACTCGTCGTCCCTGGCCGACCGTGTGGCGCGCAGCACCGCTACGCACACAGTGGAAGAGATCGCGAACGATATCGTCGATGTGATCCGCAACCCCCACGGTGGCTAAGGCGGTGGGCGTGCTTCTACCGGCAAGGACCACGATCCAGTTGGCGGTTTGGCAACCCACCGTGGCAATCTTCATTGCTGAACAAGATGTCTGGTTATCATCAACTTCCCGGGAGGGCTAGTGGCCAAGGCTAAAGAGAGTATCAACGATGCGCGAGATCAGAGCGGGAGCACAGGTAAAGCTGACAGCATCGGGAAGAGTCCAGCTGTCGGGCCGAAGGATGTCAGTGGATTCTGGCGCCAGGTGATGGTCGGTTCACCTATCGAGGCGGGGGTGCACCCACACACCAATCAGCAGATGCGCACGGGAACCGTGTGGTTCGTGGTGGGCTATCTGATGGTCGCATTTCTGGCGGCGGGGTGGACTCTCTGGACGCTGTGGACTGCGGCACCTTCCGAGCCGGGCGATGCGAACGCCGCAGCCGACAGCATCGCGATCACGCTCAACTGGACACCGCCGGGCACTGGCCAATCCATTCCACTGGCCGCTGAGGCCAGACTCATCCTCTTGGTGTTCCTCCTCGGAGGCCTCGGCGGTTCAATCGCGTCCTTCAACTCACTCGCAAACTACCGAGGAGAGGGGGCCCTCACGAAGAGTTGGTTCCTGCACTACTTGGTGTCACCTTGGCTCGGTGCAGGCGTGGCCCTGCTCATGTACCTCGTCCTCAGAGCCGGCTTCTTCCCGGGGTCGAGCGACCAACTCGAGGGTACCGCCATACCTTGGGGCATCGTCGCGATCGCTGGGCTGACTGGCCTCTTCTACGACAAGTCTCTTCTCAAGCTACAACAGGTGTTCGCGACGGTATTCAATCCACAGGACCAACGCGGTGGCAAGCTGGACCAGTTGGCGATTGCCACGACATCGCTCCCGGTGGCTCGGGTGGGGGAACCCTATTCGGCCGAACTGAAAGCCAAAGGGGGACAGGGCGGGTATGGTTGGTCGGTAGCTCAGGAGCTTCCTGCTGGGCTGAGCCTCGATGCAGCGACCGGAAGAATTCAAGGTTCGCCCACTGCGGCGAGCGAAATCAGGCAGTACACGTTCTCTGTGAGGGACGGCAACGGTACTGTGTCCGAGTCCAAGCTGGAGTTCGGAGTGACCGAGCCAACCGGAGACGCCGGCTGAATCGAACGTTATGGACCCATCGAGGGTGGTTGCCACAACAGAATGCGGAAACTCGCACTCGGCATATTCGGGAACGACGATTTGTAAACTGAACATGACATTGTGTAATGCGCAGTTGACGTCTTTGGTCACTTTGCCAGCCCCGCCAGTTGCCGAACCCTTTGATGGTGTTCACCTTCCACGTCCTCGCACGGGCGCACTGGAACCAGAAAGCAGAACTCCCGATGTCCCCCAGTACCGACGACCCTACTCCCGTCAACGCCGATGGTCGCGATGTCTCCGCCGAGGCCATCGTACCCTTGGAGGACGACTTCCATCTGATCGACGATCCACCGGAGGAAGACGAAGCCGCCCACACAGACTCCGCCGAGCGCGACAAGCCCACCCGCCTGCGCGGTGCGCTGGACTCCGCTTCCGGGACGTTGAGGCGCGGTGTGGCCGGTATCGGCAAGACCGCCGGAGCCGTGGGTGATGGGATGGTGGACTCCGCAAGAGCGGTCGGCAGCCGAGTGGGTGATGCTTCCGCCAAAGCGGGCCGCCTCGCTTCCGATTCCATCAGAAAGGTCCCGGTGCGACGCCTGTCCGAACCGGTGATCTCCAAGGCAGCGGGCTTTGGAAACGCCCTGCTCGCAACCAATATCGCGACTACCCTGGATCAGTGGACCCGGACCGTGTTCGCTTCCGGTCCCGCCACTCGCTACGACAGGGCCCTGGATCAGTTCTACATCGACACTGGGAAATACGGCGCAGACCACCGGCTATTCGATGGCAGCCACGACCTCGTTGGCGCGTGGAAGACCATCGCCGAGACATTCCCTAACGAGGGGTGGCTTCAGCGGGCGGATGGGTACGTGTCCGCGATATGGAAGGACATGGTCACACCCAGGGGAATACCGGTGGCCACCTGGGACAAGCAAGCGTTTGACGCCGTCGCGGGATTCCTGAACGAGACTCTCGGAGTATCCCGAAAGTGGGTCAAGGACATGGCGGACTTCACGGCCACCGAGTTCGCCGGCTCGGTCCTGGCTGCCCTGGCGCTGGTTCTGAGCTGGAACAAGGCCGACCTCCGCCGGTTCTCGGAAATCGTCGCGAGTCTGGGCCTCTCCGCACTTGTCGGCGCCAATCCGCTCCTGGTTATGGTCACGATCGTCGGGCTCGCGAAGTGCTTTCACGAGGCCAGACACGGGGCGGGACTCAAGCGGGTCCTGAGCGGTGGCGGTCGCGGCATGGTCGGAACGACGGCGCTGCTCGGTGCCTCGCGCCTGATGCCGGCACCGGCGTGGGTGACTTTGGTGCTGGGCGTGGTGAGCTATCTCGTGGCAACCAAGCTCTACGACAAAGCGGAGCCGAAAGCCGAAGGAGTAGCCCGAATCGTCCGCGACTGGTTCGGATCGCAGGAATGGACGAGCAACTGCTCGGACTTCGCGCGGAACACGTACCTGCGGGGGAAGGGCGTGGTCGGGAACGTTGGCGATTCGGAGCTGGCACGGGATGTAGCGGACACGGTGTCAGCGTGGTCCCGTGCGAGTGCCGGAGCGATTGGGAGGGGGTGGTCGGCGGGATATCAGAGCACGATCAGGGTGGCTTGCGCGGCGGTGCCGGGTTGGAGGTCGGTGGGAGGCTGATCGAGTCGGTTTGCAGTCTGCCGGTGCCACCTGCAGTTGGCGGACAACTCTAGTTTAGGCCCCCCGCATTTCCTGGCGGCAATCGACGCAGTCGTCACCGCGGACGACACTGGTTACGACGGCCCCGCCGACCTTTCCCAGCGATTGTGGCTCACCCCGGTGGAAAGAGGGGAGACGGCTGCGGGTGGCTCGCGGTCTGCGACACTCGACCTCGTTTCGGGATCGGTGGTCAGGATCGTCTCCTGAATACGGATCGACACCGGAAGCCCGTGGCCCTCACCACCAGTGTTTCACTCAGCGGGGCCTCACGCCCTGCGGAACTGAGGCTGGACAACTGGAGTCCCTCCCAAGACCTCTCTGCGTCCTCTTTGCTCTCGCCCTGGTCATCGGTCGAGCGTCGGGAAAGCGACTGCGTTGCGCATCTGCCTCCACTTAGGTATCGTTATTCGTCACCGGTTGCCATTACGTCACTACCAAAATGGAGGCAAATATGTCCCGCACCCGTCGATCGAACCGCCCACACCCACCCGCGTCCATCAAGACAGCCATCGCCGTTTCAGAAGCAATCCACGGAAACAACGCAGGACGTCCGATGAATCGACTGCTTCTCGCGGAGGCAATGGGATACAGCCCCAGCAGCAGCGGCTTCCGCGACCGGATCGCCTCTTCCGCGAAATACGGGCTCACAGAGGGGAATTTCAACTCCAAGGAGATCTCCCTGACCCCACTCGGCGTTGCGATCACTCGGCCACGCAACGCTGATGAGCGAATCCAGGCTCTGCGTGACGCGTTTCGAAAGGTGGATCTGTTCAGTAGTCTCCTAGACCACTTCGCCGATAGCCCGCTGCCCAGAGTGGAGTTCCTCAAGAATACTCTTGTGCGTGAGCCCTTCAGCATTGATCCTGCCTGGGCGGAAGCGGCGAGCGCAGCCTTTACGAAAGACGCTCGCCACGTCGGCTACCTGAGGGATATCTCCGGCAAACCGTACATCCTGCTCGAGGGAAGCACCGCCGAGCCGGTGGCACCGCCCGGTGAGGCTGCGGCCGTTCCTTCAAACGTCAGTGATTCTGACAGGCCGTCCAAAGCGGCCGCAGTCCTCGCGGTTGACTCGGTCTCGACAGAAAGGGATTCCGACCCTGTGTCGGATCGGCCTCCGCCAATGCAGATCTTCATCGCCCATGGGAAGAACCGAAGGCCGTTGGAACAGCTGAAGAGCATCCTCAACATGTGGAAGGTGCCGTATCTGGTGGCGGTGGATGAACCGAACGCGGGGCGTCCGATTTCCATCAAGGTGGCAGAGATCATGAGGGCCTGCACGGCGGGAGTATTCCTTTTCACCGGTGATGAAGAGTTTCGGGACGACGGTGGGGGCCTCGTAAAGCGACCGAGCGAGAACGTTATCTATGAACTAGGGGCCGCCTCGTTACTCTACGGCCGAAAAATCGTGATCCTAAAGGAGGCCGGCGTCACCTTCCCCAGCGACTTCAGCGACTTGGGATGGATTGAGTTCGACAAGGATTCTCTCGAAGCCAAGGCCATGGACCTACTTCGGGAGATGATCTCTCTGGATGCCCTTCGACTGGTCTCGCCAACAAGCTCTTGACGGGTCAATGTCGCCAGCGCACACGCCACCCGACCAAGGAGCTCTCGTTCGGTGGCAGGAGGTAAGCCAAACTGTATCGCCGGATGTCGTCGCAATGGGGGGCGTCGCAATCGTCGTACTGACCGGACTGGACGTACTCAGCGGTATGGCAATCAGTGGATCTTCAGGGCTTTTTCTTCTCGCCGGTTACCTGTACCGCCTCAGAGCAGCGAACGGCAACGGGTCTGCCCCAAATGGAGGGCCGCGCCATGCCATTCCCGAGGGGCCGTCTGATTCCGCTATGCCACCCCCGGTCACACCCCCACACCCCTCTGCTTTGTAACATCTGACGCAGAACACCCTGAGAGGAGGGATGAGAGCCTTGGTGGGGCGTTGCATAAAAAAAAATAAGGGAGGGGGGGGGG
>VXLT01000205.1 GCA_009841475.1 Gemmatimonadota bacterium
GGGAATGGGGTTCGAACGGCGTCGAGCCGGAGGCGGCCGCGCCGCGAGGCGCGGGTGCCGGAGACGACTGAGGACGGCGGAGCCGCCCGGAGGTCCATCCCACTCCCTCCGTGAGCGTCAGCAGGAGGCGTAGTCCTAATTGGTAAGGCACCGCACTCGAAATGCGGCGTGCGCGAGCACTTGGGGGTTCGAGTCCCTCCGCCTCCGCTCGGGAACACTCTTTTGCACCACAATGGACCCGGCAGTCCGTGGATAGTCTCCGCTTGCCCGAATGCAGCGGGGACTTGTTCCACGGACTGCTAGCCACGGGGCGTGGCTCAGTCCGGTAGAGCGCTGCGTTCGGGTCGCAGAGGTCCCCGGTTCGAATCCGGGCGCCCCGATTACCTGAGAGAGGGGGCTGCGTGCCCCCGCTTTCGGTTGCAGGACGGGTGGCCGAGTGGCTTAAGGCGCACGACTGGAAATCGTGTGGGCATCTGCCCGCGTGGGTTCGAATCCCACCCCGTCCGCTTTAGTGAGTTTGTATAACGTTGTAATAAAACGAGTTACATACGCCGAGCGATCAGGAATACCCCATCACGTCCCACATTTGGTGTGGAATGAGATCGCGTCGCCTGCGAGCGCGATGCGGCCCCCTGATTCGCCAGTTCCGCCCGTGGCTTTGCGCGTCGGTTCCCAGTCCTCGTCGGCGTTCTCTACGGAGCCCTTCCCGCAGACCGGGCTCCGCTTCGTCCACCCCGCGCGTACCGTAATTCGCGTCGGCGGCATGCTTGTCCTCCGCCGGTTCTCACTGAAACCGTTTACTGAAGGAGTCCGTAGGTGGCGACTGTGCAGACGAACGCGGTCGCGGAAGCAGCGCGTGCTGTGAGTCGGCCGGAAGAGTCCCTCCCACCGGCGACTTGCGTGCTTCAAATAAGAGATCTCGTCAAAGTCTATCCGGGCCCCGTCGCGGCGCTGCAGGGCGTCTCACTCGAAGTCCCGACAGGCATGTTCGGCCTCCTCGGCCCCAACGGCGCGGGCAAGACCACGCTGATGCGCATCGTGGCCGGTTTGCTGGAGCCCACCTCCGGCACCGTCCACTTCAACGGCGAGGACATTGTCGCCGACCCCCGCCGCATTCGCCGCCAGCTGGGCTATCTACCCCAGGACTTCGGCTTCTACCCTCACCTCACGGGTGAATCCATGTTGCGATTCCTCCTGGTACTCAAGGGAGTGCAGGCGCCCGGGGGGTTGAAGCACCTTGC
Source organism: Gemmatimonadota bacterium (assembly GCA_009841475.1). Taxonomy (GTDB): domain Bacteria; phylum Gemmatimonadota; class Gemmatimonadetes; order Longimicrobiales; family Gaopeijiaceae; genus Bin94. Next base: position 1,242 of record VXLT01000205.1, read on the forward strand.
CGCCGAGTTGCTCGACCGGGTCAACCTGTCGCATGCTGCCAAGCGCAAGGTGAAGGGCTACTCGGGCGGGATGCGGCAGCGGCTGGGGATCGCGCAGGCGCTGGCGGGCGATCCGGGGCTGCTGATCGTCGACGAGCCGACTGCGGGGCTCGACCCAGAGGAGCGGCTGCGCTTCTACCGCCTGCTCGCCGAGCTGGCGGAGGATCGTACGGTGCTGCTGTCGACCCACATCGTGGAGGACATCTCGGTACTCTGTCCGCGCATGGCGATCATGCACGCCGGGCGCTTCGTGGCCGACACGACACCGTCGGAGGCGCGAGGCCGCCTGGCCGGCACGATCTTCCAGGGCACGGTCAACCGGGAGAGGCTCGCCGAGATCGACCGCAACTACCGGGTGACGCAGGCAATCCTGATCGAGGGACGCAATCAGGTGCGGATCCACTTGCCCGAGGGGCAGCCGCCCGAGGGCTTCCAGGCCTCGGAACCCACGCTGGAGGACGCGTATCTGCTGCTGTCGCAATCGAACGGGGTCGGGACCGGCCCGTGAATTCCTTCACAAGGTGGTGGGAGGTGACCCGGCGGGAGTGCCGGGCCGGACTGCGGCAACCTGTCTTCTGGCTCGTCTTGGCGCTGTTGGCGATCATCGCGTGGACGGATTCGGGAGATGCGGTTCACCTGTACAACAGCGAGATCGCAAGCACCGGGATCTGGCCCTTCAACACCTCCGTCGTCAGCCAGGCCCTGCGCCAGGGGGGCATCCTGATGATGATCGCCCCCTGGTCGCTGGCGATGACATTGGGGCTGGTGGTGATCCGGGACCTCGAGCTGCGGGTCGTCGAGGTCTTCAATTCGACCCGCCTTACGCCCGGGGAGTACGTGTGGGGCAAGTTCTCGGGCGTCACGGGGTTCTTCCTGCTCGTCTGGGGCCTGTACCTGGTGCTGGCGATGGGGTTCGACCACATCGTGCAGGGCAGCGGAGGACACTATCTGATCGGTCCGTTCGCTCTTCGCAACTACCTCGTTCCGACGGTGCTGGTCGGCCTGCCGCAGATCCTCTTCTACGCGGGCGTGTCGCTGTTCATCGGTACCTGGACCCGGCGCCCCGTCGTCGTGTTCCTGTTCCCGGTGGTCATGCTCCTCTACAGGTTCACGCCATGGTGGGGCCTGATGCCGCAATCGATCTCGGAAACGGTTGCGCTTCTCGACCCGATCGGCGTTTTCTGGGTCGATGACACGTATGTGGTGGGCCGGACGACGGAACAGGTGAACACGGCGGCCTTGATCCCCGACGCGGTTTTCCTGCTCAGCCGGCTGGCGTGGGCGGGCTTGGGACTGGCGGGCGTAGCCGGGGCCGCCGTCATCTACGCCCGGCAGGTCCAGACGGGAGTCTCCGGACGAGGGCTAAGATCGGCGGGCGGGTTGATCGGGTTCCTGAGGGGTCCGCGCGCAGCCGCCGCGCGGATCCGTCCTCAAGCCGAGCCGACCCTGGCAGATCTGCAGATGACCACCCGTCCGCTCGGATTCCGGGGGGCGGCCGGCGCCATTGCGCGCAGCGAGATCCGGGACCTTCTCGTCCGGCCCGGGATGTACCTGTGCGTACCGCTGATCCTGTGGATTGCGATGGCAAGGGCGAGCGTGATCGACTCGCTGCTGACTTCGGGGATCTCGGCGTCCCGGCAGTACACCGAACTCGGCATGTTCCTGTGCCTGCTGCTGCTCTTCTACACGGTGGAATCGCTGCACAGGGAACGCGGCCGCCGCATGCACGAGATCTTCGGGTCCGCCCCGGTCCCCACCGGCGCGATTCTCTTCGGCAAGGCGCTGGGAAACAGCGTCATGGCGGCGTTCATCCTGGTGGTCGTGCTGCTCGCCAGCGCGGGCGTCATCGTGCACCGGCAGATCGCCCACGGCAGTCCGGTGGGCTTCGAACTCTGGCCCTTTGTCGCCGTCTGGGGCGGGGTCCTGCTGCCCACTTTCGTCTTCTGGACGGCGCTGATCACGGCGCTCTTCGCCCTGTTCCGCAACCGCTACGTCGTGTACGGGGCCGGAATGGCGGTGTTCATACTCACGCTGCGGATCCCAATAGACGAACGGTTCAAGAGCTGGAGCACCAACTGGATGGGCCTGGACGTTATCAGCTGGAGCGACATGGGGACCTTCGCACCGCACGGCTATCCTTTACTGCTGAACCGCCTGCTTTACCTGAGCCTGGTCCCGTTGCTGATCGCGCTCTCGGTCCGGTGGTTCCGGCGGCGCGACCTCGACGCCACCGGGCTGGCGGGCCGCCTGAGCCCCCGGCCGCTGCTCCGCGACGCGGCGCGGGTGCTTCCGCTGGCCGTCCCGCCGATCGTGCTGGCATCCATGCTGGTGGTCGGTGGCCGCTCCGGCTATCAGGGACCGGCGGCCGAGGAGTGGGAGAAGGATTACTGGATCCGCAACGTCGCGACCTGGGAGGATTTCAGGATGCCGTCGGTGTCCCATGTGGATCTGGATCTTGACATCGAGCCCGCCGAGCGCTCCGTGGCGGTCGACGGCGCGTATACCTTCCGCAACCACCGCGACTACGCATACGACCGGCTCCCCCTGACGGCCGGCCCCTGGGAACCGATCGAGTGGACACTGGGAGGCGAGCCGTACGAGCCGGAGAACCGCGACGGCCTCTACGTCTTCACGCCCGGCGAACCCCTGGAAAGCGGCGACACCATCACCATCGGCTTCCGCTACCGGGTCGTTGTTCTCGGGGGCATCAGCAGGACACCCCAGCCCGTAGCCAAGTTCGTCCTGGAATCCGGGGTGAACATCGATGGATTCGAGCCGGTCTTCGCGCCGGTTCCGGGATACCGGCCCGCCATCGGTTCGGAGTACCACGATCCGCCGGAGTACAGGGACGACTTCCACGAGGGCCGGACGGAGCCGGTGACCCTGTGGGCGGGACCGGGCTTCACCGCGCGGACAAGGATCACGATGCCGGAGGAATACACCGCGCTCGGGGTCGGGGATCTGGTGAGCGAAGAGAGATCCGGCGGCCGGCGCACGGTGGTGTGGGAGACGGGCCACCCCGTCGCGATGTTCAACGTGGTCGCCGGAAGGTACGCCGTGCGCGAGGGAGAGGGCACGGCGATCTACTATCACCCGGGGCATGACTACAATATCGAGGAGATGGCGCTGGCCCTCGACGCCGCGCGGAGGTACTACGCCGAGTGGTTCCATCCCTTCCCGTGGAGCGTGCTCAAGCTGTCGGAGTACCCGGGCTACCTGGGCGGCGCGCAGGGGTTTCCGACGAACATCGTGATCAGCGAATCCGAGGGCTTCTTGGACAGGAGCGAGCCCGGTTCGCGGGGGCCGTTCGCGATCGTCGCGCACGAGGCTGCGCACAACTGGTGGGGTGCGCTGCTCACGCCGGGAGAGGGTCCGGGAGGCGACGCCCTCCTGTCGGAAGGGATGGCCAACTATGCCACCATGCTCCTGTTCGAGCAGGTCTACGGGGACCGGGAGCGGATGGCGTTCAGCAGGCTGCGAGAGCGCGATCATGTCCGCTTCTATCGCCCGGGGTTCTCTCTCCCGCCGGTCCGGACCACGGGGGGCGACTACCACAGGGGCCCTTGGATCATGTGGATGCTGCAGCACGAAATGGGCCGGGAGAACCTTCTTTCGGGACTGCGCGCATTCATAGAGGAGTACAAGGCGGGCCCGGACTATCCGGTGATTCAGGACATGCTGGCCGTGTTGCGTGACTTCGCGCCGGACACGGCGGCTTTCGACGCCTTCGCCGAGCAGTGGTTCTTCGGCTCGGTGTTGCCGGAGTACCGGTTTTCCGACGTGACGAAGGTGCAGGACGAGGACGAATGGGTCGTGCGGGGGACATTGGAGAATGTGGGAACGGGCCGGATGCGCGTGCAGGTCGGTGCGGTCGCGGGAGAGCGATGGTCGCACGAGGTCGAGGATGCGGGCCGCTCGGTGGTGGCCGGGGGTTACAGGGACGCGCGCACCGAGGTGGTCCTGGGCGCGGGGGAGTCAGCCGGGTTCGAGATCCGTGCAGCGTTCGAGCCCGAGCGCGTGGTAGTCGATCCGGATGTAATGGTGCTGCAGCTCCGGCGCCGTGATGCGGCGTTCGAGTTCTGATTCCTCATCGCCCCCACCCAATCGGCACGCGGAACGTCACCAATTCCACAGGACGGGCAACCGCGGGCGAGAAGGAATGGGATCTCTTCTCCAGGATGATGTGGGCGAAGAATCCGCTGAGAGCGCCTAGGATCGCGCCGTTGAACGCCGATCCCGCAGCGCTTCGCCCGCAGATGTCGGGGTCTTTCTTCGCCGTTTTCGGGCCGTCGTCGTCGTCGCTGTGGTCGCAGGCGGCCATGGTGAACAAAGCGCCCACGACGGCACCGCCGCCGACGAACCACTTCATGAAGGACACGTACTCGCCATTGACGGCATGCAAGACGGCGGCGCCCAACGGCCCCACGGAAGGGGTCGGCCGGGCGACCGCCGGGGTGGGCAGCCGACGCTCCTGGCCGGCCAGCGGTGCGACTGTGAGCAGGATGAGCAGGGTGGCTAGCCTGGTCTTCATATCGGGTCTCCCTTCGTGAACTGCGGCCCTCAAGCAGTATCTGCGGCGGCCCGCGGACAGGTCGGACCGGCGATTTTCCGTCCTACGGCTCTCCCTCGGCCCGGATGAGCCCGGTCTCCAGCGCGAATCGCACGACGTCGCGCCGCGTGTGCAGGCCCAGCTTCGCCTTGGCGCGCGCGAGGTAGCCCTCCACGGTCTTGGGGGCGAGGAACATCTCCTTGGCCGTCTCCTTGGCGGAGAAGCCGCTCGCGTACAACCGGGTCGCGGTCAGCTCCCGTGACGACAGCACCTCGAGGCCCGGCTCGCTGGAAACGGGTCGCTTCTTCCGGCGTGCGAGCAGCGCGGCCGCGCGGTGGGTCATGTAGGAGTGGCCGCGCGCCACGGTCTCGATCGCGCCTACGATGTCGGTATCGGCGACGGTCTTGCTCAGGAAGCCCGCGGCACCGGCGTTCAGCGCGGGCACCAGGAACTCGTCTTCGTCGTGGATCGTGAGGACCAGGACCTTTGTGTCGAGTCCCATTTCGGTGATGCGGCGGGTCGCCTGCACGCCGTCCATGCCAGGCATCGCCAAGTCCATGATGATGATATCCGGTCCCAGCTTCCGCGCCATTCTCACCGCTTCTTCTCCGCCGGACGCTTCACCGACGACCTCGATACGCCCGGTTGCCTCAAGCAATGCCCGCAACCCGGCACGCACCACGTGGTGGTCGTCGACCAGGAGCACACTCAGCATGTCAGCATGTTGCGGGCCGGTCCGCCGGTTTCTCGTGGGCTGTCGGAACGAACACGTGGGGGGTCTCCGCGGTCTCCGGGAGCACTCCGGATTACCTTGCCGGGGTCCGGCTGTAACGGGTCATGGCCATCTGGCGGACATCTTATCGTGCATTAGGCACACTCGTATGGCAAATGGAGACGTGTTGGTCGCGGTGGCCTGTCTCGCTGGGTTCTTCCTGCATGGCTGCCACCGTGTTTTCCCTCCGTGAATTGCGGGGTTTTCCCTCTATGGAGCCCTGGCATGCGTGGCTCAGCTTGAATTGACGGATCAACACCCACGCAGCCGGGAGAACCCCGGCAGAAGGAGAGGAATCGGATGTTGGCAAGAACACGCCTCGCATTTTCCGGGCTCGTGCTCACCGTCATGCTGGCGGGCTGCGACGACCCTGCGGAGCCTCCGGACGCGCTCACGGAGGCCGAAGCCCTGGCCCTGTTCAAGTCGCTCGAGGGTGGCATCGGGTTCGGCCCCGGTGACGATGTGGACCCCGGTCCAGTCGACACGAAAGTCGCCTGTGCGCTTGGTGGCGAAGCAAGGGTGGTCGGAACGACCCGCGTCGGCACCGCCGGTGACACGGCCAGGATAGCCGCCGACGTAATGGTGACGCCCGTCGGCTGCAAGCTGTCGGGCGACGGATTGACGTTCACGGTGGACGGCGACCCGAATATCCGCATCCTGGTGACCACTGACATCATCGGGTTCGAGAACATGATCGTAGGTGGTGGTGCGGAGGGGAAGATCAAGTGGCGCATGGGGGATCAGTCAGGCGACTGCTCGATCCATATGCCGCTCGAAGCGACAATCGACTTCTCGAACCCGGAGGATCCCAAGGTGACGGGCGGCTACAGTGGAAGAATGTGCGGACATGATATCGAGCTCGGCGTCTCGCTCTCCGGGTGATCCTCGTGGGGGCTCTCGTTCGTGTGTTTCGGCAAGGAAAAGCGGAAGCGCACGAAGGCACGGGGCAACAAGAAGGGCGTGTGCCAGGAGTCGGCGATGCACACGGTGGTGCTTGGCGGCGTCGTGGGCGCGCTTGGTGGGTACTTCGTCTGGTTGCTCGCCCACGATTTCGAGTTCGACAGCCGATGGCTCGCGCCCACACCGCCGCCTCGGGCGGATGTGGTCAGGTTCCGGCTGCCGATCGGGTAATGGGCGATCAGTGCGGCAGCCCCATCAACATGTAGAAGAACGCTCCGACCAGGAGCAGCGCGCTGCCTATGACCAGCAGGGGTAACGCGAACAGCATGATCCTCGACAGCACGACCCAAACGTGCGGGCCATCGAATTCCGTGCCCGCGCGCCACACGCCCACGCACGACGCGATGAAGTAGAGCAAGGTGAGAAAACCGATCCCGGGTACTGGCAACATGCTGAGCCCGGTTGCCACCACGCCGTTGCCGACGAACCACCACAACCAGAAAGTCACCGCCAGCCCGTAGCTTCCCTGCCACATCTTCTTCATGAAACTTCCTCTCGTTAGCGGTCCTGGGATCGTAGGAGACGCGAGAAACTGAGGTCGCCCAACTGAACCACGCAAGGGTGACTTCCCTCGACAGAACCGCAAATCCCCGGCAGGATGGGCGGCAAGAGTGCGATTGATCGCTCTTATCTTGCGTATTCTGGTCAGTGTATCGTCTATTGATCACGCGTATGGACATCATCACGATGAATCCGATCACGCATCCGAATTCGAACGGAACAGCGTACGTCGGCCGGGAGCACGACGGCGATGGCGACGGTGAAGAGCTTTTGACCAGGAGACCATGACCTGCGCGTCAGGGCCGCTTCGTGAATGGCCGGAGCGTGCGTGCTTGCGCGCTCCTGAGCACCCGGAGCAGCTAGACGGATCGACATGCTGAGGTTCGCCGAGGAGATTCTGGTTCTTGTGCTGGACGAAGGGCGCGGGGAACTGGCGCCCAGCCTGCCCAAGCGCTCGCTCGACCTGGCGCTCGCCGGAGCGGTGCTGATGGATCTCGCGCTCGAGGACCGCATCGACACCGATCTCGATCGACTGATGCTCGTGGACTCCACGCCTCTCGGCAACGATATCCTCGATCCGTCGCTGGCAGAGATCGCGCAGGACGGCCGGTCGCGCGACACGGGCTATTGGCTCGGGCGCATCGCCGGGCGGGGTGATGAGATCCGCCGGGCCGCGCTGGCTCGCCTGGTCGAGCGCGGCATCCTGAGATCCGAGGCGCACGGGCTCCTGTCCCTGGTCCCGGCGGTGTCGCGGTCACGGCGCTATCCCGCCGTTGACGGACAGCCGGTCGAGGAGGCCAGGCTGCGGATCATGCGGATCCTGTTCAGCGACGATGTTCCCGACCCGCGCGACATCGCGATCATCGCCCTCGCAAAGGCATGCGGCGTGTTCCGCACCATTCTGTCGCCGGAGGAGCGGGCGCAGGTCCGGGATCGGATCGATCTGCTGAAGAACCTGGACCTGATCGGCCGGACGATGAGCCTGGCGATCGAGGGAATCGAGACACCCCATAAACCATCTCCGGCGCCCCGGCGGTCGAAGGTGATCCCGGGGGTGCCGGGCCTTCCTCTTCTGGGCAACGGCCTGGCAATGCGGAAGGGACTCGTCACCTTCCTTGCCCGCCAGTACCGCGAACTGGGCCCGATCTTCAGGATACGCGCGCCTGGGCGCCGGTTCGTGTGCATCGCGGGGCCGGAAGCGGCGAATTTCCTCACCTCGCACGGCAAGACCGTGTTCCGGTCGCTCGAGCCCATGGCGGACTTCCATAACCAGATGGACTCGTCGCGTTCGATCCTGACCATGGACGGGATCGATCACGTCACCACGCGGAAGGCCCAGGCCAGGGGATACGCGGTCGGGATCATGAGGGACCGGTCGCAAGAGGTCGTCGACATCACCCGCGACGAGATCGGCAAGTGGCCGGTGGGGAAGCCGTTCGAGGCGTTGCCGGCGTTCCAGAACGTGATCGCCGAGCAGATGGGCCACATGATGGCGGGCTATTCGCCGGAAGGCTACACACGGGATCTGTCCACGCTCCTCGGCGGGCTGCTCCTCAGCGCCGCGACGGTTCCGCACGTCATGAGACTGCCGCGGTTCCGCCGCGCTCGTGAAAGGGCCCGGGAGCTGGCCCGGGCGGTCCTTGCACACAAGCGCAAGACGGGTCCGCGCAGAACCACGCCGGACTTCATCGACCTGATGCTCGAGCTGCGCGAAGCCGATCCCCAGCTTCTGCCCGAGACCAACCTGCCCCTGACGGTGCTCGCGCCCTACATGGTCGGCCTGGACACCACGGCGAGCACCTGTTCGTTCATGATCTACAACGTGCTGAAGCGCCCGCGGCTCATGGAGCGCATGACGGCCGAGGCGGACGCCCTGTTCGACCGGGGCCGCGTGAGCGCCGGGGGCTTGAAGGAGCTCGACGTCTCGCGCCGCGTGGCGATGGAGACCCTGCGGCTACATCCCGTCTCGCCCGCCGTGCTGCGGACGACCGCCAACTCGTTCGAGTTCGCGGGCCACCGGGTTCCGGCGGGCACCCAGGTCATGATCGGTACCGCAGTCGGGCACACGCTCGAGGAGTACTTCCCCGAACCGGAACGCTTCGACATCGACCGCTACACCCCGGCACGCGGCGAACACCGGCAGCGCGGCGCCTACGCTCCCTTCGGTGCCGGCAACCACAGGTGCCTCGGCAGCGGATCTCCGGTGGTCAGAATCCCGGCAGGAATTCGTCTAAGTCTAACTGGGACTGCACGATCTGCGTTTCCTGCCGTTATACCGGATCTGATGTCGGCGTGTCGAAATGGCTGGATTTGCAGCGGTGAAAGGCGGGAGTCTGGACGGACCGTTTCGCCGCGTCGTTCGGGGCTCAGGGGACCTCCTCAATCGTCCTACCCACGGAACCGTAAGCCCGGTCGGAGCGTGCTTTACCCGAAATCACGCTCAGGTTGCATGCTGGAATCGCACGGCTACTGAGCAACGCCAAGCCAACGCCCGGAACACAGCTAAATCGAGATCAGAGATCGCCAGCACAGTCCAGTCGCCCTTCCTCCGTCGCGTACTCACGTGGTGGTGCGATGGAGCCGACCAATATGGCACACTCTTCAGGAGGATCGTCCCCCGAGGTGACTATCGAAAATCCAATCGAGTCAACTGCGGCTAGCTCCATGCTGAGCCCATCGGGGACGGTGAGCCGCGCGTAACTCAGGAGTTCCTCGCTTTCCGTCGCATAGCGACCGTTCCCCGCCACGAAAAACGTTTGAGCGACGACGAGATCGCGAAGGAAGGCTCGCGCAGGGGAGGGATCAAAACTAGGGCTATTCTGCTCATCCGCGCTGTGCGAATGTCCGGTAGCCGCATGTTCTGCCGCACCTTCTGCGTCTGGCCGGGACGCCTGATCAGCGGAGCCATCTTCCCTTCCACACGTCACGCAGACGACGACAAGGCTCATCGCCAAGTATCGACCGAGTAGTTGGGTACTCACCGTTGTTCTTCTCCCTCAAATCCGTTGATCTCGTTAGCTGGGCACCAGCGCTGCAACCCATAGAACGGTTCATCCGCGGCGATTCGCCCCTGTGGCTCGATGGTGACCACATATCCACAGCGGTCATCGAATCCCAAGGGAAGCCCATCAAAAGGCAATTCCGTGGTGCCGAGGTATCCCCGCTCTGGATGATACAGGTCTACGACACGCCGGTCAGCAGATGCCGCCCGTTCGATCCATGTCACGGTGCCAGTCCCCATGACGACGTCAAGACTGATCGGAAGGTACGGTGGCCAGAAACCGAAGTAATCTTCCCAGCTCTCCCCGGTCATCGGCACTCGCTGGCTCCGCTCACGCAACTCGTCGATCACCCGGCGTCGTTCCCGGCGATCAACCGGAATTGGGCGCACACCGAGCCGAACAGCGCTGGCGAGGGCCAAGTCGTCTACCCGGAAATAACACACACCCGCCGCCGTCAGCGGGACTACGGTGAGAATGCCCTCGTTAGCGTCCCATAGCCGCCTCGTCCACGAATCATAGGGACCGCGTGCCGGATACCGGCCCAGGGGACGATCCCCGCTGTGGCGATCGTAGGCGTAGGCAAGAGGCCGAATGGCCAAGCCCTGATCCGTCGCCACGGCCACTTCGATAAGCTGGCGTTCGGGCCTCAGGAGGCTATCCGCGCGGAAAGACGCCATCGCTCCCGTTCTTGCCACGGCAGCGCGGCTTCCGTCGATCGGGGCAACATGCCTCACCGCGAAGAGACCGTCTACTTCGGCTCCCCTTGAGACGCGGTGAATGTATGCCCCACTCGGGTCAAAGAGATGGAGCCGATCACGGCCATGCACGATCACGTAACCGTCATCTAGGCTGGCTATCTGATTGTAGCCACCCCGCGATCCATGCAGCCCGCTCTGTTCCCACAGCTCTCCCGGCCCTTCGCCAATTCCTGCATATCCACTCAAGCGGTGGCCGAGCGTGTCATAGACCGCTAAACCGCTCGTCCCGTCCAGAACATGCAGGCGAACACCGTCCCAAGCCACACCGAGGACTCGCCCCAAGGCGTGGCTTTCGTCGTTCCCAAATGCCACACCGGGCTCTAGCTCCAAATCAGCCCGGTGTGGCACTTGGGGACGCGCATCCGCGACAGCCTCTTCGCACCGAACGGCCAAGTCGCGAGCATCCGCCACCGAAGGCTCAGACTTGGGATACGCGCGGGCAGCGATCGCCCAGCTAGCCAAACCCAGGAAGACCGCCGACCCCGAGAGAACCGCGAATCGTCTCACCTACTTGTAGCCGCAGCTCTCCCTGTCGATCTCGTCGTCGATGAAGTTGCAGCACCACGGGTGGCCGTTCTCGTCCTCGCCCACGCAGCACCAGCCTGTGGGCTCGTGACAGGCCCAGAGCGGCGTCGCCGCAAACAGACCCCCCGCCGCAGTGACGACGAGGAACGACAGGATAAAGCGTAGCCTTACTGCTCGCATGTGACTCTCCTCTGACCGGTATTCGGTCGCGTCCGGAAGTATCGAAGAGGATCAGTGCAGATCCGGACCTGCCTGCCCTGATCACGAAAGAACACCATTCTCACCGGTGGAGCTCCCGGAGTTCGCCAGCGTGAGCAACGCCCACATAGGCCCGCAGAATCGAGCCGTCTGTTGCGGTGCGTACGTAGATCGGGACTTGACGCACGAACTGGAGGGAAGCGCCTCCTGACAGCAACCGCACGGCCCGAATGCCCTCGTGAAATCGGGGGGCCGGAAGGCCGTCTGGGAAGTCTGGCTTGGCGATCGCATACACCGGCACACCCGGATGATCCAGCAGTGATGCCGCGTACTCGTTGAGTTCCTGCCGCGCTGGGTCACAGAAACGACAGTCGTCGGTGAAGAAATACAGCAGTGCCGGGTGTGTGACCTCGACCTGAGTGCCCTGCCAGTCACGGGACGTGAGAACTGGAATCCGATGACCTACCAGATCCTCGCGCCATTGCCCCGTGTCCCCGGCGAAATACGACCAGCCGCCCGCCACCAGCAGCAGACCAGCCAGTATGACGGCGAACCACGACAGAGACGACACCATCGTTCCGCGCTCGCCCCGCCGCGTGTAGTTGCTCGACGCTTTCGCCATGGTTTCGGTTCAGGTTATCCGTCCAAGCCCCATCGTGGGCTCGGGTCGAGGTCGGCTTGGGTTCCAACCAAGCGACTCGGAAGGTAATGGCGATCAACCGTTCGTCAAGTCTGCGGGCTGGAGCCGGTGACGAGGCCACGTGAGGTGCGCGCCGAGGGCGTCCCGGGCGGGAATCCCAGCTCCCTGATCGGTCGGCTGGGGCGGAATGACTCGTGCCCTAAGCGACGGTGAGTTCTGAAGAAACCGTCCCCCGGTGATGCTGATCCTGCCATCGTTCTTGCGTTGGCTTAGACGGGGTTTCATCCGGTCCGGCGGGGAAGTTCTCCGCGCCGCTGGCGGTGGCCCGTCACAGAACGGAGGCGTTGCGAGACATCCCGGAACGTCCCCGGACAATCGGCAATCGCCCACAGGTTGACCGGCTTGCGAGCAGTCTTCAGCGTTCGGACGTGACGAGGATCAGGCAGCAATTCAACTCGCGCGTCAGCGCTTCCCTCAGCGACGGTGGCGCGGCCCCAAACGGCCTCCGCGATGCCTTGAGATGGTAGGAGGCCGATACCGGCAACCTTCGCCCCCGATAGCTGGATTGAAACCCATCACGGATGGAATTCGTAGGATGTCGCCCTTCGGGTCACCGAAGTGTGAAGAGCAGCACGAGCGAACGAGGCGAAGAACCGGAGGCGTTGCAAGTAGCCAGGTTGATCCACCCCAAGACGGAACTGGTGCCCGTGTCCATGGACATCGGCGCTTGCGGTATCGTTCGCCGCTCCGGCCTCCGGGGCGCATGGAAGATCCGGCATCGCTGGCCTCCGTCCCACCGCCAGCCGCGCTTCCCGAGGTCCGTCTGAACGGCTTCCCCGGAGCGCTCTCGGAAGTGCTCCGCCACCGCACCGGTGGCGGTCGCCGGGTCGCGGACGCGGTCCCAACGGGCTTCTCTGACGCCCGTTTCGTTGCTAAGCAAGTAGCCAGGTTGATCCACCCCAAGACGGAACTGGTGCCCGTGTCCATGGACATCGGCGCTTGCGGTATCGTTCGCCGCTCCGGCCTCCGGGGCGCATGGAAGATCCGGCATCGCTGGCCTCCGTCCCACCGCCAGCCGCGCTTCCCGAGGTCCGTCTGAACGGCTTCCCCGGAGCGCTCTCGGAAGTGCTCCGCCACCGCACCGGTGGCGGTCGCCGGGTCGCGGACGCGGTCCCAACGGGCTTCTCTGACGCCCGTTTCGTTGCTAAGCCAGCTTACTCCTTGGGGCCACACTCCGTGAGTCCCCTGCGGAGGCTGGCGGGGGGCTGCG
>VXLT01000154.1 GCA_009841475.1 Gemmatimonadota bacterium
CCCCACGCGGCCTCCATCCGCAAACTCCACCGCCCACGCCCTCACGTCCGGGATCGCCTCCCACGTCGCGCCCATGTCATCGCTGAACGCGGCCCCCGTCGGCGCCACGGCCACCACCACCCGGTACCATGTGCGGCCCCCCACCGCGCTCCCGTACACCGACCCCTCGATCGGCGCGGCCGCGGCCGCCGTCCAGCTCTCGCCGCCATCCGCACTCACCGCCGCGTTCCGCTCAACCACCGCCTCGCGCGACCCCAGGTCGCCCCCCAGCGCCATCACCGGCCACCCGCCATCGACCGCCAGCGTGAAGATCCCCGCCATGTCGCCCCTCGCCATCGGCACTTCGGTCGCCGTCCAGCTCTCGCCGTAGTCGCTCGTCGCCAGGATTCGGGCCGAGCCGCCGGCTCCGGTGCCGATCCAGCCATGGCCGCCCGCGCCGGTCCGCGCACACGTTCCGCTTGCCGCGAAACCGCCCTCGCCCTCGTTGCCGGCGGGCAGCGCGCCGGCCTCGACGCGCGACCAGCTGCGCCCCCCGTCGCGCGTCACCAGCACATACGGCGACCCGTCGAAGGTGTCCCCGAAGGCGAAGCCGCGGTCCCCGTCCCAGAAGTCGAGGCAGGACACGAAGCCGGCGGGGTCGTCCATGAGGAACACGAGCGACCACGACCCGCCCCCGTCGGCGGTGCGGTAGATCCGCGACATGGGCCCATCGCCGGAGGTCAGCGCGACCGCGGCCCGCGACGAGAAGGCGTGAATGTCCCGGAACTGGAGCGAGTCTCCCCCGGGCGCACCGATGCGGTCCCAACTCGACCCGCCATCGATAGACCGCAGAATCACTCCGCCGTGTCCGCTGACCCACACCGTCTCCTCCGATACCGGGCTGATCGCCTGCAGCACCTCGGTGGTCCCGCTGGACTGCTCGGTGACGGTCGGCTGCAGGGCCGGAGCGAGCCCTCGCGGCCGCTCCCCCGGCGCGCGCACCTCCAGCGTCACCGCGTCCACCGCCTCCGCTCCCCGCCGCCGGTAGACCTCGCGCGCCTCCTCGAACTGCGCGTACACATGTTCCTTCTCCCGCTCCGACCGCCACCCGGGCCACTCCTCGGCCATCTCCTGCAGCCTGTCGATCCAGCGGAGCGCGTACTCCGCGGCCTCTGCACCGCGGATCGGCCGGCCACCGACCGTCACCCACACCGGGTTCGTCGCGGCCTGGGCGTACGAGGTGTCGAGCGGCCAGCGGTCTTCGCGCAGCCCCGTCACCCGCAGGTGGACCCACGCGCTGCCGGCCAGCGCGATCCGGTCATCGATCTCCAGCGACTTGCGGTCGCCGTCGAAGATGTAGGTGCGCACCACCTCGCCGTTCACCACCAACTCCGCCATCTCCATCCCCACGATCCCCCACACCCGCCCGCTCACGCGCACCTCGCCCGGCGCGTCGAGCGCAAGGTCCTCACCCGGCCCCCGTCCCTCGACCGCGAACTCCACCAGCGGTCCCGAACTCATATACGCGCGCCCGTCCCGCAGCCCCTGGAACCATCCCTCCATCGTCAGCCGGCCGTCCGGCGTCCGCACGTACGTCCTCATCGAGCCCACCAGCGGTGTCGCGTGCAGGCTCGAAATCGCGTCCTCACCCCCGACCAGCGCGGCCCTGATGCCGTTGCTCCACACGGCGTACAGCGGCGGCCACCCATCCTGCGGCGTCGACCACTCCACCGCGTCCGCCGCGCCCAGCGCCGCGTCTACGATGAACCCCTTCGCGCCCCCGAGGTTCCCCTCCAATGGATCCCCGTTGTAGAACGAGTGTACATAGGCAGTTGTGGCTCCCTGGGCCTTCGCCTTGAGGAGCATGTCGGTGTTGCTGGGATAGAGGCTCTCGATGGCGGTGCCCTCGTATCCCATGGCATAGGGGGCGATGAGGTGGTCGCGGTGGCCGAACATGAAGACGTGGCCGTAGAACGGCGGACGGTACTCCTGCCCGACAACCAGCACGCGGTCCGGCTCGGAGAGCGGGTGCGGACCGCCTCCGGGGATCCAGAACTGGTGGTCGAGGATGCGGTTGTCCTTGTTGGCGATCTGCTCGTTGACGATGTCCTGGTCCTCGGCGGCGGACATCATCATCAGGTTCTCGAGAGAGTTGCGGAGGTTCCCGGCGTAGTTCATGTGCAGATGTGTCGAGCCGGAGAACCAGCCCTGGTCGGAGACGTCGGAGATCTCTTCGAGGGTGATGGTGAGTTCGGTCACTTCGCCGTCGCGCACCTGCGCCTGAACCGTCCGCGGGGTGGTCTCGAAGCCGCGCACCACGGTCAGCTCGGCGGTGCCGGCCGGCAGCCCAACGGTGAACGAACCCGGATGGTGGAAGATCCGGTCGCCGGCACGGGCCACGCGGGCGTAGGCGTCGGCGGGCGCGTAGGATTTCCCGTCGGACGTGGTGAGGTGGATGCGGCTGGCCAGGAGCGTGCCGTCGGCGCCGGTCGTCCGGACCGAGAGCGTGCCGGTGGGGCGGGCCCAGTGCCGCTCGGTGATGTCGATGCGGCGAAGCGCGCCGCCGTTGGCTTCGAGGAGGTGGAGCCGGGGGAGCCCGTCGGTGTGCGTGGCCCCGCCGCCGTTGGCGACGAAGGCGATCCACTCGGCGTCGGGGGACCAGCGCGGGTGGAAGGCGTCGAAGTCGAAGAAGGTCATCTTGTACGGCTCGCCGCCGCTGGTGGGCTGAACGTAGAGGTTCTGGAACTGGTCCGCCGCGCCCGCGGTCGAGGAGTAGACGAAGCGGCGGCCGTCGTACGAGACGTGCGGTTGCGTGCGGTAGAGGGTCTGCTCGGCCAGGACGGTCTGCCGTTCCTCGATGCCGCCGGCCCGCGCCGGGACGCGGTAGACGTTGCCGCTGCCGAGCGCCACGTCCCGGTTGGAGACGATCAGGAGCTCTTCGCCGGTCGGCAGCCAGGCCGGCGAGATGTGCATGTCCCAGGGACCGAAGTAGAGGCGGTTGCGCCCGAAGGAGTTGTCGGCGGTGACGGCGATCTCGGGGCCTGCCCAGTCACCGTCGGCGAAGGGGCGGATGTAGACGTTGAAGTACCCGCTCGGTGCGGTCGAGACGTAGGCGATCCGGTCGCCGGTGGGGGAGAAGCGCGGGTCGGTGTGGATATGGGCGCCTTCGGTGAGGCGGTGGCGCTCACCCGTCGCCGTGTTCATAACCTCGAGGTGGATGGTGCTGCCGCCGTCGTCGGCGGTGTAGAGCACCCACGCGCCGTCCGGGGAGTAGTTGGGGGACGAGTAGTAGTCCGGGCCGTGCACGATCTCGTGTGCGTCGCCGGTCGCGATGTCCACCTCCCAGAGCGAACCGCTCATCGCCACCGCGACGCGCTCGCCGCCGGGGTGCCAGGCCGGGTACCAGGGCGACGAGGAGGGCGCCGGCGGGAAGTAAAAGTTGTGCATGTAGTTGCCGCCGTGCGCGGCGGCGGGGTAGGGGCGGCCGCCGGGCTGGGCGGCGAGGTGGATGGGTGGGGCGAGGGTGCTGAGGTTGGCGAGGGCCGCCGCCGAGAGGACGAGGCGGGTGAAGGTGGCCAGGGTCGTGGAGAGGGTGAGGCTGGTGGCCGGTGGCAGACGTGGCGGCGAGCGGCGGGCAGCGAGGTGGATTCTGGACATGCGCGTGTTCTGTGCGGGGGTGGTTGCGGGTGACCCCCTCCGCCGACTAGATATGCGGGAGGCGGAAGCTCGCTTCTCTTTCTACGGAAAGTCAACCAGAGGTTACGTATTGTAATGTTTAGTTTACATCGGTTGCGAACTGGTGGCAGAACAGTGTGCGAAGACCGGAAGGAGACTCCCCGCAAGGGGCGCCGGGGCCTGGCGTTGGCGTCGACGGTTCTGACCGGATTGGCAATCGCGATATCCGCCGCACCCCTGCCGGCCCAGAGCTTCGAAGTCGAGGAGGCCACGATCGCCGGCGTCCACGCGGCCATGCGCTCGGGCGAATTGACCTGCGAGGGTCTTGTTCGTCACTACCTGAACCGCATCGCGATGTATCAGAACAGGCCGCCGCGGCTCAACGCCATCGCGAATGTGAATCCCCATGCACTTTCGGAGGCGCGCCAGCTCGATGCCGTGTTCACCGAAGAGGGCCCCAGGGGACCGCTGCACTGCATTCCCGTGCTTCTGAAGGACCAGGTCGAGACCAGCGACATGCCGACGACCTACGGGTCGGTTCTCTTCAAGGACTTCGTCCCCCGGCGCGACGCCACCATCGTCACCCGGCTCAAGGATGCGGGCGCCATCATCCTGGCCAAGACCAACATGGGCGAGTTCGCCTCGCGCTACGTTGGCTCGGGCTTCGGCGTGATCCGCAACCCGTACGACCGCACGCGCAATCCCAGCGGATCGTCGGGCGGCACGGGCGTGGGGATCACCGTCAATCTGGGTATGGTCGGCATCGGCGAGGACACCGGCGGCTCGATCCGGGGCCCGTCGGCCGTGCACGCGCTCGTCGGCCTGCGCCCCACGCTTGAACTCGTCAGCCGGTTCGGCATGATGCCCGCCAATCCCACGACCGACACAATGGGCCCGATGACCCGCACCGTCACCGACGCCGCTCTCGTCCTGGACGTGATCGCCGGATACGACCCCCGCGATCCCGTGACCGCGCGTTCCGTCGGCCGCATCCCGGAGTCGTACGCCGCCGGCCTGCAGCCCGACGCGCTCTCGGGGGCGCGCATCGGCGTCATCCGCACACCCATGGACCGCCGCGTCGGGAGGACGATGGAAGGGTTTCGACAGGTGCGCGCGCGGGTCGACGCTGCCGTGGCCGAGATGCGCGGGCTGGGGGCGGAGGTGATCGACCTTTTCACCATCCGGGGCATCGACGAGGTCAACGAAATCTTCAACCTCAACTCCTTCGAGACCGAGGAAGCGACCAACGCCTATCTGGCCGAGCATCGCAACGCCCCGTACCAGACCCTCGCGGCGATCCTGCTCACCGGCCAGGTCAACCCGTGGCGAGCCAGGGGGCTGGCGGACCTGCTCGGCAAGACCACCCGCGACCCGGGCTACCTGGAATACCTGCTTGCGCGCGACCGGATGCGCGTGACCGTCCTCAAGACCATGGCCGACCTGGACCTCGACGCGCTCGTCTACGCCACCTTCGACCATCCCCCGACCGAGATCGCGGCGGATGTGGAACAGAATCCCCAGCCCAGGGACCGATACGGCCTCGGCGACAACCGCCTGATCAGCCCGCTCACCGGATTCCCCGCGATTACGGTGCCCGCCGGGTTCACGCCGGACGGCCTTCCCGTCGGAATCGAGTTCATGGGGCGCCCGTTCACGGAGGCGATGCTGCTGGGGTTCGCCTACGCCTACGAGCAGGGGACGAACCACCGGAGACCGCCGCGGCGATGAAGCCCGCCACCGTTCTGCCCGTCGTTTCCTCGCTTCTTGTCCTCGGCCTTGGCACGACCGCCTGCCAAGGGGATGTGGAAGAGCCCGAACCGGGCCCGGAACAGCCGGAACTCGACGAGTCCAGTCTGCCCTTCTCCGAGAGCAGGGATAGCGCCGGCGTCCGGATCGTCGAGAACGCCCAGCCTGCGGACACGGCATTCCTGGATTGGCGCATCGGGCCGGAGCCGTCCGTGACGATCGGGGTCGCCGTGGGCGATGAGGCCCAGATGCTGCACCTGGTCATGGGCGCCACGATGTTGGCGGACGGACGGATCGTGGTGGCGGAAGGGAGCTCGAGTCAGTTGAAGGTGTTCGACTCGTCCGGCGCTCGGGTGGCGACCTGGGGCGGCCGCGGGGAGGGGCCGGGCGAGTTCCCGGAACAGATGCTCCACCGGATTGAACCCTGGCTGGGCGACTCCATCGTGGCCTGGTACGGGCCGGGTTGGCGCGTGTCGGTCTTCGACTCCGAGGGGAACTTCGATCGCACCTTCCTGGGGCCTTCCGGCAACCAGGCGACGTGGCAGGCAGGACGCCCGAGGCTCGCGGCAAGGGATGGCACGATCCTGACCAGCCTGGATGGGGATGAGCGCGTGGACACCGCCCTTATCGAGATCCGTGACGGCAAAGGCGGGCTCCAGGCGTCGCTGGGCTATCACCCCGCGCGCCGGCCGCTGTACTTCAGCCGAGAGCTGAGGCTCTCCGCCTGGGATGACCTGGTCATCGTCAGTTCGCACGACAGGTACGAATTCAAGGCATATGCCACCGACGGCTCCCTGGTCCGAATCGTCCGGCGCGAGTACGAGACCCGGATGCCGGTGGCCGCGGACATCCTGGTCAGTCCCACGCTCCGGCCGGAACTCCGGATACCTCTCGAAAGGGAGATGCTGAGGGTGCCGCAGAGTCAGATTGCGCCGACATTCCCGGCGTTCTCGTGGGTCATGTCCGATGCGGCCGGCTACCTGTGGGTCAAGGAATACCAGCCTCCGAGGGAACAGCGGCCCGTGCCGCTCTGGACCGTCTTCAACCCCGAGGGGCGGGTGCTCGGCTACATCGAGACGCCGGTGGGGATGAACATCTATCAGATCGGGGAGGACTACATCCTCGGGCACATCGAGGACGAACTCGGGGTAGAGTATGTGCAGGTGTGGCCGCTGGAGCGATGGATCGGCTGATCGCGCTGTAGGCGGGGCGCTGGATTGTCCTTGGAAGAACTTCATCCGCTTGGGTGAAATCGAGAAGTGGAGAGGAGTAGGCACGTGAAGCTGAACCCTACGGCCATTTTGTTGACCCTTGTCGCGCTCGCGTGCCAGCAGGGTGATTCCCGGGCAGACGGCCGGGGCACGGAGCTCCGCGACAGCGCCGGCATCCGCATCATCGAGAACCTGCGTCCGCCGGAGGGCTCGCGGCTCGATTGGCGGATCGGGCCCGAGCCAATAGTTTCGATCGGACAGGTGCAGGGCGAGGAGCCCTATCTGCTGCACCTGGCCTTCAACGCGTTCAGGTTCCCGGACGGCAGCATCGTAGTGGCGAACCGGGGTACACATGAAGTGCGCAAGTTCGACGAACAGGGAACCCACTTGCGCACATGGGGTGGGACCGGAGAGGGGCCCGGCGAGTTCCTCGGCCTGACACGTGTTGCGCCATGGCCGGGCGACTCGATCATCGCATGGTACGGGCCGGCGTACAGGCTCTCCGTCTTTGATTCGAATGGCGTATACGGGCGCGCCTTTGACCTGCAAAGCAGCGAGGACGCCATCTGGCTCCGCCCTCGGCCGATCGCTGTGCGCGACGACGGCACCGTTGTTTCCATCCACGATCCGGAAAACGCCGACACTGTCGTAATCGATATCTGGGACGGCGACGGGGCGCTCGTCGGCTCGCTGGGCACCCATCCCGGCAGGGAGGTCATCGTCACGCCGACGGGGGAACTCAGGGGAATTGCCTTCGGCCGGGACCTGGTGAGGGGCACCTGGGGCGACCTTGTTGTCGCCAGCCCCACGACGCGCTACGAAATCCGGGCATTCCGGCCGGACGGGACGCTGGTCCGCATCGTGCGACTTGAACACGTCCCGCGAGCGCCTGCAGAGGCCGATCTCGAATGGTACATCGACGACCAGGTCGCGATGGTTGGCAGTTCGCCCGGCTTGCCCGAGGGGTTCATCGCGCAAATGCGCCAATCCCTCCAGTCCACACAGCTCGCCAGTACATTCCCGGCGTTCTCGGCCATCCGCAGCGACGACGTGGACCACCTCTGGGTGCGCGAGTACGACTACCCGGGGGAGGAAAGGCCGGCCCCGCTCTGGACCATTTTCGATCCGGCGGGCCGCGTTCTGGGGTATGTCGAGACGCCGAACGGGATGATCATTCAACAGATCGGTGAGGACTACATACTGGGCCACACCCGCGACGAACTCGGGGTAGAGTATGTGCAGGTGTGGCCGCTGGAGCGATGGACCAGCCCGGATAGCGAGCGAGAGTGACGACGCGTCCTGGCGCGACGGTTCTGGTCCTCTGTGCCTTCGCCTGCCAGCCGGATGAGCAGGACGCCCTCACGCCGCAGATTGAAATCCGAGACAGTGCCGGAATCCGCATCATCGAGAACCCTCGCCCCCTGGAAGGCTTGCGGCTGCCGTGGCGGATCGGCCCGGAGCCCACGGTATCGATCGGCGAGCGGACCGGCGAGGAGCCGTACATGCTCTACCTGCCGTCGAGCTTCTTCAGGTTTCCGGACGGACGGATCGTGGTGGCGAACAGGGGCACCGAGGAGGTGCGGGTGTTCGACTCGCGTGGAACCCATCTGGCGACCTGGGGAGGAGAGGGCGACGGCCCCGCCGAGTTCGGGGCCTTGGCGGATGTCGCACCATGGCCCGGGGATTCGGTCATGGCGTGGGACTTCGGCGACTACGGGGTTTCCATCTTCGCTGCCGATGGCAACTACGCGCGTTCATTCTTCCTGCAGAGCGGCACGGACCCCCCGCGCCGGGGCCCGAGGCCGGTGGCGGCACGCGCGGACGGAACCATCCTGTCCATCGATGACCGGCGATTCGGTGACTCGGCCCTGGTTCAGGTCTGGGACGCAAAGGGTGGCGTCCTCCCATCCCCCGGCGTCCTTCCCGATGAGGAGGTGCGCGAGGTGAGGGCTCCCGGTGGCTCCACGGAACGGGTGGGGGTTGCCTACACTCGCCAACTCCTGACGGCGGTCTGGGGTGATCTCGTTGTCGCGACCCTGAACAAGCCTTACGAGATCAGGGCGTTTCGGGCTGACGGTGCACTCGCGCGCATCGTAAGGCTCGAGCACGAACGGCGGGCCCCGACAGAGGCGGATCGCCAGACCTATGTCGAAGGGAGAATGGCGGAGCGCCGGGGTGCTGTCGATGCGTCGACCGGAGAACCCATACCCGATGGGCTGTTGGCGCTGATGCGCGAGTTTTTCGAGTCCATCCCGGTGGCGGAGCACTTCCCGGCGTTCTCGGCGATCCTCGCCGACGACACCGGCCATCTGTGGGTGCGCGAATACGACTACCCGCAGGAGGAGAGGCCGGCCCCGCTCTGGACGGTCTTCGACCCGGCGGGCCGGGTACTGGGGTACGTTGAGACCCCGAGGGGTCTGCTGATCGGGCAGATAGGAGAGGACTACATTCTTGGCCGGGCCGAGGACGAACTCGGGGTGGAGTATGTGCAGCTGTGGCCGCTGGCGCGCTCGGAGGCTGAACAGGGGCAGCGACCGTGACGCCTCGAAAGAGGAAGGGAGACAGATCGATGCGCCTTCGCCGACCCGCCTTGACGCTCACTGGATTGACGGTCTTATCCATCGCCTGCCAGGCCGACGATTCCCCGGCCGACCAGGCCGCCGCTTTCGTCGTCGAGGACAGCGCCGGGGTCGAAATCGTCGAAAGCTCCGCGCCCGCGTGGGACGGCGATGGGTGGACGGTTGCGACCGGGCCAAGCGTGTCCATCGGCCGGACGTCGGGTGACGAGCAGTATCTCTTCGGCTCCGTACGCGGGGCCATCGTGCTCCCGGACGGACGAATCGCGGTGCTTGACCAACAGGCCGCGCTGGTGCGCGTGTATTCTCCCGAGGGGGTGCACCTGGAGGACTGGGGAGGAAGAGGGGAGGGCCCGGGTGAGTTCAACTTCCCCGTGAGCCTCTTCCCGTACCGGAGCGACTCGATCCTGGTGCGTGATCTGATTTCCATGGGCCTCAGCGTCTTCGACGACCGGGGGCGGTTCGGAAGACGAACGATTCCGCCGATGCGAGCGGAGTTCGTGTCCGGTCTTCGCGAACTGCTGGCTGAAGGTTCCGCAATCCCCGCGGAGAGTTGCTGTCATCTCTGGGGACCGCTCTCGACCGGTGCCTTCCTCGTCGCCCACCCGGAGATGATCCCGACGACCGGGAGCGGGATGCAGCGGGGCTCCGTGTCGGTGGCGATCATCCCGGACTCCGGCGGTGCGGCCGATGGCGTGGGGGAGTTCCGGGGGGGGCGGTACCTGCCGGGACCGACTCGTGCATCGGTGCCCACGACCTTTCAGTTCCCGCTCCGGTTCAACATGGCCGCGGGTTCGGAAGGGTACTTCGCCACGGAGGGCGACGCCTATTCGATTGATGAGTACGACGCGAACGGCCGCCTGCGCCGGATCATCCGTCTCGCGCGCGAACCCCGGCCCGTCACCGAGGAAGTCAAGGCGGCGCACGAGGCCTGGCTGCGCGAGCGGCTGCTGGCCCCCGGTGCGCCGATCGAAGGCGATTCTCCAGAGCAGGTGTTACAGCGGAGGCTCGATGAGCCCTATCCGGCCACCCTCCCTTCCTTCTTCCAGCTCCATGCCGACCCGGACGGGAACCTCTGGGCCGTCCAGCGGCGGTACGGGGCGGGCGACGATGGACGTGCGTCGGGGATGCTCGACTACTTCATCTTCGGGCCGGACGGCCGCCACCTGGGGGTGATTGCCCTGCCCGACGATCTCCAGGTGTACCAGATCGGGACGGACTACATCCTCGGGGTGGTGCGGGACGAACTCGAGGTCCAGTTTGTTCACCTTTACGGGATCGATAAGGGGGGCCGGTCATGAGAGCGACGACGTTCCTGTTGACGCTCATCGGCCTTGCCTGCCAGGCGGGCGATTTCGGGGCTGACGAGCCCCCCACCTTCGTCGTCCACGACAGCGCCGGCATCGAGATCGTCGAGAGCTTCACGCCGGCGTGGGACCGAGACGGCTGGAGGGTATCCGCGGATCCGAGTCTTGTCATCGGCCGGATGTCGGGCGATGAGCGGTACCTCTTCGGGGAAGTGGTCGGCGCCGTCGTGCTTCGGGATGGGCGTGTCGCGGTCGTCGACAGGCAGGCTGCCCTGATCCGCGTCTATTCGCTCGAGGGGGTGCACATCGAGGACTGGGGTGGCAGCGGAGAGGGTCCGGGAGAGTTCAGCGGAAGGCCCCGAAAGATCCTTCCCTATCGAGGGGACTCGATCCTCGTCGAGCAGTTTGCCAACAACGGCTCCAACATCTACGACGACCGGGGGCGGTTCGGGAGAGCCGTCGCGCCCGAGATGTGGGTGCTCTTCAATCTCCACCGTGCGTCGCTCTTCGACCCTTCCCTTAGCCCCGTGGGAACCTGCTGTACCCTTTGGGGCGCGCTCCCGAACGGTGCCTTCCTCGGTTCCTACTCGGAGATGCTTCCCTACCCGGGGACCGGAACGACGCGGGCTACCGTGATGGCGGCCATCACCCCCGAGTCCGGCAGCGTGCCCGTGAGCGCGGGCGTTTTCAATGGGGGACAATACTACCGGTACCCCGAAGCAGGCGTCAGCGATTTGCAGTTCCAGTTCCGATTCAGCATGGCCGTGGGGCCGGACGGCTACTTCTTGACGGAAGGGGACGCGTACTCGATCAGTGCGTACGATGTGAGTGGCCGCCTGCGGCGAATCATCCGGCTCGACCGCGAGCCCCGTCCCGTGACCGGTGAAGTGAGGACCGCCCACGAGGCCCGCCTGCGCGAGGAGACTTCACCCGAAAACGAGGAATGGCTCCGGCGCCGGCTCTCCGTCCCCTACCCCACGCACCTCCCCGCCTTCGAGCGGCTCCATGCGGACGCGGAAGGGAACATCTGGGCCCGGCACCGGCGGTATGGCGCGGACGATGGCACGGCGGGCGCCGGCATGTACGAGTTCTTCATCTTTGGAGCCGACGGTCGCCACCTCGGCACGATCGAGTTGCCGGCAGGTCTCGAGGTTTACCAGATCGGCCCGGATTTCGTGCTCGGCAAGGTGCGGGATGAACTGGGTGTGGACTACGTTCAGCTGTACGGGATTGAGAAGTGAGCGCGTGCACGGGCGAGATTGAAATATCAAGTCTGCTTTACATTTGGTAAAGCAAACATTACAAGACGCTCGCCATCTCCGCCAAACCGATCGCCTCGACACCGCCCGGCAGCGGATAGCGTTCGGTGCCACCGTACACGACGAACGCGCGTTCGGGCTTGATGTCGTCCAGTGCGACCCGGAGTTGCCGCGCGTGAAACGGAGGCAGGCGGCGCACGAGCAGCAGGTCGACCAGCAGATCGAGGTAGCGCGTGACGGTCTTCCCATCCACGGCGAGGCTTCGGGCCAGCACCGACGCGTTCCAAAGTCCGCCTTGGGAGTGGGCGAGCATGGTCCAGAAGCGGCGCAGCGTTTCGGCCGGAATGCGTGGTCCCAACATGGGGATGTCGCGTTCCAGATAGGTGCGGATGAAGTTCTGGCGCCAGAGCGTGCTCGCGGAGTCGCCCGCGGCGAGAAAGCTCCTGGGGAACCCGCCGCGGATCCAGAGCCGCATGGGGTCTTCGGATCCTGTTTCGCGGATGTCCAGTGGATCGAGTGAGAGTTGGCCGATCCGTCCGGCGAGGCTTCCTCCGGATTGACGCATGAGGTCCATCGAGGCCGATCCGAGGATCAGAAAGTGGCCGGCCGGCTCACCGTCGCGGATGCGGTCGTCGATAATTTCGCGCGTGTTCGAGGGTGGTGAGGCATCGCCGCAGAAAAGCAGTATCGAGGGGCGCCGATCGCTCCCCGGCCTCGATCCCCCGCTAGATCTCCCCCCGCCGCGCCGCCCAAACCGCGTAGTGACTCGCTCGCGCGGCGAGCGCCATGTACGTGAGCGACGGGTTCTGGCACGCCGAGGACGTCATCGAGGCGCCGTCGACCACGAAGAGGTTGGGCACGTCCCACGCCTGGTTGTGCGCGTTCAGGACCGAGGTGGCCGGGTCGCGGCCCATGCGCGCGGTGCCCATCTCGTGGATGGTGAGGCCGGGCGGGGTCATCTCGGCGTCGATCGAGATGTCGCGCCCGCCGCCGGCGTCGAGCATCTCGGCCGCGCGTTCGGCGGCGTCCCTCATCATGATCCGTTCGTTGTCGCTCCAGGCGCAGCTGATCCGCAAGGTGGGAATCCCCCACTTGTCGACCTGCCCGGGGTCGAGGGCGACGTGGTTCTCCTCGCGGGGCAGGCATTCGCCGAAGCCGTTGATCCCGAAGGACCAGGGCCCGGGGCGCATCAGCTCGTGCTTGAACTCGGCGCCGAACCCGGGCATGGAGTTGCCCCTGCCCCAGCCGGCGCGCGACGCAGAGCCCTGGTAGCCGTAGCCGCGCAGGAAATCGGCGGCGGGCTCGGTGACGTTGGCGAAGCGCGCGACATAGATGCCGTTGGGGCGCCTGCCACGGGTGGTCCGGTCCTCCCAGCCGTCGAAGGTCGCGCGGGCGCCGACGCCCATGGTGTGGTCCATCAGGTACTTGCCCAGCACGCCGCTGGAGTTGGCCAGCCCGTCCGGGAAATCGGTCGACGTCGAGTTGAGGAGGATGCGCGTCGACTCCAGCGCGGAGGCGCCGAGAAAGATGGTGCGGGCGCGGAACTCCATGTCCTCGTGCGACTCGGCGTCGATGACGCGGACTCCGCTGGCCCGGCCCGCCTGCCGATCCCAGATGACTTCGGCGACCACGCTGTTGGGCCGCAGGGTGAGGCGTCCGGTGGCCTCGGCGGCGGGCAGCGTCGCATTGATCGAGCTGAAGTAGCTGCGGGTGCGGCAGCCGCGGTGGCAGGGGCCGCAGTAGTGGCAGGCGCTGCGCCCCTTGTGATCGGCGGTGAGGACGGCGGTGCGGCCGATCGTCATCCGCCGCCGCCCGCCGAAGGCCCGGTCGATCGCGTCGGCCACATGCGCCTCGACGCAGGACATCTCCATGGGCGGCAGGAAGACCCCGTCGGGGAGATGCGGCAGCCCCTCGGCGCGGCCGCTGATCCCGGCGAAGGCCTCGACGTGGTCGTACCAGGGGGCGAGGTCGGCGTAGCGGATCGGCCAGTCCACGCCGAAGCCGTCCCGGGCGTTGGCCTCGAAGTCGAGGTCGCTGAGGCGGTAGCTCTGCCGCGCCCACATGATCGAGCGCCCGCCCACCTGCCGTCCGCGGATCCACCGGAAGGGCTTGTCCGGGTCGGTGGTGTACGGGTTCTCGATGTCGTTGACGAAGAACTTGCGCGCCACCTCGTCGCAGGCGTAGCACTCGCGCTGGACGGGCTGCGTCTCGGCGAGCGCCTTGCGGTCGTTCCAGCCGCGGTACGGCATCTCGTAGCTGGGCAGGTGCTCGGCGTAGTCGCGCTCGGGGACGATCATCGGGCCGGCTTCGAGGACGAGGACGCGCGCGCCCAGTTCGCAGAGCTCCTTGGCGGCCCAGCCGCCGGACATGCCGGAGCCGACGACGATGACGTCGTAGTCCTGGCGGCGGGGGCGGATGTTCATGGGTGGGACTCCGGTGGGGTTCCGGCCGGCGGCGTGCTGGCGTGGGCGCTGCCATGGCCCGATGGGCGTTATTTTTGTAACATGTTGCTATTGCGATAGTTATATCGAATATGG
>VXLT01000196.1 GCA_009841475.1 Gemmatimonadota bacterium
CCCCCTCCCCAGCGTCCCCGCCATGCGGCGGAGCACGCCGCGCTGGCCGGCGGTCGGGTGGGGCGCGTCGCCCTCTCCCGCCGGTTCCTTCCGGAAGGGATCCCGCACCACCACATCGTCCGTCACGCGGATGAGGCCCTTCGCCTCCAGCCCTCGGACCACGCTCCGGCTGAATCCCTGCTCGGCGAGCGCCGCGACCGCCTGCGTGCCGCCCGCTTCAACGAGCCGCTCGAAGGCTTCCCTCTGCCGCTTGGCCCGCCCGAAGACCCCCTCGAGCTCCGCGAGGGTACCGATGGGCCGCACGACCCGGGCGACCAGCCGCCTCCGCGGCGCCGCCGTGGCCGGCGCGGGCAGCATGGCCCGAAGCACGACCCCGACCGGCGCCACGTAGTACTCCGCGATCCATCGGGCGAGCTCGAGGAGCTCGGCACCGACCGAAGGGCGCGAGTCGAGGACTGCTATGACGTCTCGCACGCCGCGCACCTCGGAGCCGGGCCCCAGAACCCACCCCGTCAGCGTGCGGTTGCGGAAGGGAACCCGCACGCGCGTCCCTGCCGCCGGGGTCGGACCGGCCAACCGGTAGGTGAACAGTCGGCGCACCGGCAGGGGCAGTGCCACTTCGACCAGGGACGGGCCCTGGCAGGGCTTCGATGCGGCGCCGGATCCCGGCATCGGTGCGGCGCGGGGCCGGGCCCGGATCAGTCCTGCAGGAGAAGGAAGACGTCCTGTTGCGGCTCGTCGACCGTCACTTCGGGGCCATCCGGTCCCATATGGACGTTGATCTCCGTGCGGATCCCCACGTCGTCCGGGATGTAGATCCCCGGTTCCACCGAGAAGCCGACGCCCGGCACTAGCACCCGGTCGTCGCGCGTCTCCAGGTTGTCGAGGTTCGGGCCGCGGCCGTGGATGTCTCGGTCGATCGAGTGGCCGGTGCGGTGGATGAACCACTCGCCGTACCCCGCATCCGTGATGATGCCGCGGGCCACGTCGTCGCCCTCGAAGCCGCGCAGGATCTCGCCGCGCGCGTGGCGGGCCTGGAGCGAGGCGACGACGCCGTCCCGGGCGGCCTTGACCGTCTCCCACAACTCCGCGATCCGGGACGGAAGGGCGCTGCCGAGGAAGCCCATCCAGGTCTGGTCGGCGGGGACGGAGTCCTCGTGCAGCGCGCCCCAGAGGTCGATGAGGAGAAGGTCGCCGGCACGGATGGGGCGGCCGGCTTCGCCGGGATCGTAGTGGGGATCGGCGGCGGTGGGACCGATCGCGACGATGCAGTCGGCGTGCACGGGGGCGCCGCGCCGGGCCAGCTCGGCGCGAATCCAGGTGGCGAGGGCGCCCTCCGTGATGGTGTCACCGCGGGCGATGTGCTGGGCGGCGCGAGTGAAGGCGTCCCGGGCGAGGGTCTTGACCAGCCGCGAAGCGCGGCCGTGTTCATCGCGCTGCACGGGAGTCCACACCGCGTAGAAGGTGGAGACGAGGTCACCGGAGCTGTGGAGTTCGATCCCGGTCGCCGTGATGACGTCCCGTATTCCGGCCGGAAGCAGGTCAAGATACGGGACATCGCACCGGGCCGAGGTCTCGGTGGCGACCCGCTTGCAGCCGGCCAGCAGGGCGCGGAGTCCCTCCTCCATGCGCTGCCGGCTCGAGTAGCTCTCCCGGGGCCAGTCCAGGTGGCGCCAGGAGGAGTGTTCGATGGCGTGGATGAGGAGGCGGGGGCGGCCGGTGGCGGGCACGAGTGCGAATCCCCGCCGGGTAGTCCACTCCAGGCCGAGCAGTGAGCGTCCGATGGGGTTGCGGTCCTTGAAGTCGTAGAGCAGCCAGCCGTCCAGATCGCGCTCGCGAAGCGCTTCCTGGACCCTGGCCACGCCCGCGTCCGTTGCCAGCAGCGCTCCCGAAGCGTCGTCCCGTACCCTCGTCACTCGCTCTCCTCCATCTGTTCCAGTTCGGCGAGGGCTGCGTCGAGCCGCTCCCTGTCTTCGTCGGTGAGGTCGGCCTGGGCATCCGCCGGAGCCGGCTCCTTCAGCCGGCGCAGCACCAGGACGACCAGAGCCAGCCCGGCGACAAGCACCACCGGCGGGACCGCCCACGCGAGGAGTCCTCTTCCGGAGCGCTTCGGCATGCCGCGATACTCCTCGCCGTGAGCCGCCAGCACCCGCTCGATTATGCTGTCGGCGGTCATCCCCGAGTGGGCCATGGCGTTAATGCTGTCCCTGAGCGCGGCGGCGCCCGGCGACGGGCAGTTCTCGAGCAGGTATGGGGGGGGACAGAAGGGCGACAGGATCTTTGAGATCGCCTCACGCGCCTCGGGGTGGACCTCACGGGGCGGGGCCTGCGGCTTCTGTAAGGCAGGCGTGACCCGGGTACCCTGGCCGGCCAAGGGGCCTCGGGCGTCCTGGCCAACAAGGGCTCGGGCCTCCTGCCCGGCGAAGAAACCGCGCCCCTCGTGCCCCGGCGCCGGGGTCACCGCGGCAAGCGGCAGGGCAATGACGACCGGCAGGTGCCGGGCAGGCATCCGGACCCTCCGGGTGAGCCTGGCAGTCCCGGCAACAAGTCCCCGCAGCCTCCGGTCTGCGACGGGGACTCCCGCGAACCGCGTCCCGCAGAACATCCGGACTCTCATGGTTCCTGGCCTTGCTCGATCGGTTCACCGTCCATTCCAACCCCCGCCAGGGCGCGGATGACGGCGACGCTTCCCGCCCCGGTGTGCTCGGGGTCGTATCCCCCCTCCAAGAATACCACAACCCGGCCCCCACAACAGCGCCCGGCCGCCCCCAATACCATGCGGGTGGCACGGTGCAGGTCCTCCGGCTCCAGCAACTGCCCGCCCAGCGGGTCCGCTGCCAGCACGTCGAAGCCCGACGACACCAGCACGAAGTCGGGCTGCGAGCGCGATACGGCTTCGTCCAATGCCCGGCGGAAGACCTCCAGGTATTGGGCCCGGGGCGTCCCCGCCCGCAGTGGCACGTTCATCGTGAACCCCTCTCCCCGTCCCCGCCCCGTCTCGTTCGCGGCTCCCGTCCCAGGGTAGTGCGGATACTGGTGGAGCGAGAGGAAGAACACGGACGGGTCCTCGTAGAAGGCGTCCTGTGTCCCGTTGCCGTGATGGACATCCCAGTCGATGATCAGGACGCGCTCGGCCACGCCGGCCACCCTGAGGCTCGCCGCCGCGATGGCCACGTTGTTGAAAAGGCAGAATCCCATCGCGCGGCCCGGGGTAGCGTGGTGCCCCGGCGGACGCGCGGCCACGAAGGCGTTGCGGAACCTGCCCTCCACAACACCGCGCACGGCCACGAGCCCCGCGCCGGCTGTCCCCAGCGCGGCCTCCCACGACGCCGCCGAAACCCGCGTGTCGGCGTCGAGCGCAGTCACCCGGCCTCGCTCTCTCGCCGTGTCCACCGCGCCCCTCACCGTTTCGATCAGCGCCTCGGAGTGAACCAGCGCCAGGTCCTCGACCCGGGCCGCGGACGGCGCCACCTGCACCACGCGGCCGTGCAGCGCGACCATGTCGTTCTTCACCGCCGACGCCAGCGCACGCAGCCGGCCCTGGTGTTCGGGATGCCCCCAGCCCGTGTCGTGAAGCACCGCCGAGGGGTGCATGAGAAAGGCGGTCGGCGTCACGGCCCGCCTGCCGGAACGGCCGTCCGCGCGATCCGCTCCTGGATGCTCAGGATCTCGGGGCGGCGGGTGCGCATCGCGGTCACCGCGTCAACCGCGGCGCTCGTGGCCGACATCGTCGTCAGGTAGGGCACGCCATACGCGATCGCCGCGCGCCGCATGGCGTAGTCGTCGTATTGCGACTTCTTCCCCAGCGGCGTGTTGATCAGCAGGGCGACCTGCCCGCTCACGATCCGGTCGACGATGTGGGGACGCCCCTCGCCGACCTTGTGAATCCTCTCGCAAGGGACACCGAGCTGATGGAGATGATTGCGCGTCCCGCCGGTCGCCAGGATCCGGAATCCCAGGTCGGCCAGGCGGCGCACCAGCGGCGTAACCGTGGGCTTGTCGGAGTCGTTGACGGTCACGATCACCGAGAGCTCCTCCTCCCCCTCGGGCAGCCGGTTGCCCGCCGACACCTGGGCCTTGGCAAAGGCCATCCCGAAGGAATCGTCGACCCCCATCGCCTCGCCGGTCGAACGCATCTCCGGCCCGAGCAGCGTGTCCACGTCGAACCGGTTGAACGGGAACACCGCCTCCTTGACCGCGACCCCGTTCACCTCCGGTTCCGACGCAACTCCGAGGTCGGCCAGCTTCTCCCCAGCCATCAGCCGCGCCGCCAGTCGGGCCAACGGTACGCCGGTCGCCTTACCCACGAACGGAACCGTCCGCGACGCTCGCGGGTTCACCTCCAGAACGTATACCTGGCCGTCCTTCACCGCGTATTGGACATTGAGCAGGCCGACGACGCCCAGCTCCAGGGCGAAGCGGCGGGTCAGACGGCGCATCTCGTCCAGCTCGGCCCGGCCCAGCAAGTACGGCGGCAGCACGCACGCCGAGTCCCCGGAGTGCACACCGGCGTCCTCGATGTGTTGCATGATTCCGCCGATCACGACTTCGGTTCCGTCGCAGAGCGCATCCACGTCCGCCTCGAAGGCGTCCTCCAGGAAGCGGTCGATGAGCACCGGGTGGTCGGGGGACGCCTTGACGGCGCGCGCGAAGTACCCCTTCAGCGAATCTTCGTCGTACACGATCTCCATGGCGCGGCCGCCCAGCACATACGAGGGCCGCACCAGCACCGGGAAGCCGATGCCACGGGCGATTCGCACCGCCTCGTCCACGCTCATCGCCGTCCCGTTCGCCGGCACCCGCGCCCCGATCCTGCGGCACGCCTCCTCGAAGCGGCGCCGGTCCTCGGCCCGGTCGATCGCGTCCACCGAAGTCCCCAGAATCGGCACGCCCAGCTCCTCGAGCGCGTACGCCAGATTCAGCGGCGTCTGCCCGCCCAGCTGCACGATCACCCCTACCGGCCGCTCCCGCTCCACGATCTCGACCACATCCTCCAGCGTCAGCGGCTCGAAGTACAGCTTGTCGCTCACGTCGAAATCGGTCGACACCGTCTCGGGGTTCGAGTTCACCATGATCGTCTCGAATCCGGCCTCGCGGAGCGCCAGCACCGCCTGCACGCAGCAGTAGTCGAATTCGATCCCCTGCCCGATCCGGTTCGGCCCGCTGCCCAGGATGATGATCTTGCGTGCGTCGGTGGGGTCCGATTCGTCCTCGGATTCGTAGGAGGAGTAGTAGTAGGGGGTCGCCGCGGGGAATTCTCCCGCGCAGGTGTCGACGACGTTGTACGTGGGCCGGATCCCCCATTTCCAGCGCCGCGACCGGATGGCGGCCTCGCCCACCCCGCGCAGGACGGCGAGCTGCGCGTCGGCGAAGCCTTCGCGCTTCATGCGGCGCACCGCGGCCGCATCGAGGGACGGCAGGCCGGCGAACCAGCGTTCCAGTTCGAGGATCTGCTCGAGCTGGTCGAGGAACCACGGGTCGATGCCGGTGGCGCGGTAGACGCGTTCGATGGAGATGCCCGCCTCCAGCGCGCGCTTGAGCTGGTATTTGCGGAAGGTGGTGGGCCTGCGCACCGCGGCGAGCAGCGTTTCCGGGTCGTCCGACTCGAGCCCGTCGTCCGCTGGTGTGCTGCCCGTCACCCACCCCGTCCGCCCCACCTCCATCCCCCTCAGCCCCTTCTGCCAGGCGGCGCGAAAGGTGCGCCCGATCGCCATCGTCTCGCCCACCGCCTTCATCTGCACACCCAGCGTGTCGTCCACATTCGGGAATTTCTCGAAGGCGAAGCGGGGGAACTTCACCACCACGTAGTCGAGGGCAGGCTCGAAGGACGCCGGCGTCGTCTTCGTGATGTCGTTGGGGAGCTCGTAGAGGTGATAGCCCACGGCCAGCTTCGCGCCGACGCGCGCGATCGGGAACCCGGTCGCCTTCGACGCCAGCGCCGACGAGCGCGACACGCGCGGGTTCATCTCGACCACCAGCATCTCGCCGTCTTCGGGGTTCACCGCGAACTGGATGTTGCAGCCGCCGGCCTCGACGCCGATCTCGCGGATGATCGCGATTGCGGCGTCGCGCATGCGCTGGTACTCGACGTCGCTCAGCGTCTGCGCCGGCGCTACCGTGATCGAGTCGCCGGTGTGCACTCCCATCGCGTCGAAGTTCTCGATCGAGCAGACGATGATCACGTTGTCGAGCCCGTCGCGGACGACTTCGAGTTCGTATTCCTTCCACCCGATCACGGAGCGGTCGATGAGGACCTCGCCGATCGGGCTTGCGTCGAGTCCCTTGCGCACCTGGGCTTCGAACTCGGCCAGGTTGTAGGCGGTGCCGCCTCCGGTGCCGCCCAGGGTGAAGGAAGGCCGGATGATTGCCGGGTAGCGCGTGTCCTCGATGATTGCGAGCGCGTCGTCCAGGCTGCGCGCAAAGCCGCCGTGGGGGACGGCGAGGCCGATCCGGTTCATCGCGGCGGTGAACTCTTCACGGTCCTCGGCCATCTTGATGGAGCGCTCGTCGGCGCCGATGAGTTCGACGCCGTGCTCGGCCAGCACCCCCTGCCGGTGCAGGTCCATGGCGATGTTGAGGGCGGTCTGTCCTCCCATGGTCGGGAGCAGGGCGTCAGGCTTCTCCCGTTCGATCACCCGCTCGACCCACTCGGCAGTCAGCGGCTCGATGTAGGTCCGGTCGGCCAGGTCCGGGTCCGTCATGATCGTCGCCGGGTTGGAGTTCACCAGGACGACCCGGTAGCCCTCCTCCTTCAGCGCGCGCACGGCCTGGGTGCCGGAATAGTCGAATTCGCAGGCCTGTCCGATGACGATGGGACCCGAACCCAGGATCAGGATCGAGTCGATGTCGGTGCGTTTAGGCAAGGAGTCTGTGCACGGGTTGTTAGTGTCGTGTCCCCAAAACCTCTCGGCTATTCGGGCTCACGAGCTTCAGGGGCACGAGGCTAGTCGGCGCTCTTGGCGGATTCCTTCCGGACCGCGGTGCGGAGGGCCGCGGCGAGGCCTCCCCACACGAACGCCATGATCACGATCATGGTGATCCAGGTTGCGGTGGTCATCGGAGCTGTCCCCTTCGACTTCGCGGTGGGTTTGTCGGCGGTGGCCGCGGAAGAGTGCCGACAGCGCCTGGGACGGGCGGGTAGCGCCTTTTCCGGGGCCGGACTAAGGTGCGTGAACGGGGGCGGCGGGGCAAGGCGGGAAACGGTTGGGCAAGGCCGGGAACGGTTGGATCGGTTTGCGGGCCCCGGGCGAGTCCCGCATCTTTATGGCCGGAACGCTTAGAGCCCCACTCCAGCAACGGAGAAGCACGATGATCGACGGAAGCAACACCTCCGCCACCCCGAGATGGCTGCGCACGGCGGCCTGGATCGCGGTGATCTGCGCGCTGCCGCTTGGCATCGTGTACTGCAGCCAGCCCGACACGCCCGCCGCGATCGACGATGCGTCGGAGGCGCCCGCTGTGGAAGGCAACGACGCCGCGCAGGCCGGCGACGGCGACGATGCATCCCGGGATCGCGGGATGGCGCGGGTCAACCAGCTCCGCCGCGATCTGCGTGCCCAGGTCGCAGCAGGCGAGATTACAGGAGAGCAGGCCCGCCAGCGGATTTCCAGGGCCCTTCAGCGCCTGGAGGCGGCCGGGGGCGAGGCGGCCGGAGACCAGGCGTCGTCGGAGCAGCCGTCCGAGCGCGATGGGACCGCCAGAATCAACCACCTCCGCCGGGATCTGCGCGCCAGGGTCGCTGCGGGCGAAATCACCGAAGAGCAGATGCGCCAGCGGGTTTCCAGGGCCCTTCAGCGCCTGGAGGCATCGCGGAGCGAGGGCGGCAACAGGTAACGCCGGCTCGTCCAGGGCCTGCCGGGGTCCCTGGGCGGCAAGCAAAACGCAATCCGTGGCATAGCAGGCGCAGCGCAATTTCATCGTTGCGACTTGCCGGGGCGCCCGGGGCGGTTTCAACGCCTCGGGCGCTCTTTCGCTTGACAATTACGACACTAGGTCTTAATATTACGATATGATGTCGTAACGCCCCTGCAGGAACGAAGGAGCATGACCGTGACGATGCCTGCCTTGCCCAATTCGGAGCTGGCGGTGATGGAGTTGCTGTGGCGGCGAGGCCGGCTGCCTGCCCGGCAAATCCAGGAGGCTCTCTATCCGGATGATTCCCGCCCTCAGCACGGCACGGTGCAAAGGCTGCTCAAGCGGCTCGAAGACAAGGGGTACGTAGTCCGCGACCGCGACCTGGGGGTCAACCTGTTCTCCCCCACCCTGTCCAGGGAGACCTACGCGGGCAACCAGCTGGAGGCGCTGGCGAACCGGCTCACCGAAGGTTCGCTGGTGCCGATCATCACGCGGCTGGTGGAGGACGACAGGCTGTCGAGCGCCGAGATCGAGAGACTCCGCGCTTTCCTGGACGAGTAGGGATGGAACGCCCGGCTGACCAGGCAGTCCAGACCCACGGCCGCTTCACCCTTTCCCGGCTCAACACCACTCCCGGAGGTCGAGCATGACCAACCTTCTTCTGCAGATCGGCGGCACCAAGCTGATCTTCTCGATCATCCTCGCCTGCGGGGTCTGGGTTGTACACCGGCGTGTGGGGCGGTGCGCGGTATCCTACCCGCTCTGGTTGCTGGTGCTGGTCGCGCTGCTGGCCCCGGCGGTCGTTGCGCTTCCGGTCTTCCCGGTGGTGGGAAGCGGGACTGCCGGCGCGTCGGGGATGTCGCCGGGCGGGGTGGGTGCCCTGCTGGTGCTCCTGTGGGTGATGGGCACGGTGGCGCTTCTGGGCTGGACCCTGTTGCGCGCATTTCGCTTTCAGCGCTCGCTCAAGCGGGCGGCGTGGGTTGCGCCACGAGAGCTCCAGCAGCAGGCGACCGAGATCGGCCACAGCCTCGGCATGGCCCGCATTCCCGAAGTCCACACGACAAGCGCGCGCGTCTCTCCCATGGTGTGGTGGACGGGCGGCAGGGTGCGGGTGCTCATCCCGCAGTTCCTTCTCGACGCGCTCGACCGTGACGAACAGCGCGCCGTGCTCGCCCACGAACTCGCCCACGCGCGCCGGCGGGACTATCTGGTGCGGTGGTTGGAGTGGCTCGCCTGCTCGGTCTTCTGGTGGAACCCGGTCGCCTGGTGGGCGCGCCGCCAGCTCCGCGTCGCTGAAGAGTGGTGTTGTGACGCGCTCGGCGTGGCCGCGCTGAAGTCCGGTCCGCGGAGCTACGCCAGGTCGTTGCTGCGCGCGATCGAACTGATGTCGCAGGCCAGGACCGTCCGAGCTCCAGCCTTCGCCAGCGCCGCCGACCGCGGCAGCAATCCCCGAACACTGAGAAGGAGACTTGAGATGATCATGACAAGGAAGACGGCCGCCCCGGCCCCGCGCCGGCTGCGCGTCGCAACCTGGATCGCCGTCGTGTGTGTGCTGCCATTCGGCATGCTGTACTGCGGGTCGGCCGACGATGCGGAGCGGGCGACCCCCGCTGAAGACGCCGGCGACGCCCCGCCAACGCCGTTGGCGTGGTCCGACGAAGAGTTCCTGAATGCCGAAGTGGCTGAGCTGGCCGACCAGATGCTGGCGGAGATCGACATTGCAGCCATTACCGCGGAACACGGCTCCCTCGGAGCCTATTTCCAGGAGAGTTTCGCGGAGATGAGGGGGGAACTGAGCGCGGAAGTGGAAGCGGGCAACATGAGCGAGGGGACCGCCGAGCAGTTCGCCGGCGTCACGGAGGAACTGGTCGACCAGCTGGTCGCCAGGGTGGAGTCCCGCACGCTGAACGAGGAGGAGGCCCTGAATCAGTTCGTGTACGGCTTCGTGAGGGTGCTTTCGGTCAACGTAGAGCGGGAGAATGACCGGATATCCGACGAGGAGGCCGGCAGACGGATCGAGGCGCTGCGCCGGGAGCTGCGGGAGCGGGAGAATGAGAATCGGGAGTACGCTGCCCTGTCCGAAGAAGCGAAGGAAACAATCCGGAGAATAGTCACGAACCTGGAGGCGATCTCCGAGGCGCTGGCAAAGGAAGGACGGCACGAGCACCGGGAGTATGCGTCCGCATCGCTTCCGGCGCCGATACCGATTCCGGTCGTCATTCCCCCGATCAAGATCATTGAAATCTGCGACGAGAAGGGCATCTGCAAGTCGGTGGAGTCGTGGAAGCGTGGCAAGGACACCCGGCGCGATGCGGCTGCGGATTAGCGGCCTTCGTACGATGGCGCATCCCCGGGAGACCCTCGTGCTCAATCGGCCACCATGTAAAGAGAACCTTACAGAATGTAATGTTCTCCATACAGTCGCGGAGACCATGAAGGTGCTATTCGCTGCTGCGGTGACGGCACTCGCGGCTTCCGGGTGCACGGGAGCATCACCCCAGCCGGGGGCGCAACCCGGGCACGAGCCGGGAGAGGTGTTCCGCGACTGCGCCACATGCCCCGAGATGGTCGTGGTGCCCTCCGGGACCGTGCTGCTGGGAACACCGATGCCGCAGGTGCCGCCCGGAGTGGGGCGCGGTGAGGAAACGCAGCGTAGGGCGGTGATCGACGCCGCCTTCGCTGTGGGTGTGTACGAGGTGACTTTCGCGGAGTGGGACGCTTGCGTGGAGGCGGGCGGCTGCGGGGGCTATTCGCCGGGTGACCAGGGCTGGGGCCGCGGCACCCGGCCGGTGATCAATGTGAACTTCCGGGATGCCCGGGCCTATGTCCGGTGGCTATCCGGCAAGACGGGTCACGAATACCGTTTGCCCACCGACGCGGAATGGGAATACGTGGCCAGGGCCGGAACACGGACCTTGCGCTTCTGGGGTGACGAGGAAACGGAACAGTGCCGGCATGCGAACGGCTACGACACAACCGGATACGCCGCGAAGCCACATCCATTTTCGCCACCAGTCGGCTGCGAGGACGGGTACGCCTGGACCGCGCCGGTGGGCTCGTTCGTGCCGAATCCCTTCGGGCTGCACGATGTCCTGGGCAATGTGAAGGAGTGGAACAACGACTGTTGGCGCCACCCGGTCAAACCGGCCAACATCATCGACCTGCTGGGGTGGTTCTGCATTACCGGACGCGTGACGAGGGGGGGACATTGGGGTGCCTTCCCGGGCACACTCCGTTCAGCGTGGCGGGGCGCACCGAGCGGGGGAACGCGGAACAGTGCGATCGGGTTCCGGGTCGTACGCACGCTGGAGCCGACTTCCTGATGGGCGGGAACGCACCCTTCGAACTGGCGCTAGTCGCCGCTGTGCTGGCTTCGGCGGGTGTTGCGGGGTGCGACCGCCCGTCCCCGGGCGCGGACGCCGGCTCGCCGGCAGGCTTCACCGTGCGCGACTCCGGTGACATCGAGATCGTCGAGAACCACGCCCCGGAGTATCCGCCCGGGCAGTTCTGGACGCTCGACGCCGAGCCCGAGATCGTGCTGGGCGGGGGTGGCGGCGGCGAAGCGCCCCCGGGCGGCGCCGCGGCCCAGGACCCGGCGCAGCTCATCTGGCAGGTCGTGGGGGTCGCCCGCCTGGAGGACGGAAGGGTGGCCGTTCTCTCCCAGGGAAACCACCAGCTCTACCTGTTCGAGCCATCGGGCGAGCTGTCCTCGGTCATCGGGGGCCGCGGCGAGGGCCCCGGCGAATTCGACCGCCCTCAGCTCCTGCAGTACCTGCCACCGGATACCCTGGTGGTGTGGGACTACTGGTTCGCCCCGGCAAGCTACTTCGACACCGGCGGCGCACTCCTGAGGGAACGGTCGATCGATCTCCTGAAGTTGATGGCACGCGTTCCCGGGACCACTGCCGAATCGCACGTGATTCCATTTGTGAACGGCTCGTTCGTGGTCCTCGGAGGGGAGGAGCCGGCATCGCCACCACCGGCAGGCGCCTTTTACCGGCCTCCGGTGGACCTCGCTCTGGTTGACAGCACGTACACGGCGCGCCCGCTCGGATCCTGGGCGGTGTGGCAGCTATGGATTCCGGAGACCACTGCCCATAGGGATGACGCTTTTCTCATGATCCTTCTCGTCGACCAGCACATCGCGACCGGGGGCGATCCGCCTTCCATCTACATCGGCGACGGAGACAGAAACGACATCTACCAGTTCTCGCAGGATGGCAGCTTGTTGAGGATCATCCGCCGCGCGGCGGGGCCGGTGCCGGTCACGGACAGGGGCCACCAGTCGTGGCTCGCGACGCTGGAGTCGCTCAACGAAGGCATGGAGAGCGCATTCGGGATGAGTTGGGAGGAACTCACCCGCGGAATGCCCCGCAGGGAGGCCTACCCGGCTGTGGCCGGTCTGGCTGTCGACGCGGACGGGCACCTGTGGGTCCGCGAATGGTCGCCCGCCGAAACGGGGATGCCCGACCAGTGGAGCGTATTCAGCCCGGAGGGACGGTGGCTGGGAGTTGTTCGCGGCGTTCCGGAACTGTTCCTCTGCAACCGCATCAGCCCCTGCTGGGTTGACCGTGATTTCCTGCTTGCCGTCAGACGGGACGAACTCGGGGTGGAGAGGGTGGAGGGCTACCGGATCCGACGGGATGGGGGAGCGGAGAGTTCGGCCACACGCAACTTCGGGACTGCCGCGCGCGACCCGGCGAGCGCGCGAGTTCCTCCATGATTTCCTGGGCCCGCACTGCCCGGCTCTTCATTCGGAGCGGCGTTTTCCTGGCAGTCCCCTCGGCAGCGTGCGATCGCCCGCCGGCCGAGCGGGACATGAGCGCGGGCAGTGCCCACTTCACGGTCGAGGATTCCGCCGGGATCGAAATCGTCGAGAACCATGCGCCGGAACACCCGCCCGGGGAGTTCTGGACGATCGATGCCGAGCCCGAGATCGTGCTGGGCGGGGGCGGCGCGCGCCCGGGTGAAGACCCGGCGGCGGCCCGGGACCCGGCACAACTGATCTGGGAGGTCGCGGGGATCGCGCGGCTGCAGGACGGAAGGGTGGCGGTTCTCTCCCAGGGGAACCACCAGCTCTACCTGTTCGAGCCGTCGGGGGAGCTGTCCAGGGTCATCGGGGGCCGCGGAGAGGGTCCCGGCGAGTTCGTCCGTCCCCAGCTCCTGCAGTACCTCGCCCCCGATACCCTGGCGGTATGGGACTACTGGTTCGGCGGAACGAGCTATTTCGACACCGGCGGAGACCTCATCCGGGAACGCTCGTTCGACATCCGGGAGATGATGGACCAGGCCCTTGGAGCCAATGCGGAGTCACGGTTCTATCCGCTTCCGGACGGGTCGTTCGTGGTGATGGCGAGAGGTACCCCTCCGACGAGCGAGCCCCGGCCGGGAAGCGTCGTGAGGGAGCCCGCGAAGCACTACATGAGGATCGGCGGCTCCTATTCCGCACAATCGCTGGGGCATTGGGAGGGCGTGGACGAGTGGTATCCCGCGGGCGGATGGGACTTTCCGGGTTTCCCTACCCTGAGGGTCGACAGCTACATCGCAGCCGGGGGCAACCCCCCCTCGATCTACCTGGCGAACGGGGAGCGCAACGAGATCCGCCAGTTCTCGCTGGACGGCACCCTGGTGCGGATCATGCGGCGCACCGTCGCGCCGGTACCCGTGACGGAGGAAGCCCACAGGGAGTGGCAGCGCTTCCTGAGCTTCGAGGCTCCGCTCGGGGACATGGAGCCCCAGCCCGGGAGGACCTGGGAGGAGTTCTTCGCCGCAATCCCCCGCCGGGAGTCCTATCCGCCGGTGGCGGGCCTTGTCGTGGACGCCGAGGGCTATCTGTGGGTGCGGGAATGGTCGGAGGAGGCCCGGGGGGGAATCCCGGACCAATGGAGCATCTTCGGCCCCGACGGGCGCTGGCTGGGGGTCGTGCGCGGGCTGCCGGTCTACCACGCCTGCCGCTGGTACTTCGTGCCGTGTTGGGTGGACAGGGACTTTCTGCTCACGATCCAGGTGGACAACCAGGGCGTGGAGAGCGTGGAAGGCTACCGGATTCGCCGGGGTGATGAGGGGCCGTGAGGGCTTGGCGGGACCGCACAAGGCTATCTCGTCGGAAAATATAAAGTGAACACGACATTATGTAATGTTGTCATGACATCGTGGCCGCGCGAGCGCTGTTTCGTGGCTATCGCCACAGTGCTGGTCTTGGCAGTGGGGGCGGGGTGCGACGGGGTGCCGCCCGGTGCGAACGCAAACGCCGGCGAGAACAGCGTGACCGTACGGGACTCGGCCGGGATCGAGATCGTGGAGAATCATGCGCCCGAGCACCCCGCAGGAGCGTTCTGGTCGATTGATGCCGAGCCCGAGATCGTGCTGGGCGGGGGGCGGGC
>VXLT01000034.1 GCA_009841475.1 Gemmatimonadota bacterium
CGCCGCGGCCCGCCACGTCCGAGGGGGACTCCACGTGCGGCGCGCCACCCGCAAGCATGCGCGCCAGGGCCTGGGGGGGGTGAGCTGGCGGGGCGGCGTGGGCGCCCTCGCGGGGACCTTTTCCGCATACGGCGTGGGGCGGGAGCTGGACAACCCCATCCCAAACAGCGTGATCGACCTGACGCGCAGGGGTGGCGGGGTCCGGGTGGGACTGGCCCGGGGCTGGGACACGGAAGGGGGAACCGCGCGCGTGGACTTCGGGGTCGAGGGGGAACTGCAGAGCGACGACCGCCGGAACTTCGCAAACGACGGCGGCGAGGCGGGCG
The DNA here is from genome assembly GCA_009841475.1 of Gemmatimonadota bacterium. GTDB lineage: Bacteria > Gemmatimonadota > Gemmatimonadetes > Longimicrobiales > Gaopeijiaceae > Bin94. The sequence goes on from VXLT01000034.1 coordinate 327, forward strand.
CGTTAACGCGTGACCAGCAGGAGGACGTCCGCACGGGTGCTCTTTTCGCCCAACTGCAACTCCCCCTCACCGGACGGCTGGCCGTCACGGGCGCGCTGCGCTTCGACCACTTCAGCTTCAGCGCGGACGACCGCTTCGAGGCCCCCGGCAACCCGGACGATTCCGGCTCGCGTACCATGACCGGCCTCAATCCTTCACTCGGCGTCCATTTCGACCTGGGTGGCCACGGCCTCTTCGCATCGGTCGCGCGGTCCTTCGAGACGCCGACCACCACCGAACTCGCCAACCGGCCCGACCGCGCCGGCGGGTTCAACCCGGAACTGGAGCCGCAGCAGGGCTGGACGCTGGAGGGCGGCCTGCGCGGCGAATTCGGCGGCCGCACCTCCTACGACTTCGCGGCATACTCCACCACGCTCACCAACCAGCTGGTGCCCTTCGAGGTCCCCACCGACCCGGGACGGCGTTTCTACCGCAACGCCGGGCGTTCGCGCGTCCAGGGATTCGAATTGTCGGCGCGCACCTCGCTCTCCCCGACATTCACCGCCCGGCTCGCGTACGGCTACCTAGACGCGCGCTTCACGGAGTTCACCGTCGGCGGCAACGACTACGCCGACAACCAGGTTCCGGGGATCGCGCCTCACCGTGTCGAAGCAGCGCTGCGGGCCGGGCGCGGACCCTGGTTCGGAGAGCTGCGGTTGGAAGCGCGCGGCGACGTGCCCGCCAACGACGCCAACGACGCCAGCGCCGAGGGCTACACGCTCGTTGAGTTGCGGGCCGGAGGCACCGGCATCCGCGCGGGAAGCCTGCGTCTCTCCCCCTTCGCCGCGATCACCAACCTGACGGATGTGCGCTACGCCTCGTCAGTCGTGGTGAACGCCTTCGGTGGGCGGTATTTCGAGCCGGGGCCGAGCCGCGGTGGCTACGTCGGGCTGTCGCTGGGGTGGGACAGGGGACACTAGCGCCGCAGTCCGCTCCCGCGCGCCGCGCAACAGGCCGTCGCAACCCCGGCCGTCGCGAACCAGCCACAGGCTATTCGCCACCGTGCGCTCGCCCCGCGCGTCCGACGGACGGTTCACGACCCGCCCCCTCAGCGACATTGCCGAAGACCCGCCGCCGTCCAGATTCAACGCGTCCTCGGCACCGAGCGCGAGCAGGAGATCGGCCAGCTCGGGAAGCGACATCCCCGCCGAGCGAGGGGGCTGCCGCCCGTCGACGACCACGAGCCAGAACAGCTTCCCGCCGCTGTCGAAACCGACAGCCGTGCGCGGGTGGCGCGCCGCCGCGAAGGACGGATTCGCCGCGACGCCCAGGTCGCCCATGCGCACCCCTCCGTCCAGGAGCACGGGGTACCCCCCGATGACCTGCAATCCTGCCGGAGCCACGTCGTCGTCGCGTCCCATCAAGCCAACGGTGTCGGGACCGAAGCCCATCCGGTTGACTTCCGGCCCCCGATCTTCGACGCGCACGGGATCCCCGATCCACGGAACCCGTGACGCTCCCCACGCTACCGCAGGCCGAAGCGCAAACCGGCGTGTGCCGGCGGTCACCTCCGGGCCGACCGGGGCACCCCCCTGAAGGATGAAGAAGTCGCCGTTGACCCCCGCGAGAGGCCGTCCCGGTTCCCGGGGCACCATATCCGTCACCGTACGTCTGGTTCGTGTAGTCCCGTCGTCCTCCAGGGCGGGCACGACCTGAAGGCCCAGCTCGCAGCGGGCGAGGTCGGCCGAGACCAGGTGGACCGCCCAGGGTCCCCTGGCGGACCACGCGAAGTGGTAGAAGACTCCCTCGCCGAGCCGGAGGCCCCTGGCGGAATCGGGTGCCAGGAAATCGCGGGCCGCCCGGGGCAGTTCGGGAACCTGGCCCGCCGGGCGGTCGGGCGCGGTGCAGGCGACCAGTGCCACGAGAGCTGCGAGGACGCCAGGGGCGGCTGGAATTGCCGCTCGCGGTACCCGCGTGCAAGCTCGCATGCGTGATTGCCCTCTCCGGCTCGGATGGGAACGTTCGGACCACCGCGCATTCTACCGCGATAGCACGTCTTCGCAACCATGTCCGGCACTGGCGCCGCCTCGCCGCGATCCTGTATAATGCGCCGCCATGATGCTCTCCCGCCCCCAACGCGTCCTCGTTCTCGCCGGGCTTGCCGCGCTGGCCAGCGCCTCCGTCCCGGGCACCGCCGCAGCACAGTACCGGGTCGGTGTGGTCATGGGCGGAACCGGTGCGTGGGGCCTGCTGGTGGAGTACCGGTGGAAGCGCCAGGGGCTGGAGCTGCAGGCCGGGACATGGAGCTTCAGCGATCTGAGCCTCGCGGTGACCGCGAAGCAATACGTGGGTTCCAATGCCGTGGAGCCCTACGTCGGAGCGGGACTCTGGGGAATCGTCGGGAAAGCCGAAGAGGGAACGGGCTACGGACTCATCGCCCGCCTGCCGGTCGGTCTGGACTGGGAATTCGTCTCCCGGCACTCAGCCGGGCTTGCGATCCACCTCAACCGCGCGCTGGCCCTCAAGCGCCCGGATCCCGCGGACCGGCGCCCGCCCCGGTCCGCCGTCATCCCGCTGCCGGAAGTGAGCTACCGCTGGCTCGCCAGGGAACGCTGAGGACGGCCCGCGCGCGCCGGGTCCTCAGTCCAGAGGTTCCATCCCCACGTACTTCAGACCGCTCCCGGTGTTGAAGAGGACGACTTCGTCTCCGGCTCCGATCAGCCCCATCTCCCGCAGCCTGGGGACCGCCGCGGCCGTGGCTCCCCCCTCCGGGGCGGCGAAGATCCCCGTCGCGGCCCCCATCACCTCGACCCACTCCTGCATCGCGTGGTCCGGCACCGCCACCGCCCCGCCACCCGACTCGCGCAGCGCGCGCAGGATGAGGAAGTCCCCCACCGCGCCCGGCACCCTCAGCCCGGCAGCGTAGGTCTCCGCGTTCTCCCAGGTCGGCGCGGCGTCGCGCCCCTCCTCCCACGCCCGCACCATCGGGGCGCATCCGGTCGACTGAACCGCGAACATGCGCGGCCGCCCGGTGCCGATCCAGCCCAGCGCCTCCATCTCCTCGAAGGCCTTCCACATCCCGATGAGCCCGGTTCCGCCCCCCGTCGGGTAGACGATCGCGTCGGGAAGCCGTCCGCCCAGCTGCTCGAAGAGTTCGTAGCCCATCGTCTTTTTCCCCTCCACCCGGTAGGGCTCCTTGAGCGTGGACAGATCCCACCACCCGTCCCGCTCGCACCGCTGCCGCACCACGGCACCGCAGTCGCTGATCAGCCCGTCGAGGAGTTGCAGATCCGCACCCAGCGCCCGGATCTCCGCCAGGATGGGAAGCGGGGTGTCAAACGGCACGACGACGTGGACGGGCATTCCCGCCGCGGCCCCGTACGCGGCCGCCGAGCCCGCCGCGTTCCCCGCCGACGGGATCGCCAGTTCGGTCGCGCCCAGTTCGAGGGCGCGAGAGACGGCCATGCACAGTCCCCGGTCCTTGAACGAACCGGTCGGGTTCTGTCCCTCGTCCTTGATCCAGAGCCGTCCCAGGCCGAGTCGCCGCGCCAGGCGCGGGGAGTTCACCAGCGGTGTGAAGCCCTCGCCGAGACTCACGCGGCAGGCGGGGTCGCGAACGGGGAGGACCTCCTGGTAGCGCCAGAGGGTGGGGGCGCGTCCTGCAACGGCGGCGGGTGTGAGGCTGTGCCGAACGGCCTCGAGATCGTACCGGGCGAGGAGGGGCTTCCCCGCGGCAGAAAGGCCGGCCAGCTGCTCGGACTCGACGGTGTCTCCGGTGGCGGCGCACTCAAGGAACCTGGCGCCGGGCATCGGGGTATCATAAGGGTTCATCTTGGGTCTCGGTTTGGTGGAGAGCGTGGATGAGGTCGGCCCGGCGAAGCGGCACAGGCAACCCTATCCCTGACGGTGCGCATCGAATGTTACGACAAAGGCATGGAAGGCGCCCTGACTCGCGCCCGGAGCAACGTGGGATCACTCGTGGAACAGACCTGGAGCACCGCGCGGTGACCCACTCGCCCGGCAAAAACCCTGGATCCAGAGAAATCGAAGCCCAGCTGATTCGCCGAGCGTGCGAAGGCGACGGACGAGCCGTCCGGACCCTCTACGACCGTTACGCACCCCGGGTTTACGCGGTGGTGCGGCGCATCGCCGGAGACGACGATACCGCGCAGGACTACGCCCAGGAAGCGTGGATACGGGCCATACGGGCCCTGCCAACGTTCCGCGGGGACGCGCGGTTCTCGACCTGGCTGCACCGGATTGCCGTCAATTCGGCGCTGCAGGCGGTGAGAAAGGAGAAAACGAGGCGCATGCGGGAGGTACCGGTGCCGGAGGTGGTGCCGGTGGCGCCAGACGTGGGCGATGTGTTGCTGGAGCGCAGACTGGAGGCGGCGCTTGACAGGTTGCCGGAGGGGATGCGCAAGGTGTTGATTCTGCATGATGTCGAAGGATACACGCACGAGGAGATCGGCACGGCGCTGGGCGTGACGGCCGGCACCTCGAAATCACAGCTATTCAAGGCGCGGGCAAAGATGAGGCGAATGCTCCGCGGATTTGAATCAAGTGCGAAGGAAGTCGAAGCATGGAGCGTATGAATCTTGAACGGTTGGCGCGGCTGGTCGATGAGCGGCCGACGCCGGAGGAACAGAAAGTCCTGGATGGGGATCCCGGGCTCCGCCGCGAGCTGGAGGCGCTGAAGGAGCAGTCGTGGTCCCTCAGGAACCTTCCCGCTCTACTGCCTCCCGTGGGCGGTTGGCATCAGCTCGAGAAGGAGCTGTCGGCCGCGGGCCTGATCCACGGCCAGTCCCGTGCGGCCGTATGGCGGAAGTGGATGCAGGTGGCCGCCGCAGTGGTCCTCTTCATCGGGGGCACGTCGGTCGGGTGGGTCTCGGCCTCGGCCGGTGAGCCCGGTTTGCAGGCAGGCGGCGGCGAATCGGCGGCGACCTTGGCGTCGTTCGAAGCTCCGACCACCATCGATGAAGCCACGGCACTGGTTGAACTGAAGGATCGGGAATTCCGAGCGGCGCTGGCGGAGTACCGCCGGCTCTTGCTTGCCCAGGCCGGAGCGCAGCCCGGACAGAATCCGGCTGCCCGTCTCCCCTATATCCAAACCATTGCCGCAGCCACCCATGTCGCGGCCGAAGCGCACCCGGGCGATCCATTCATCAACAGCTATCTGGTGAGAGTCATGGAGGAGCAGGCACAGGCGCTGCGTCAGATCAGCCAGGACAACTGGAACTGATTGCGATGAAGGTGCGGTCGCTGCTGCTGCCCGGTGCCGGCTGGGCGCTCATCCTCGGAGGCGCGCTGAGCGCCGGTCTGCCTGGCACGGTGCGCGCCCAGGACAGCCTTCGCGTAGGGGAACCCGCGTTGTGGATCGGAGTCAAGACCGACACGGCCCGGGTGTTCGTTCCGGCCACCGGCGAAGCGACCCTGGTGATCCGCGTGACGGGAATCCAGCAAGGCGGGCCGGCCGATCTGGGAGGCGTGTTGCTGGGCGACGTTCTCGTCGCGCTGAACGGCCGGGAGTTGGTGAGCTACGACGTGTGGCTCAATGCGCTGGCCGTTCTGGGCCCCAGCCAGCCGGCGCACCTCAAGCTCAACCGGGCAGGAATGGAGCTGGAAACCACGGTGATCGTGGCCGACCGGATTCCGCCGTCGTTCCCGGCCCGGCTGGACCTGCCCGACTTCGATTCGGCGTGGGCCGCGCTGGTGCAGGACTTCGAGGCTTTGATCGAGACTCTGCCCGACACCCTGGGGTCCACGCTGGTACTGTCCGGGTCCTTCCGGGGAGCCGCCAGCTTCCAGTTGGATTCCAGCGGGGTGTCACTGACGCTAACCGACACTTCCGCGACACTCGATATTCGGAGTGCCGACGATAGCGCCCGGATCGGTCGCGTGCCCGCTGTCCCGGAGGAGTCGGTGATTGTCGGCCGTCTCAGAACGGCGGAGCGCGAAAACCTCGCCGGGCGCATAGCCGCGGAGGCCGAGCGCGCGCTCACCCCGGATTCATCCGCCTTTCTTCGCGCTGCAGCGGATTCGGACCTCGTCGTGCAGCCGACCCCTCCTTCGCGGGCGATGGAGTTGTCGCGATCCGGGCCCCAGGTGGTCCTCCTGAGCGCCGTGGTACTGGGCGGTGCCCAGGTGCGCACGCTGTCCAGTGCGCTGGGGCGCTATTTTGACGTATCGTCCGGCGTCCTCATTTTCGATGTTCTCGCAAACAGTCCGGCGAGGCGGGCCGGGTTCCGTCCCGGCGACGTGATCGTGGCGGTGGAAGGCCGGGAGGTGGCGACGCTCGCCCAGCTTCGGAACGACCTGGTGCTGGCCGAGCTACCCGTGCGCGTGACCGTCATCCGTCACGGCGAAAGCATCGAACTCACCTTTCCGGTTCGCTGACAAGGGTCCGCCGCAAACCCGCGCGGACCAGCGGAATGGAGTGCCCGGTATGCTCGCGCTTCGGGGTCGGCTGAGTCCGCTCCCCTACTCGTAGCGCAACGCGTCGATCGGGTCGAGGATGGAAGCCCGGCGCGCCGGCCAGATCCCGAAGAATAGCCCGATAGCGGCGGAGAAGCCGATCGCAACCGCCACGATCTCGATAGCCACCGCCGTCTCGCTCCCGAACGATGTGCTGACCATGTGTGCGGCTCCGTATCCGCCGGCGACGCCCAGCGCTCCGCCGAGCATGCACAGGACCAGCGCCTCGACCAGGAACTGGAAGAGGATGGTCTTCCGGGTAGCTCCCAGCGCCTTCCGGACCCCTATCTCACGGGTCCGCTCGGTCACGCTCACCAGCATGATGTTCATGATCCCGATCCCGCCGACAAGCAGGCTCACCCCCGCGATCCCGGCGAGGAGCATGGTGAAGGTCTGCGTGTTTTCGTTCAGCGTCTCAAGGAACTCGGACGACTGAGAGATGTGGAAGTCGGGATCCTCCCCGGGGGGGATGCGGTGCTGGCGCCGGATGATCTGGTCGATGTCGGCCCAGAGCGGATCCAGCTGGTCCGGCGACGGCGCTGCGACGAAGATGGAGCGCAGGCGGTCCCGGTTGCCCATTACCCTGTACATTGCCGTGGACAGCGGAATGTAGACGCGGTCGTCGGGCTGTTCCCACATCGCGCCACCCTTTTCCTTGAGCACTCCGAGAATCTCGAAGGAGATGCCGCGGATCTGAACCTTCTGCCCGATCAGCATACCCGGTGCCGTACTCAGATCTTCGGGCACATTGGAGCCGAGCACGGCGACGCGGCGCCGTCCCTGGACGTCACCCTGGTCGAAGAGTTCCCCGTACTCGATTTCGTGATCGTGGACATCGAAATAGGATGGCCAGGTTCCGACGACCGAATTGGAGGAGTTGTAGCGGCTGTAGGATACCTGGTACCGCGACTCCACCTCGGGTGCCACCTGGTAGAGGCCGCCGAGCTGATCGCTCAGCGCCATTGCGTCGTCCTCCTCCAGGCGGGTGTTTCCGCTCGCTACGCCCCATCGGAATCCCTGCCCGGGCCGCACCGTGAGGATGTTGGTGCCCAGATTCTGGATCTGCTCCTCGACGGCGCGCTGTGCCCCTTCGCCCAGAGCGAACATGGTGATCACCGCGGATGTACCGATCACGATCCCCAGCGTCGTCAGCACCGAACGGAGGAGGTTCGCACGGATCGAGGCCATCGCCACGACGATGATTTCCTTGATTACGAACATGAACTCACCCTATCAGGTCGGAGTTGTCAGACTCATGGCACCTTGACTCAAGCTCAGAACGGGCGCCCGCCCCCCATGCGGCGGCTCATGCGCTCAATGTTCTCCTGGAGCCGGGCATGAAGCTGGGCCGGACCGACCAGCGCAAGCTCCTCGCCCGCCTGCAAGCCCGCGAGAACCTCGGCGTAGTCCCAGTCGTTGATCCCCAGGATGACCGCGCGGGGCTCGAGGTTTCCTGCCGCGTCCACCACGAAGGCCACGGCGGGCTTGAAGGCCGGATCGCCGGTCGATCCGCCCATGGCCATGCCGAAGCCGCCCATGCCGCCGAAGCCGCCCATGCCGCCGAAGCCACCCATGCCGCCGCGACCACCGGGGCCGCCCTGGCCACCGCCGAAACCACCCTGGCCGCGACCCCCTGCGCGCTGGCCACCCATGGCCGCGCCTGCCTCGCCATCGCCCCGGGCAGCGTTGCCGCCGGGGTTCCCGCCCGCGCGCTGGCCGCCCGCCATTTGCTGGCCACCCGCCATCCCCCGGGCACCGGGCCTCTGCTGGCCGCCGCCCGCCATGGCGCTGAACAGCGCCATCGCCGAATCGCGGCTGATTTCGCCGTTTTCCATCAGGTTCCGGATCTCGGCCATGCTCAAGGCACTTGCAGCGCCGTCACCGCCGTTCATGTCTTCGGCGGCAGCACCACCAGCACCCTCACCCGGCGCCGCCCCGTCACCAGCGGCTCCTGGTCCTCCCTGCATTGCGCCAAAGCCCCGAGCACCGCCGGCAGCCGCCGTCATCGTCGGCACGGTGGGCACCAGAGAATTCAGTTTCTGCTGCGCCTCCGCCATCAGGGGGCCCCAAACCGCACGGTCGATCGTCGTCGCCTCCGGATCCAGACCGAGCACTTCCGCCGCGGGCGCCAACTGCTGCGGCTCGACGACCGCGTTGTTGGGCACCGCCAGCGTGTTGTCGCGTTCGTCGATCAGGATCTCGACCTCGGCGTTCATTCCCGGCTTCAGGAGACCGGCCCTGTTGTCGAGCAGCACGATCACCGGGAACATGGTGACGTTCTGCTGCACGAGCGCCTGAGGTTCGATCTTCTCGATCACGCCCTCGAAGGTGCGGTCCTTGAACGCCTCGACCATCACGGTGGCGACCATTCCCGCAGCCAGCTGTCCAACATCCTCCTCATCGACAAAGGTCCGCACGCGCATGTCGTCCAGGTTCGCCATGATGAAGAGAGTAGTGCCGCCCGAGACGTTCTGCGTAGCCGACTGAATTACCTGTCCGAACTCGACCAGCTTCTCCAGGATGGTGCCGGACATCGGTGCGGTGATCTTCACATCGGCCCGCCTCAGGGTGGCCAGGTCGAGGTTGGTCCGCGCACGCACGAGCCCCGCCTGCGAATTGGCGTATTCGAGCTGTGCCTGCTCGTATTCCCGCGCCGTGATGACCGCGGAGTCGAGCAGTTCCTTGGAACGGTCCCGCTGCTTCTCGGAAATCTCCATCCGCGCCTCTGCCACATCCAGGTCGGCCTGCGCCTGATTGAAGGCGTTGTCGACATCGCGGGGATCGACTTCGGCGAGCAGCGTCCCCTGCTCGACCTCGTCGCCGGAATCGGCGAAGAGTTCGAGGATCTCTCCCGAGGCCTTCGACTTCACCTCGACCTTGAGGACCGGTTCGAGTTCACCGTTGGACTCGGCCGTCACGCGCATGGCGCGCAGTTCGGCCGTCGCCGTGGTGATGCCGTAATCCGTTTCGTCGTCCTGCACCACCGTGCATCCGGCGATCAGGGCAAGAGCAACCGCCACGGAGGCCGCCGCCCCCGCGAGGAGACCCCGATCAGTGAGAAAACGTCGCATCAGATTGCATCCTTTCATTCAGAACGTCACGCTCGACCAGGCCGTCGTTGAGATGGATCTGGCGCGAGGTCGTGGCCGCGATATCGGCTTCGTGCGTAACAACGACAATCGTCTGCCCCGCACTGTTGAGTTCCCCGAAGATCTCCATGATCTCCCGGGACGTGGTGGAATCCAGGTTTCCGGTCGGCTCGTCGGCAAGCAGGAGCGCGGGGTCGTTCACCAGTGCGCGCGCGATCGCCACGCGCTGCCTCTGGCCACCCGAGAGCTCCGGGGGCTTGTGGCCCATCCGGTCACCGAGGCCCACCCGCTCGAGCTTCTCCGCCGCCATTCTGTGCCGCTTGCGCGCCGACACGCCCGCGTAGATCAGCGGGAGCTCCACGTTGTGCAGCGCTGTGGCCCGCGGCAGGAGGTTGAAGGTCTGGAAGACGAACCCGATGTCGCGGTTGCGCACCCGCGCGAGCTGGTCGTCCGACAGTTCGGACACCTTGCGCCCGTTGAGCCAGTAGTTGCCGGCCGTGGGCGTGTCCAGGCACCCGATGAGGTTCATGAAGGTGGACTTGCCGCTCCCGGAAGGCCCCATGATTGAGAGGAATTCCCCCGGCTCGACGTTCATGTCCACACCGCGCACGGCGCGCACCGTTTCGGCGCCGAGCACATAGTACTTGCGCAACCCCTCGGTCTGGATGACCAGTCCGTTTGCCGCGCGGATGTCCCCGTTTGAGCCCCGCCGCCTTCTATTGTTTCTTGCCATCTATAGCTCCACTCCGATGATCGATTCGAGTTCCGCCTTCGCGATCGCGTAGTCGTACCGGGCCGCGACCAGGTTCACCTCCGCCTGTTCGAGCGCCAACTGGCTCACGATCACGTCGAGGATCGGGTTCTGTTCCGCCTGATACCTCAGTCGGACGATGCGAAGATCCGCCTCCGCGACGAGCACCGATGCCCGGGCAATTTCGATCGCCTGCTCCTGTGTCTCCAACGTCCTGAGCGCTGCATCCACCTCCTGCCTCACACTCCGGCGGGCATCCTCCTCCGAGAGGCGGGATACGCGGCGCGACTGGTTGGCCTGGCTCACGCTCGCCTCGCGCCCGAATCCGTCAAAGAGCGTGTAGCTGCCGGACAGACTGAAGCCCCAGCTTGTGCTCCCACCGGAAAAGCTGCGGTCCTGATTGGCCCAGTTGTACCGCGACGACATCGAAAGGTTCGGCAGATAGGAGCTTCGGGCATTGTTGACGGCGATTTGCGCCACGCGCGTTGCCTCCTCGGCGGCTCGCACAGCCGGCGAAGCCGACTCTGCCAGCGCCATGATCTCCGCCTCGCTGAGCCGGAGAGGAGCCGGATCCAGCCCGGCTTCGGGAACGATGGGCACCACGGGCCCGCCTATGCCTACCTGCCTGCCCAGCGACCACTGGGCGGTGCGCAACTGGTTTTGCGCCTGGAGGAGGCTCTGGCGCGCGTTGGACAGGTCCAGCAGCGTCCGCAGGGTGTCGGACAGAGTGGCATCATCGGCCGCGAAGCGGGCCAGGCTGATAGAATGATTCTCCGCGGTGCGTTCGAGGCTGGCTTCCTGCACGCGCACCAGGTCTGCCTGGCGGAGCGCGTTGAGGAAGAGCGTTCGCGTCTGCAGCATGACCGAGAAGCGTTGCGTGTGAAGCCGCGCCTCCGCTTCCCGGTAGGCCGACGCCGTCCGGTCCATTTCGTGGAACTTGCGTCCGCCCTGGAAGAGCTGGTAGCTGGCGCTTAGGCCCGCGCTGTAAGACGTGCTGCTGCCGGTCACGATGCGCTGCGTGTTCTGGTCAAAGCGCTGCGAACTCGAGAGCGAACTGCCCGAGCTCATGCTGACGTTCGGCAGGAAGGACCCCCAGGCGCGCTGCCGGGTGGTGCCCGCGTTGATCAGGCTGGCGTTGCTCTGGGCCAGCTGCGGATTGTTGATGAGGGCCATCTCCAGCGCCCGCTCCAGGGTAATGGTCTGCCCGGTTTCCTGAGCCGCGGCGCTTGCGCCGGTGATGGGACCGGCAAGCACGGCCAGCGCGGCCGCCAGAATGATCCCGCTCCTTGGCATATCAGTATTCCTTCCAGAATTTCGGGAAGTGGGGGTGATGGTTGCCGTCCTGGCTGTCGGGGCGGCGGCCGCGGTCGCGGCCGTCTCCCCTGCCGCCTTCACTTCGGGTGGTGTCGTTCCGGTTGCCGCGGGAGTACCTTGCCGTCAGCAGCGAGTCGTACCTGGCGAGCTGATCCGGCCGCAGAACTGCACGTGTGGAATCCCTGGCCGCGCGTCTGAGTTCCCACCGCCTGGCGTCCATCTGCTCGTCCAGTGCTTCCAACTCTTGCGAGAAGGCCTCGTATTCCTGCATGAAGTGTTGGCGAAGCTCTTCGAGCCGTGCCAATTGGTCGGAGTCCAGGTCCAGTTCGAAGATCACCGGGCGCCGGCGCTCACGCTCGTCATCCGGGTCGCGGGCATCCGCTTCCTCAGTGTCGGGGGCCTCCGCCGCCGGTTCCACAACCTCCACGGATAAGACATCCACATCGCTCCCGCGCTCGCTCCAGGCCACCCCTATCAGGATTCCGGCGGCGAGCGTGGCGAACAGAAGTACCACCGACATCAGGCGCGCTTGCTTGAACGGTGCCATCAACGGTTGTCCTCTTCCACGAAGGTCATGAAGGCCGCGGTGTTCGGCTGCACCCCGGCGCCAAGCGCGGCCTGGAACGAACTCGCCCCCAGGGCCCCGCCGAGCATGTCCTCAAGGACGAGGCGCGGCGCCGGCTCGGCCTGCTGCCGCGCCTCGTTCGCGATCATGATCGAGGCAATGAGCGCGGCGGCGGCCGCCACGGGGATCAGGCTCCGCGACCAGCCGGAGAGCACGGCCGCCACGGACACCCGGGCCACCTCACGCCGCCGGGCAAGCTCGAAGGCGGCATTCTTCAGGATGCGGGTCCGGAACCGGCCCCAGTAGCCCGGACGCTCATGGCCCGGGTCCAGGACCTCCAGCGCTGTGACTCTGTCGTTGTCTTCCATGTTCACCTCGAAGGCCTACGTGTGGTCCTTCCACCCGGCCAGCCGGGCGCGCAGTGCTTTGCGTGCAAAGTGGAGGTGCGACCGGACGGTCCCCGAAGGGATCCCGATGCGCTCCGAAATCTCGTCGTGCTTCCAGCCCTCCAGGTCGTGAAGCAGAACGATCTCCCGCTGCACCTCCGTCAATGTGCTCAACGCCTCCTTCAACCGGCCCCGCAGGGCCGAGATGTCCGCCATCCTGTCGGGACCCGGTCCCGACGAACTCGCGCTGGCGGGGATTTCGTCCCCGCTGCGCAGGTTTTCGCGCCGGATGAGGTTCCGCGAGCGGTTCCTGACGATCGCCAGGAGCCATCCGGCGAACCGGTCCGCATTGCGGCAGTCGTCAAGGCGCTGCAGCGCCACCATGAAAGACTCCTGGGCCGCATCCTCCGCGTCCTGGTGCTTTCCGGTCACCGAGAGGGCCACGGAGTAGGCCGCGCGCTGGTAGCGCTTGACCAGCTCCCCGAACGCCTCCCTGTCGCCGCAACGCGCCTGGGTCACGAGTTCCGCGTCAGACCGTTGCCTCATTCCTGGAGATTAGACACCTGTAACAGCTTCCCTGTTGAAGCCGCCCGCGTTCGTCTCCTCCGGCCGGCCGCCGCCCGGGAGGTTCCGTTGGCACTCCCGGGCTCTGCGGGAGATCCGGAATGGGGCGGCGGCCTCACGAACCTGGCCTGCGGCCGCCACGCCCGCGTCCCCTGCTCTGCGGGCGCTTCCCTCGCGGGGCAGGTCGCGACGTTGCGTCAGGATTGTGTGCGACTTCCCGCACCAGCGAAACGAGCTCGTCCTCGCCGATATCTTCAAGTCTGCGCGCAAGAACGTAGCGCGTCTCCGCCGGGTCCGTGCGCTTCTCCGGCCCCTCGAACGCGACGCTGAGAATCCGGGCGCCGGCATGTCCCGATCCGACGGTGGCGGCGCCCTTGAGCCGGATCGTCCAGGTCTCCTCTCCGAGCTTCACGTCGCGGACGGGCTCGGGCCGGGCACCGCTTCGCACCAGATCGCGTGCCGGGGGCGGGGCCGCGTCACGCGACGAAGGGGGCTTCGCGGGCTCACGGCGAACGGTGCCGCGCGTTTGAGCGGGCTTTGCGGGTGGGGGGGCGCCGTCCCGGACGGGCATCGGCCTTTGCGGCAGATCCAGGGCGGGGCCGCGCGCGGG
>VXLT01000236.1 GCA_009841475.1 Gemmatimonadota bacterium
GCTCGTCACCGTCACCCAGCACAACGCGCCTTGCTCACCGCCGACGTTCCGCGTCACGCGGCTGTCCCCCGCATCTCCCGCCGCCGACCCCTCCATGCAGTACTCGCCGAACCACCGCCGGAGCCCATCCAGCCATGCCTCGAACTCTCGTGTCCGCGGAGCGCAGAGCCCGTCGTTGTTCACGAAGTTGATTTCCTGGAGGTTTTCCAGCGACACGAACGTCATCGGCAGCTCCCCGGTAAGGAGGTTGCTCCACAGGTTCAGTTGCTGAAGCCTCGCGAGGTCACCGAGCTCCGCGGGGACCGGGCCGGTGAGCCGGTTTCGGCAAAGGTGCAGCTCCCTGAGTCTGGTGAGTTTTCCGAACTCGGGCGGAATGGGGCCCTGGAGGCTGTCGGGACACGCGGCGAACCGCTCGAGCCGGGTGAGGTTGCCGATCGAGGAGGGGATTGGCCCGCTCAGGTGGTTGGTGCCCAACTCGAGCTTCCGCAGCCTCCGCAGGTCGCCGATCGACGCCGGGATCGAGCCGGTGAAACGATTGCCGCCCAGGTCCAGCTCCTCGAGATTCGCGAGGCGGCCGATCTCCGGCGGGATCGGCCCGGTCATGAGGTTGTTGCCGCTTGTGAAGCCGATCCCGAGGTTCAGGTTCCTGAGCTTCGCGAGGTTGCCGATCGTCGTGGGGATGGGGCCGGTCAGGCGGTTGCCCCACATGAAAATGCTCCGGATGTTGTGGAGGTTGCCGATCTCGGGGGGCACGCTGGTCAGCAGATTGCTGTAGAGCTCCAGGCTGTCGAGCTTGGTGAGATTGCCGATCGTCGAAGGAACCGGGCCCTCCAGCCGGTTCGCGCCGAGATCCAGCCTCCTGAGCTCGGTGAGATTGCCGATTTCGGGCGGGATCTCGCCGCTCAGGCGGTTGCCGGTTTCAGGCGCGCCGTCCACTCCACACATCATCAGGTACTTCAACTCGCGGAGGTTTCCGATCTCGGGCGGGATCGGTCCCCTCAGCCGGTTGTGGCAGAGATCCAGGTATTCCAGGTTCGTGAGCTTCCCGATTTCCGGGGGGATTTCGCCCGTCAATTCGTTGCCGAAAAGTGAAAGTGCGACGAGCTCCGAAAGGTCCCCGATCTCCGGCGGCAGCTTGCCGCTGATACCGGTGTAGTTGAGATCCAGCGATTTGAGGCGCGAGAGCCGGGTGACCTCGATGGGAAGGGGGCCTTCCAGGTCGTTTTCTCCGAGGTGGAGCGACTCAAGATCTTCGAGGTGCTGGATCTGCGGCGGAATCGTGCCGATCAACCCGTTGCCCGGCAGCACGATGTGGTTCACCCGTCCTTCTTCGTTCAGGCGGATCCCGGCCCAGAGGGCGACGGGTTCCTCGGTAAGCCAGTTCGTGTTGTCCTGCCAGAGATCACCGTTGGTCGCGTCGTACAGGACCTTCAGCACGAGATTTTCCGGGTAGGGCACCACGACGAGCGCGACCGAGGCGCTCGCTTCACCCAGCGATGCGGTGATTTCCGCGGTGCCGAGGTTTACGCCGGTCACATACCCGTCCTCGCTGACTCTTGCCACCTCCGGATTGCTCGACTCCCAGTGGATACGGGCATCCGGGATCGCGAATTCGTCCGCGTCGAAGGCCCGTGCCCGCAAGCGGATCGAGTCGGTCACCAGAATCGAGTCGCCCGGACTCGAGAGCTCGACGGCGGCTGCCACCTGTTCGACGATGACGGTGGAAGAGCCGATCAGGCCACCCGACATCCCGTGGATCGTGGCGCGGCCGTTGGCCACCGGCCGGACGAGCCCGGATGCGTCAACGGTCGCGACCGAAGTATCGGAGGCGGACCAGGTCACGCCGGCACCCGCGAGGGCGTGCCCGTTGGCGTCGTGCACCGTCCCGGTAAGCTGGGCGCTGCGGCCGAGCGATGCGAATTGCACATTGCCGGGCGTGACCGTGACGGATGCCGCGACCTGGGCCACGGCGACCATCGCCGTGCCGGTGGCGCTGTCCGAGGTGGCGGTGATCATGGCGGTGCCGTTGCCTGTCGCCCGGACCAGCCCCGAGCCGTTCACCGTCGCTACCGCGGGGTCGCTGGAGATCCACTCCGTCGTCCCGCCCACGATTTTCTGGCCATGCTGGTCACGGACCGTAGCCGTAAAGCGAGCGGTGTCTCCGAGCGCGTCCAGGCTCACGCTGTGCGGGTCAATCGTGAGGGAAAGCAGCGTGACGGGGGGTATGGTGTTGGCTTCCACGCAGGCCGAGAGGCAAGCGAGAAGCGCGAAAAGAGACCTGCCCGTTCCGCGGGGCCGAACTCGAACGGACCGCTCGATCGCTCCAATGCCGCGGGAATCCATCCCGGTTGCTGACACGACTTTGCAGAGCCTCCTTCAGGGTATGCGGGATCGGGTTGCCGATTCGGTTGCGGGGGCTACGTCCAATCAACCGCTCTCGGTGTTCGACGACGGTGGAAGGTAGCAATCCCCGGGAGCGGGAGACACCCCGTACCCCGGTTCCCACCTGGCGGTGTGCGGATGCTTGACATCGGCGCGGTGCGCCACAGATAATTCAGCCCGAGCGGCGATCCGGCTCAGGCATGAGTGCGCCGGATACCGAAAACCATGACCGTCACGCCAACAGGCCACCACTAACCGCAGACGATGCATCCGGGCTGGCCACGACGCTCAAACACTGCAAATGTAAATAAAACTTTACAAAATGTCATGTTGCCTTTACATCCAGAATCCCTGGCGCGCCGCTTCGCGTTGCTCCACGGGCAAATAGCTCTCCCAGTCACCCATCCTCGCGCCTTGCCAGCCCGGCGCCTCGCCGCCCTCGGTGCGACGCGAGGATGTCCACGGCCCGCCAGGGCATGACTTCGGACCCGGTATGGGAGTTGCCGGAGCCATTGTCGGTACTGGAGGTCCGTCATGACGATGGCAGCGTCACGTATGTGCGCCGCCATGGGCACCCCGGGGGTCCCAGGTTGCTGCTCTGCCACGGCAACGGACTCGCGATGGACTTCTACTACCCGTTCTGGTCGTTGCTCGAGAAGGACTATGAACTCGTCGTCTACGACCTGAGGAACCACGGCTGGAATCCTGTCGGGGCCCGCACCGAACACAACTTCCCGAATCTGATTCGGGACCAGGAGCAGGTGGTGCAAGCGGTGCGCACCCGCTACGGAAACAAGCCGATGGTTGGCGTATTCCACTCGCTTTCGGCACTCATCGCACTCCTCTCACCGACGCTCGGCACCGGTCGAACCGGTGAGCTTGCCGGGTGGTTCCTCCTGGATCCTCCGCTGTACCGGCCCGGTCCGGAAGACCCGGATTTCGACGAGGTGGCCGAGAAGGCGGCCGGAATGGCTCAGCGGCGCGCACATCGGTTCCAGGACAGACGCGAATTCGCCGAGCTTGTCAGCTACATGCCGCTGCTGCTCAGGGCAGTGCCCGGGGCGTCGGAGCTGATGTCCCGAACTCTTCTCCGTGAATCCCCGGACGGGGTAGGGTACGAACTCCGCTGTCCGCGCGACTACGAGGCGCAGATTATCGCCTATGTGAGGACGTTCGCCTTTCTGGTGGACTTCGGGGATCTGCCCTGTCCGACGAAGGTGATCGGATCGGACCCCACGCTGCCCTACGCGTATCTGCCCACATTCGACCTGAGTCACATCGGGACCATCGAGTACGATTTCATACCGGAAGCGACGCACTTTCTGCAGCTGGAGAAGCCCGCGGATTGCGCTGGAGCGCTCAAGGAGTTCCTGGAGGATCGCGGCCTGCCATAGCAGCGTCAGGGCCCGTCGCCGGGCACCTGCACCCTGATCGTGACGATGTCGGTGTCGTGGTACTGCTGGTGTCTGACCGACGAGGCGAGGTGCCGCAGGAGGCGAAGCGAGACTTCGGTCTCGACGGCGGCAGCGTCTTCCCGTTCGCTGAGGAGCGCGAGCCGGTCCTGAAGGTTCTCGCCGCGCGGTGCGACGAAGAGTTCGAGCAGAGCCCCGCCCTTTTCCCGGCGGGCGACCAGGAGGAGGCGGCGCCGGGTTCCCGGAGCGGGGTCACCGTCCCCTGCGACCGTGAGCAGTGCCTCTTCGGTGGCGGCCGCGAGGCGGTCGCCCATGGCATTGCCCCAGCCGCTGCGGGACGCGAAATCGCCGAGGAAGTCCCGAATCCCCGGCCATTCCGACGGGTCGAACGGGGTCTCGAGGCGCGCGGGACGGGGATCCGTGAGCCGGAGGATGAGGGTCATGAGAATCGCGGTGAACCCGCCTGCATTCATGCCGTTCTCCAGGAGGCCGCCGGCGAATTGGGACACCTGCCCGGGGAAGATCATACCGTACTCGAAGGCGACGCCGACCAGGAAGGCAACGCCGACGATCATTCCCTCGCGGTAACCGAGCCCGTCCTGGAGCACGATCTTCATGCCGATCGCGAAGAGCATCGCGAGGAGGACGACCAGGTAGCCGGCGAACACCGGATCCGGTATGGCCAGAACGGTGGCAAACGCCTTGGGGAGGAGCGCGAAGGCAAGGAAGGTCGCCCCCGCCACGATGCCCACCGCCCGGGCCGCCACGCCGGTGAGCTGCGTGAGTGGGACGCTCGTGGTGGTTGCGCTTCCCGGGACGGTTCCGGCCATGCCCGCCAGCAGGTTGCCCACGCCGTCCACGGCCATGGCGCCCTGCACCGCGCGGAAGTCGATCGCGCGGCTCTTTCGCCGCCACGACACGCGCTGAACCGCGACGGCGCTGCTCATCGTGCGGATGGAGGCGATGGCGGCCACGAGGAGGAACGAGGCGAGAAGGGCCCAGAAGGCCGGGCCGAAGGCGAGATCGAAACCGGGTGCCTGGACGTCGGGCGGGGCGACCCAGGGCGCGGCGGCGACGCGTTCCATGTTGTAGAGGCCGTACGCGGCCGCGACGGCGGAGCCCGCGACCACGCCGATGACGGGCGCCCAGAGCCTGACCGCGCCGGTTGCCCGCAGGGCCAGGCCCGCGATGACGAGGACCGTCAGGAAGAAGCTGAGCGCAACGCCGGGCGCGGTGGGTTGCCCGGTGGCGCCGGAAAGGAGGCCGGATACGAAGGGCATTACCGTGATCGGGATGAGCATGATGACGGTTCCCGAAACGGCGGGCGTCAGGATGCGCTGGAAGAGCGAGAGACGCCAGGAGAGGAGGAGGGGAACCAGCGAAGAGATGGCCACCAGGATGGCCAGCAGTGCGGGTCCTCCCTCGTTGAGCGCCATGATCGAGGCCGGGATGAAGGCACCGGAAGTTCCCATCACCATGACGTGGCCGGCCCCGAGTCGGCCGACGCGAAGAGACTGCAGAATGGTGGTCACGCCGCAGATCGATACGGAGGCCAGCACGGCCCATGTAAGGTAGGCGCCGGTCGTGCCGGCGGCGCGCATCACCACCATGGGAATCAGCATCACCGCGGCGATATTGAGGACCGCGAGCTGAAGACCGACGCCGAGGGCGAGCCCGCGCGGCGGTTGCTCGTCGGGCTCGAAGCGGAGCGCCGGTTCGCTGCCGGCGTGCGCGGCGCTCAAGGCCCGGTCTCGATCCAGTAGCGTTCTCGCTGGAACGGGTATCCCGGCACCGATATCCGCCGCCGCACCTCGCCCGCGAACAGCCCCGCGAACGAGACGGGAAGTCCGGCCTGGTAGGCAGCCGCCACCGACTCGACAAAGGTGTGGTTCGCGGATGCTGGCCCGGCCAGCCGGGTGGACAGCTCCGTGGGTGCCGGCGTCCGTCGTGGATCGATCTCCATGACGAGCTTGACTTGAAGATCCGCGCAGGCGGCGCTCCAGCGCTCGCGGGGCACGCGGGCCCGAACCTGCTCACGCCAGTAGGCTCCGCCGGATAGCTGGGCCGGGGTCACGGCTTTGCCCGTTACCTGGCTGAGCACCGATATCGACGGTGGCGAGGCGTCGACCGCGTCGAAGGCTGCTTCCAGGTCGGCCAGCGGATCTTCGCCCGCTCCAGAGGCGTGGCCGGCGGGCATGGCGGCCGCCACCCGCGCCTTTGGCCGGGCCATCGCCATTCCCCGGGCCCCGGCGAGCCGCAGTCCGTCCTCCAGGCTGAAGACTCCGGCGCCCCATGCCGCCGCGAGTTCGCCGACCCCCTCGCCGGCTGCCACCGCAGGGCGGACTCCCACGCTCTCCCATAACGCCGTAAGCGCGCATTCCAGGGCGAAGGTCGCCGGCTGGGCCCACTCGGGGTCCTGCAGTCTTCCATCGGCACCCTTCCGGTCGAACATCACATCGAGCAGCGAGGTTCCCCCGCTTTCCCTGCGGAACGCTCCGTCGCACCGGTCCAGAATGGCGCGCATGACAGGTTCGCGGTCGTACAGCCGCTGGCCCATGCCGACTTGTGCGTCCGACTCGCCGGCGTACACGAATGCGACCCTCGGCGCGGTGCCCGGGTCGGCGTCGGTGTGTTGACCGGGTGCCGGTTCGGTCTCGGCGATCGCAGCGAGGGCCGCGCGGAGCGATTCCGTGCTGTCGAACACCACACCGGCGCGGTGGGCGAAGTGGCTGCGTCCGACCCCCGCCGTCCAGGCCATGTCCGCGAGCACCGACGCCGAGTCGGGTCCCTGCCCGTTCGAACCGGCGGCGAAGGCGTCCACCCAATCGAGGTAGCCGCGTGCCAGTTGCCCGAGCGCAAGCGTTGACCTGGCCGACAGGGGCAGGATGCGCTGTTCGCGGGGAATGTACGAATCGTCCGGGACGCTGCCCGCGCGCCCGCCCGTTGCGGCGACCCGCCGCGGCAGCCTGACCGGTACCGTTCGTGCACCCCCGGCGGGCCAGTCCCCGGCTTCCCTGACGGCGGCGCCGCCGGACTCGACGTAGCCTTCGACGACGACGTGCGCATTCGTGCCCGAAATGCCGAAGGAGCTCACGCCGGCGCGTCGCGGCCGATCCGGAAGGGACGGCCAGTCCGTGCGTTCGGAGGTCACCCGGACGGGGAGCCGGTCCCATTGCAGGTGCGGGTTGGGGTTCTCGAAGTGCAGCTGCTTCGGGATCCATCCCTCGTTCATGGCGAGCACGGCCTTGATCAGGCTCGCCACGCCCGCCGCGCACTCCAGGTGGCCGATGTTGGTCTTCACCGAACCGATGAGGAGCGGTCGCTCCGGCCCGCGCCCGCGCCCGTAGACGGCAGCCGCGGCCTGCACCTCGATCGGGTCGCCCAGGTCGGAGCCCGCGCCGTGCGCCTCCAGGTAGTCCACCTCACCCGGAGCGATCCCCGTTGGGGCGAGCGCATCCTCGATCACGCGCTCCTGCGCGGGCCCGTTCGGCACCGTCAAGCCCGCACTGGTCCCGTTCTGGTTGACCGCAGATCCGCGGACGACCGCCCAGATTCGGTCACCGTCGGCAAGCGCCTCGCCCAGCCGCTTCAGAATCACCACCCCGCATCCCTCGCCGCGCACGAAACCATCGGCCGCCGCGTCGAAGGTGCTGCAGCGTCCGGTCCGGGATAGCATTCCGACCTCGTACATGAACGTCGTGATCTCCGGCGCAAGGATCGCGTTGACGCCTCCGACCAGGGCCATGTCCACTTCCCCCTGGCGAAGCGCGGCGGCGGCCTGGTGGACTGCGACGAGCGAAGACGCGCAGGCCATATCCAGCGGCACCGCCGGCCCGGTGAGGCCCAGGGCAAAGGAAATCCGGCCCGCCGTGACGCTCATCGTGGTGCCGAGATACCCGTGCGCCTCGCCGCGGGCCACCACCAGATCCCGGTAGTCGCCGTAGCCGACTCCCGCGTACACACCGGTGCGGCTGCCCTTGAGCTGATCCGGATCCATGCCCGCGTCTTCGAGTGCGTGCCAGGTCGTTTCAAGCAGCAGCCGCTGGCGGGGATCCATGGTCCGCGCCTCGATCGGGGGGATCCGGAAGAATCTGGCGTCGAACTTGTCGATGTCCTCGAGGAATGCTCCGCGCCGGATCATGTCGTCGGTGCCGTTGGGGTCTCCGGCGACGCCCTGCCAGGGGCCGGGGTCGCGCCGCCCGTCGGTCACCAGGTCGGCACCGGAAGCGAGCTGCTGCCAGAATGCGGCCAGGTCCGGGGCGCCGGGGAAGCGGCACGCCATTCCGACGATCGCGATTGCGTCGTCGGCGAGCGTCGGCGTCGATGCCGCCGCGGGCGCAGGGGATGCCGCCGCAGATGCCGCAGCAGGCGCAGCGGACGCAGGCGTGGATGCCGCGAGGGGCGCGGGCGCGGATGGCGTCGGGGACGCCGCAGGCGCTGCCGCTTGCGCCGGGGATACCTCAGTGGGGCCCGATTCGGGTGCCGGCCCCGCCACGGGTGCCCCGCCGTCGCCGATCAGCTCTCCAGCCAGGTGAGCGGCGAGTGCCTGGATGTCCGGATAGTCGAACACCAGGGTGTTCGGCGCAGTGTACGTGCCCGAAAGAGCCCGGTTGAGCCGGTTGCGCAGCTCCACGGCCATCAGCGAATCCATTCCCAGGTCGAAGAAGCCAACCGTAGGAGCCGGGGCCGACGGGAGCCGCAGCACGGCCTGAACCTCTCCCTGCAGGAAGGACACCAGCACATTCTCGCGTTCGGCCACTGGGGCCTCGCGCAGCCGCGTAAGCACATCCTTCGAGGAAGCCGCGGTGTCCGACTCGGCGTCGGGGGTTACAGACAGCAGTTCCTCCAAGAGCGGTGGGCGCTCGTCCACTGCCTCCGCGAACACCGCCCAGTCCATCGCCATCACCACGGAGGTCGTCGCGTCCTGTCTCACGAGCCGGTCGAAGGCCCTGATGCCCTGCTCCGGGGTGAACCAACGGCCCCCGAGCGCCGAACGCCGCTGGTCGATGCGATCCCGCTGCTCCGCCGCTTCGCCGATCTCCGACCACGCCCCCCAGGCGATGGCCTGCCCGGCGAGACCCAGCGCCCGCCGGTGGCCGGCAAGCTGGTCCAGGAAGGCGTTGGCCGAAGCGTGGTTCGCCTGTCCCGGATTCCCCATCACGCCCACCCGGCTCGTGAAGAGCACGAACATGTCCAGGTCGCGATCCAGGGTTGCGCGGTGCAGATGCCAGGCACCCAGCACCTTCGGCCACAACACCCGCTCGAACCGCTCCCAGCTCTGGTTGGTCAGCGCCCCGTCGGAGAGCACGCCGACACTGTGGATCACGCCGGCCAGCGGAGGCAGGTCGCGATCGACCCGCGCCAGCATCCGGTCGACCGCATCCGCGTCCGTCATGTCCGCCAGCTCCACCTGCACCGTGACCCCGCGTTCCCGCAGCCCGCGGATCGTCCCTTCGGCCTCGGCATCCGGGTCGCGGCGGCCGTTCAACACGATCGCTCCCGCGCCGTTGTCGGCGAGCCAGTTGGCCACCGCACACCCGATCCCGCCCAGTCCCCCGGTCACGAGGTAGGTGCGGTCTTCGCGCAGCCGCCCACCCTGCAGCGGCGGCGTCGTCACTACGATCTTGCCCAGGTGCCGCGCCGACCTCATGAAGCTCAGCGCGGCCCCGGCCTCGGCCAGCGGCCACCGGCTGTGCACGATCGGCTTCAGCTCTCCCCCGGCGATCCCCTCCATCACGCCTCGAAGCACCCTTCCCACCCAGGCCGGCTCGGTCTTCTTCAGGACATCGAGCTCCAGGATGTCGTAGGCCACATCCGGGCGCACTTCCGCCATCTCTTCCTCGGTCAGGATGTCCCGCCGGGCCATCTCGACGAAGCGACCGCCCTCCCTGAGGCAGTCGAGACTCGCGTCGATGAAGCCTTCGCCGGTCAGGCTGTTGAGCACCACGTCCACACCCTCGCCATTGGTGGCCTCGAGGATCTCCTTGCCGAATGCCGTTTGCCGGCTGTCGAAGACGTGCCTCACGCCGAGCGAGCGGAGATACGCCTGCTTGGGCGCGCTGGCGGAGGCGAAGACTTCGGCTCCGGCGGCCTGCACAAGCTGGATGGCTGCCAATCCCACGCCGCCCGCCCCAGCGTGAACCAGCACGCGTTCGCCGGCCTCCAGCCCCGAGTACTCGAAGGAGAGCGCGGCCGACACGAACGCGCTCGGGATCGTCGCCAGCCCGGTTGTGGAAAACCCGTCCGGGGCCTTCGCAACCAGTTCTTCATGCGTGATCATGTCGGGCCCGAACGCACCGAACCCCATTCCGACGACATGATCGCCGACGGCGACGTTCGACACGTCCTCACCCACCTCGACGATGTGACCACACATCTCCCGGCCCAGCAGCCCTTCCTCGATGAAGCCGAGCGACCGGAAGACGTCCCAGAAGTTCAGTCCGGCGGCCTCCACCTCGACGCGAACCTCATGCGCTTCCAGAGAGCGCACCGGCAGCTGCTGGACGAACGGGCGGTCGAAGACGCCGGCGGGATCGGGAGCCAGCACCCAGCTCGATCCCTCCGGGAGGCCCAGACGCTCAGGCCCGGACTCCCCGCGAACCATTCGCGCCACCTGGCGTCGTCCGGACCGGTACACGATGTGATTCTCCGGATCCGGGTACAGGAATTCGTTCGCGAGATCGGGCAGTGGGGCCATCCGTCCCGGGTCCAGATCGATCATGCGCGGCATCAGATGCGCGGCTTCGCGCTCCACGCCCTTGCCGAAACCCCACAACGCCGCGCCCGCCAGCTGACCGCCGCGCTCCCGCTCGAGGACCTGCGCGCCCCGCGTGATGAACCACAAGCCCTTCTCGGGAGTCAGGTCGGCGTCGGCGAGGCCCTGCACCAACGCGAGCGCGCTCGCGCCCACCCGCTTCACGTCCGCGGCCATCTGCTCGGTTGTGGCCTCTTCCCCGCGGCCATCCAGGGCGCCGAAGTGGACGGCGCCGCTGAAAGGCACCCCGCGCGGCAGGCTCTCGGCCAGCGTGCGCCACGAGTCGCGGTCGTCCGGATGGACAGTGGCGTCGAAGATCCCGGGGCCCTCGGCAATCGATTCGTCTGCGTCGGCCGACTCGCCGCCCGCCAGCACCACCGTCTGGTTCCGCCCCGCCAGCTCATCCGCGAGCTTCGCGGCCAGCCCCCCCTCGTCGCCCAGCAAGACCCAGACCCCCGGCGGCTCGCGCACCTCCCGGGGCCCGCGGGCCACGATCACCCCCTTGTCGAAGATCCGGGTCGTGTCCGACTCGTCCACACCCAGCACCTCGACGGCGTCGAAACCCGCGTCGCCGAGCGCGCGGCGCCAGACGGCCGGACTCGCCAGGGCGTGATGCGGGCGGTAGGCGTCCGCGAAGCGCCACCAGCCGTCGAGCTGGCCGAAGGTCAGGTCCATCCAGCCGAGGCCGCTGAGGTTCTCGAGCGCGACAAGCTGGCCCGACGGCGCGAGGAGCCGCGTGCAGTGCGCGAGCGTTTCTTCCAGGTAGCGGGTCGCGTGCAGGACGTTGGACGCGATGATCAGGTCGTAGCCGTGGGGGTCGAAGCCCTGCTCGACGGGGTCCTTCTCGATGTCGAGCGGACGGTATTCGATGCACCCGCCCCCGTCGCCGAACCGCGCCTCCGCCTCGGCGAAGAAGCCGGCGGAGATGTCGGTGTATACGTAGTCGAACTGGCCGTCCGGCAACACCGGCAACACCGAGGCCGTAGCTGATCCTGTCCCCGCGCCGACCTCGATCACCCTGAGGCGGCGACCCTTTGGCAGGGCATCCACCAAAGCCTGGACCGCCACTTCGAGCAAGCGGTTCGCCGCACGCGCGACTGGTGCCTTGAGGTACAGATCGGCGGCGGTGGGCTCGCCGCTGCTGAACAGGAGCGTCAGCGGATCCTCGCGGCCCCGCAGGACATCGGGAAGCGCGCCGCCGGACCGGCGAAAGAGCCCGACCTCGGTCTGGCCGTGGGAGTACCGCCCGGCCATCACGGCGGCGTGTGCGTCGGGGTCGGGCGGCAGGTGCCCGGGCAGGGGATCATCGGGTCCCTTTAAGACTACGAAGCCGCCCTCCGTTTCCTTCAAGACCTCGGCCTTGGCCGCCATTTCCAGGATGCGGCGGAAGAGCTTTCGGTGTTCCGGCTGAACCCCGAGTTCCTCGCGCAACTCCTCAGCCTGCACCACCGCACCCAGCTTCCGATCCCAGCCTAGCGTTTCCAGCGTCGTGACTGCGTAGGACCACGACCAATGCTCGAGATCCGCGAGCAGGGCGTTGCGGCCGTCGGGCGAGACTCCGGCTTCGGTCAGGTATTCCGTGAAGAGCCGGGCACCGGCCTTTACCTCCGCCGGACTCGGGAAGAACTCCGCATCCGGCATCCCCGGCGGAAGGGCGCGCTCCCGCCACACGACCTCATACAGCAGATCCTTCACCCCTTCGACCGCTGAAAGCAGCGCCCCACGCGTCGCGCGCTTGATCGTGTATCCGGAGAATCCGCCGAGCATTCCCCCGTCCGGATCGTAGATGCGCAGTTCGCCGCTGAGGACCTCCGGCGCCTCGCCTTCCTCCAAGTCCGCGCCACGGGACCCCTGGCTCAGACGAACGTGACAGACGACCCGATCCGGCAGGCGGTCGGCCGTCAGCCACATCCGCTCCCAGCCGAAGGGCAGATAGGTGACCGAACCGTGAGGTCCGTCCAGGTTGCGCGCCGCCCCGACGACCTGGAAACAGCCGTCCAGCAGGAGCGGATGGATTTCCAGCGTGTTGCGGCCGAGAGCCTCGGGGAAGGAGATTTCGCCCAACGCCTCGCCGGGGCGGGCCCAGGCCCTGGCGAGGGTGCGGAAGGAGGGGCCGAGATCGACGCCGGTCTCCGCTCTGGCGCGGTAGTAGCCGGCCGGATCCACCGGCGACATGCCGGCCCTCATTGCGTCCAGATCAACTCGCGAGCCGGATTCCGGAACGGGAGCGCCCCGCGAGACACTCCCTTCCACATGCAGGATCCACGGCTCTTGCGCCCCCCCATCCCCCCGGCTGAAGATCTGGAAGCGGCGCGACGGCCCCTCCCCGGGAGCGTCCATCACGAGCTGCACCTTGCGCCCCCCCTCGCCCGGCGCGTCCTCCGAGCCGTCCTCCGCGAAGACCAGCGCGTTGTGGAGCTGCACCTCCTCTACGGCGACCGGGCCGCTCCCCTCGGCGAGCGACGCCGTCGCGGCCATCGCCCCGTACATCGCGCCGGGGGCGATGACGCGCTCGAATACCTTGTGATCCTCCAGCCAGGGCGGGTCCGAGGGGAAGATCTCGTTTTCGTGGGTTGTCTCGCCGCGGGCCGATTCGTGACGTTCGCCCAGCAGGGTGTGGCCCGCCCCCCGACGGCGCGACCTCGGCGCCGCCAGCCAGTGGCGGGTCCGCTGGAACGGGTAGCCCGGCAGCGAGATGCGCCGCCGCGACTCACCCGCGAAGAGCCCCTCGAAACGGATTGGCAATCCCGCTTCGTACGCCTGCGCGACCGCGTCCACGAAGCCATCGCCGCCCCCCGCCGCCCCTCCACCCTCCGGCGGCCGCATGCTCGACAGCACCGCAGGCGCCGGCGTCCCGACCGACTCCGGCCACGCCGACAGCGCCATCGGGCCCAGCACCGAGCGGGGACCGATCTCGATCACCAGGTCCACGCCCAGGCCGGCCAGCGTGTCGACACCGCGCGCAAATGCCACCGCTTCACGCGCGTGCCGCCTCCAGTAGTCCCCGTCCAGCGTCTCCCCCCGCCCCACCACCTCACCCGTCAGGTTGCTCACCACCGTCAGCGAAGGCGGTGCCACCGCAACGTCGTCAAGCGCCGCTCCCACGCGTCTGAGCACCGGCTCCACCAGCGCGCTGTGAAACGCCTTGGTCGTGTTCAACCGCCTCACGCGGATCCCCTCCGACTCGAGGCGCTCCGAGATCGCGGCGATCTCGTCTGCCGGGCCGCTCACCACCTGGTGCGTCCCGTTGTCGGCCGAGACGCTCACGCCCACCCCGGCCGAGGCCGCGTTCGCCTCCTCCACCACCCCCGCCACCC
>VXLT01000232.1 GCA_009841475.1 Gemmatimonadota bacterium
CCCCCCCCCCCCACCCCCCCCCCCCCCCCACAATTTTTTATCACCCCCCACCCCCCAATCCCCCCCGCCCCCTTCCCCCGGGGCCCCGCACAGTGTAAAACACACAGGATGTGGGGGGTGCGCCGAGGGCTCTTCTCCAACGAGGCGGGGCAGGGGTCGGCGCCGATCGCCCACTCGGCCGCGAAGACCGACGAGCCGGTGTCGGAGGGGGTCGTGGCGCTGCTGGAACCCTTCATCGACACAATCATCATCTGCACCATGACGGGCCTGCTGTTGATCATGACGGGCGTTTGGAGCGAACGCTTCCAGACCGAGATCACCCTGAGCGGAGGGGACCTCTCCTACCGGGCGGTTCAGGTGGACGGGGGCTACACCGACATGTCGCCCGGCGCACCGATCCGGATCGACGGCGGGGCGCACGCCGCCACCGGACCCGAAGATCCGCAGGTCTCGTGGCACGAGGTTCCCGTGCCCATGCTCTACGTGGACGAGGCGCAAACGCAGGTGTTCAGCGGAGTTATCGATCCCGGGGCCGGAACGGCCACGGGTGACGACGGACAGACCTACACGTCGCTCTACGGCATGGCGGTCGAGAGCGGGGCGCCCCTCACCATGGCGGCCTTCCGTGAAGGGCTGTCGCCGCTGGGGGACTGGGGGCACTACATCGTGGTGCTGTCGGTGCTGCTTTTCGCCATCTCGACCGCGATCGCGTGGAGCTACTACGGCGACCGCTGCGCCAACTACCTCTTCGGCGCGAGAGCGGTGATCCCGTACAAGGTCATGTTCGTGCTCCTGCACTTCGTCGGGGCCGTGCTGCCGTTGAGCGTGATCTGGGATCTGGGCGACGTGTTCCTGTCGATTGTCATCTGGCCGAACCTGATCGCGCTGGGGCTGCTGGCGCCCCAGGTGGTGGCGATGACGAAGGACTACTTCGGGAGGAAGCCGTGGAGGGACAAGTAGGGACCGGTGTCACTTGTCGGGTTGGTCCAGCACCCGGGCCGGCCGGAGTGCCTCCCGACCGTAGCGCTCGCGAATCCGGTCCACCGCGCGGGCGATGGTGCGGTCCCGCTCACTTTCCAGCGCGATGCCGTCGCCGAACAGGTCGAGCTGGGTGCTCGCCGCCTGGCGAACCAGGTTCGAGACACCGACCCCCAGAAGCCTGACCCCCGTGCGGCGCCGGTGGCGCAGCTGATGGAGGAGCGAGGTTGCGACTGCGAAGATCGCTCGGTCCGTCTCTAGCCCTTCCGGCTGGGTGCTGCCGGCCTGGCGCGTCGTGAAGTCGTGGTCCCTTATCTTAACAGTTACGGTGCGGGCCCTGAGTTCCTTCACCCGCAGCTGGCGCCCGACGTTGCAGCTCAGTGCGAGCATCCGGCGCTCCAGCTCGTCGTCATCATCGATGTCCTCGAAGAACGTGCGCTCCGAGCTGATCGACTTGCGCCTGTCGCGGGCGTCCACTTCGCTGGGATCGATGCCACGCACCCGCTCCCAGAGCCAGGTGCCGCGTCCCGGACCGAACCACCGCGCCAGCCATTCCGCCTCGACCGCGGCGGCCTCCCGGACGGTGCTCAGCCCCTTCCCCTCCAGCTGGCGGAGGAACGCGGGCCCGATCCCGGGAAGATCCGAGAGCCGAAAACGCGACATGAACGCGGCTTCCCGGCCCGGTGCCACCACATGCACGCCGTTCGGCTTCGCCAGCCGGGTGGCGACCTTGGCCACCACGCGCTGCGTGCCGCCACCCAGTGAAACCGCGATCTCCGTGCGCTTCCGCACCACCCGGCGGATGCGGTCCGCCGTCGCGGCCAGCTCCTCGCCCCCGAGCATCCTCCCGGTCCCGGTGAGGTCCAGATAGAACTCGTCAATGGACGCCGCCTGCACCACCGGCGACAGTTCGTGGAGCGCTTCCCGCACCGCCCGGCTCCGCTCGACGCACGCCCCCCGTGGCACCGGCACCACCTCGGCGCCGGGGCAGAGTGCGAGCGCCCGGCGCGTGGGCATCCCGGAGCGCACTCCGTACTCGCGCGCCGCGTACGAAGCCGACGTGATTACCCCCCGATTGCTCTGTCCGCCGACCAGCAGCAGGGGGTGCTTGCCCGCGCCGCCAGGGTCCTCCAGCCGGGCCACCTGCACGAAAAAGCTGTCGCAGTCGACCAGGAGGATTTTCCTGGAACCTTGCGAGGACATCCCGGTTTCCGACAACCTTCTACCTCCCGCCCGGCAGTGTGCGCGCTGCCAGCAAGGTAACCTCGTCCAGGAGACCGCACAGATGGCCTACCCGTTCCAGCTTCCCGAACTGGGGTATCCCCATGACTCCCTCGAGCCCCACATCGACGCCCGCACGATGGAGATCCATCACGGCAGGCACCATGCTGCCTACACCGCCAACCTCAACGCCGCTCTCGCACCGCACCCGCAGCTCCACGGGATGTCCGCCGACGATCTGATCGCGAACCTGTCGGCCCTGCCTGAGGCAATTCGCACCGCCGTGCGCAACAACGGGGGTGGCTACGTCAATCACGAGTTCTTCTGGCGCCTCATGACGCCGGGTGGCGACGGCGCGCCGGGCGGGGCGCTTTCGGCGGCGATCGACGCCGCGTTCGGTTCCTTCGACGACTTCCGCAAGCAGTTCGCCGCGGCCGCGGTGGGGCGTTTCGGGTCAGGTTGGGCCTGGCTGGCCGTTGGCGGGAACGGCGCGCTCGAGGTGCTTTCGACCGCGAACCAGGATACGCCCGTCATGGAGGGGAAGGTGCCGGTCGTGGGCGTCGATGTGTGGGAACACGCCTACTATCTCAACTACCAGAACCGACGCCCCGACTATGTCGCGGCCTTCTGGAACGTGGTCAACTGGACGGTCGCGGCGGAGAATTACGCGGCGGCCCGATGAAGCCCCCCGGGATCGCCCGGCCCATTTGAAATGCAAGACGATCTGGCCTTCGCCGTAATCGCCTTCACGTCGTTGCTGGTGGTCTACAATCCGCTCAGCGCGATGCCGATGTTCGTGTCGTTGACCGCGGACGACAGCCCGCGCCAGCGTTTCGCAACGGCAAGCCTGGGCGTGCTGACCTCGGTTGTGGTGATGGTCGTCTTCACCTTTGCCGGGTTCGCGATCCTGCGCTTCTTCGGGATCACGACGGAGGCGTTTCAGATCACCGCGGGGGTGATCTTCTTCGGAATCGGGTCGGACATGCTTTCCGCGCGGCGTTCCCGCGTCAAGACGACGCGGAGGGAGCAGGACGAGGCCGCCGGGCGCGAGGGCCTCGCCATCATTCCGTTAGGACTCCCGACGCTCGCCGGACCGGGGACGATCGTGACCGTGATCACGCTGGCCGGCCAGGCGGTCAACCCGGTGCAGCTGGCTTCGGTGTATGCGGCGGCGCTGCTGGTCGGCGCGGTGACGCTCCCGTGCCTGATGCTTGCTCCCGCACTCCTGGGCGCGCTCGGCAGAACGGGGCTCAACGTGGTCACCCGTCTCATGGGGTTGCTGGTGATGGTGGTGGGGGTGCAGCTGGCCATCAACGGAGTGAGCACGGTGGTGGCTTCGTGGGGCATCGGCGGGTAGCGAAAGCGGGTGGATATACATATGTTCCTAGACTGAGGCGAACCGGCAACACCGGCCGAGGAGGCGACGAATCGTGAAACTTCGGGGACTGGTCCGGCACCCGTTGCCGGTCATACCGGCGAGTGGCTTCAAGGCAAGCGTACTGGGCGCCTCTCTCCTGGCGCTTGCGGTCGCGGCGTGGCCAGCCGGAGTCGCGGCGCAGATCCTGCGGGGTGGAAACCGCGCCATGGAGGAGCAGTACGAGCAGGCCCGGCTTCACGACTTCACCAAGCTGAGAGACGCTTCGCACGTTAATCGGTTCGTCGAGCTGGGCCTGTTGGTGCCACTCAAGGGGAACCGCGACTACCGGTTGCACCAGGTGTCGTTCCCCTACGCGCGTCCCGAGGTGAAGCTGTTCGTCGAGCGACTTGCGACGCAGTACCGGAGCGCGTGCGGAGAGCAATTGGTGGTGACCAGCCTCACGCGGCCGGTGTCGCACCAGCCAAGCAATTCCTCCAGGAAGTACTCGGTGCATCCAATGGGGATGGCCGTCGACCTCCGGTGGAGCACCAGGCGCGACTGCCGAAGCTGGCTTGAAAACGAGGTCCTGGTTCCGCTGGAACGGCAGGGGGTACTTCAGGCCACGCTCGAACGCAATCCGCGACACTACCACATCGCCGTCTATCCCCGCCAATACGCCGCCTATGTGGCCAACCTGGAGTCTCGCCAGCAACTGACGGCAGAAGTGAGGGTGGCTGAGGCGGAAGCGGTCCACTCGACACCGACGCGTTACAGGGTCCGTTCCGGGGATTCGCTGTGGGGCATTGCCAGGGCCCACGGTACCACGGTGGACGAGCTGAAGTCGGCCAACAACCTCCGGAGTTCGCGGATCTACGCGGGGCAGTTGCTCCAGCTCCCTTCGGGATCCTGACGCACCGGGGCGGTATCGAGCCGAACCGGGTCGCATCCCCGCGCTCCATGACCCCAAACCGGGAGAACTGACCGGTGTGCGCGCTGGCGGCCGGTCGGCCGGTGACCGTCTCGATCGTGATCCCGGTGTACAACGAGGCACGCACGGTGGAGCGCCTGCTGCGCCGGGTGGCTGCGGTAGAGGTGTCCAAGGAGGTAATCGTGGTGGACGACGGCTCCACCGACGGGACCCGTGAGCTGCTGCCGGGACTGCGGGACGGGGGCTTGATCGACCAGCTCTTCATGCACGAACGGAACCGCGGCAAGGGGGCGGCCCTGCGCACCGGCTTCGGGCGGGCGACGGGGGAGGTGACGGTGGTCCAGGATGCGGATCTGGAGTACGACCCCGGAGAGATCCCGCGTCTGCTCCAGCCGATCGCGGATGGGAGGGCGGATGCGGTGTATGGTTCCCGCTTCCTGGGGGCCCCGAGGCGCGCTCTCTTCTTCTGGCATACGCTCGGGAACAGGTTCCTAACGCTCCTCAGCAACGTCCTCACCAATCTGAATCTCACCGACATGGAGACCTGCCAGAAGATGGTGCGGACCGACCTGCTCAGGTCCCTGCCTCTGACCGTGGACCGCTTCGGGATCGAGCCGGAGATCACCGCGCGGCTGGCGCAGGCCGGCGCGCGTGTGTACGAACTGCCGATCAGCTATGACGGGCGAACCTATGCGGAGGGGAAGAAGATCGGGTGGAAGGACGGCATCTCCGCAATCTGGTTCATCATGCGCTGCAATCTCTGGGGTCCCCGTGCGCGTCCCTGGGAGCCTGAGGAGTCCTTCCGGCCCCGGCAGTCGGTGGAGTAGGTCTCCCCTGCGGAGACTGTCCGCAGACTGCCAGGGTCGCCAGGCGGAATAGCAACCGCTTCCGGTCGGCCGGAATCCCCGGCGAACAGAAATCAGGCCGATTCTGCTATTCCAGCGCCCCCGGATACCCCACACCTTGGTCGGACACCACTTCCCGGGGCCGGGAACGGACCCGACCCGGCATCCATGGCTCGTCCGAGACAAAACCAGCCGGTCAGTAACAAACAACTTGAGGAAGGAGTATTCAAATGAATGACAGACAGGGCTTTACGCTGATTGAACTACTGATCGTCCTGATCATCATCGGGATTCTGGCGGCGATCGCCATCCCGCAGTTTTCGGCGACGAGGGAGAAGGCCTACTTCGCCGCCATGAAGTCCGATGTGCGCAACCTGGCCGCGCAGCAGGAGTTGTACTACGCCACGAACTACAAGTACAGCGCCTCGCTGGCGGATCTGGGGTTCGTCGCGTCGGAGGCGGTGGACATCACCGCAACCGGCACCACCACGGGATGGACCGCGGTGGCGACCCACAAGGCTCTGGCGAGCGACGAGGGCTGCGCCATCTACTACGGATCGGTTACCGCGCCGACCATCGGGGATGTGTCTCCGAAGGCGGAGGGCCAGGTCGCATGTACCAGGTGAGGCGGGTTGCAGGCGCGTGTGGGGGCTATTCCATCATCGAGATCGCCGCAGTGCTCGCCTTGCTGGCGGTTCTGGCTCCGCCCCTGCTCGGCTCGGCGGCCCGGCTGCGCACATCGTTTTGCCTGAGCCGCTCGCAGGAAGAAGTGGCACGGCTTCTAGCCGAGGCCAGGTGGACGGCGATCGGGGAGGGGGGTGCGACGGTGGAACTCACCGCCGACCCGCCCTGGGCAATGCTCATCTCGGCTGCGGGAGATACCGTGGCGGAGGCGCCCCTGGGGAAGGGCGGGGTTGCGCTTCAATTGTCGCGCGGACGGCCCACGGCGCGGATTCGGTACGGCCCTCTGGGCCTGGGCCTGGTTTCCAGCCAGACGATCCGCTTCACACTTGCCGGAGAGGAGCGTTCGCTGGTGGTCTCCTCGCTGGGCCGTGTGGCGAGACGATGAAACGCTCGGGGGTTTCGATCGTGGAACTGTTGGTAGCGGTGGTGATCGTCAGCGTGGGCGTGGCGGGAGTCGCGTCGCTGACGGCCACCGCTGCTCGCACCCTGGTTCACGCCAGAGCGCTGGACGAGGCCCACGTGCTGCTCCGGAACTTTGCGGATTCGGTCGTCGCCGAAGGGGGTCATGGCGCGGGAGTCGCCGAATTGCCGTCGGGTGACCTCGCGTGGAGCATTCCGCGGGCTCCGGGCGCGAGAGGTTGGGCCCGGTTCGAACATGTGGCTCTGCCGGCTCCGGTACAGATCGAATTCACCATAGCGGCCACCGTTCGATGAGGTGGGCGGTGAGGCGTTCCGGGGCGCGCCGCGGCGGCTTTGCGCTGACGGAGGCCATCGTTGCGGCAACGCTACTTCTGATGTTGGTTCAGGTCTGCTGGTGGGTTGCCGCGGTGCAGAGCATGGTGGGGACGCGGGTCGCTACCGGCGCGAGGATTCTGGACGAGACGCGGCTCATCCACCATGTAATCACGGCCGAGGTGGGGCAGGGCCGGGGTGGAGTGGACTGGACCGTCGCCAACGGCGAGCTGCACCTCCGTGCGTTTCGGGGCACCGCCTTTCGCTGCCATACGCAACCCGCGCGGGGACTGGCGGTGTCAGTTTCGGGATACCGGGCGCCGGATCCGTCCAAGGACTCGGTCCTGGTTCTCTCGCGGGACGGGGCCTGGAGGCCGGCCGCGCTGGTGAGGCGGTCCCGCCGGGGAAGTCTCGATTGTCAGAAGCTCGCGGGTTTTCAGGCCGAAGTCTGGTATCTCGATCCGCCCAGGGCGGACTTGCTTGTCGCCGCCTACTACGAGCGCGGGGCCTACCGGCTTTCGGACGGCGCCTTTCGCTACCGTCGCGGAAACGGTGGCTGGCAGCCATTGACGGGCGGCGGGATCATGGCGGATTCGACCGAGCTTGTCCCGGCGGGCCCGAACGGTGTGTCCACCGTGGTCACATGGCGGGAACCAGGTCCGCTGCCGTCTTCATTTGGCTGGACGAGCAGGGGGATGCGATGATGCGCCTGATTGCGGACGACCGCAGGGGCTTTGCCCTCGTGCTCGCCCTTCTGGCGCTGACGGTTCTGGCGGGGATCGCGGCGGCGGCCCTCGCCGCGGCCCTTGGGCAACTGCGTGCAGCCGGCAGCGCGGGAAGGGTGCTGGCCGCGCAGAATGGAGCTGCGGCGAGCGTAGCGGAGGCGATCGACAGAACTCGGGGCCGGACCATCGGCGTGGTCGGGGGACCTGCGGTGGAGATGTCGCGCGAGACGATGGGAGGCGACGGGGTCCGGCGCGTGCTCGACCTCCGGATCGCGCCGGAATTCCACCTTCTGGTCGGGGAGGCATGGTGGGGTGGGGGCGTGCCGACACGGTACGCCAGGGTGGTGTGGTGGCTGGACCCGGAAGCACGGATCGGTGGTCACCGCGCGGTGCTTGAGGCCGCGGCGGTGGTGATCGCCCCGGGTTCGCGCGTGCGCACCGACCTCATTCTGCGCGAACGTCCCGGCATCTCCGGCTGCAGCCACCTGCCGTTGCTCGCGCAGGCGTTCGGCCATCCGGGGCCGCTCCTGAGCGGTGCGCTCCCGGAGCCGCCGGAGTGGGGCGCGGGCAGTGATGGTCCGAACTTCGATCGCATCAGGCTGGGACGGTTCAGCGCGCCGATGCTGGAGAGTCTGGCCGATACGCGCCTATCGGCCGAGGGTCGGCTGGTACCGGCGTGCCCGGATTGCTGGTCCGGGCTGGTGTTCGGAAGCGGCGCCGCGCGGTTGCGCCAGCGGGGCGCGGGAGTGCTCGTGGTGGACGGGGATCTGACCGTGGACGCGGGAGCATCGTGGACCGGGCTGTTGCTGGTTGCCGGAGATCTGATGCTGGTGGGCGGATCGGGCGTAACGGGACTGCTCCGCGCCGGCGGAACGCTCACGGTGGCCCCCGGGGTCGAGGTCGACGGGGCCGCGTGCGCCGCGGTCGAGGCACTCAGCCGCGCAACTTCGCTGGCCCGGCTCCTTCCCCTTCCCGGGCGTACGTCGGCGGGTCCGCTGTCCCCGGCTGGAGGATCACGGTAATGGGGCTGTTCGGACCGAACCGGACGACCGTGGGCCTGGACATCGGGACCGGATTCGTGAAGATCGCCGAAGTGGGCCAGGGGGGAGACCGGCCGGAGTTACAGAAGTTGGAGATGCGCCCCATGCCGCCCGGAGCGATCGCCAACGGTGAAGTCCGGGAACCCGGACTGGTGGTAGACGCCATGCGGAGACTCGTGGAACAGGCCGGCATCGCAACACGGGAAGTCGTTACGGCACTCGGAGGACACGATGTCTTCATGAAGAAGCTGCAGCTTCCCCGCCTGAAGGGAGATGAGGCCGGCTCGGCGATCCGTCGAGAGGCCGAACGCCACATTCCCTTCGACATCAGCGGCGTTCAGCTCGACTTCCAGGTACTCGACCCGAACGGGCAGGGACCCCACATGGAGGTCCTCCTCGTCGCCGCGAGGCGTGAGCGCGTGGAGGAGCGGGTCAGGTTGCTTGCGGAAGCGGGCATCGGCGCCGTGCTCCTCGACATCGAGGCCTTCGCGCTGGGCAACGCATTCACCCACAACTACCCCGGTATGGCCGAGGATCTGGTGGCCCTGGTCGACTTCGGACACGACGCTACCCGCATCAGCGTGCTGCACGAGGGGGTCCCGGTGCTGTCGCGCGATCACCACTTCGGACTGAGCCGATTGGCGGAATCGCTCGCGCGGGACAACGGTTCGTCGGTGGAGCGGGCAATCGAGGCGATCCGGGGAAACGGCGATCTTCCCGGGCTCGACGGAGCACTGGAAGAGGCTGCCGACCTCGTTGCCACCGCAGTCGAGCGTGCAGCCGCCTTCCAGCGCACGCGGAACCCGGGGCTGGGAATGGGGAGGGTGTTCCTGTGCGGGGGTGGTGCCTGCGTTCCGGCAATGGTCGAGAGCATTGGTCGGAGAATGAAGGTGGAGACCCGAGTTGCGAATCCCTTCGAACAGGTTGCGGTGCGCACCGGTGCAAAGGGCCACGAGTTGCTTTCACGGGCGGCGCCGCTGTTCCTCCTCACTCTGGGACTGGCGTTGCGCACCGCGTGACGCGATCGGGGATAGTGGATCATGATTGAAGTCGATCTTCTTCCAGGGATCAGCGCACAGGGGAAGAGGCGTGTTTCCTCGACACCGGTTCCGCGCAAGCCCTTCCGTTTCCTCGCGCAGGATCCCTGGGTCCAGGCGTCGAGCGCCGTCTTCCTCCTGTCCGTGACCAGTTCAATCTGGCTTCTGCTCGCCGGGCGCGAGAGGATCGGCGAACTGAACGCCGCACTGGAGAGTGCCGTCCTGGATTCCGCGCGAACCACCTCGCTCGCCGCGGAGACGCGGTCCGTCGTCGCCCGGCTCGATTCCTTGAGGACACGGGTCTCAGTGATTCGCGATCTGGACGCGAGGCGGTATGTCTGGCCGCGGCTGCTCGACGAAGTGGCGAAGGCGCTGCCGCCCGAGGCGTGGCTCGTTCAGATCGCCCAGCTCTCCGCGGACGACGGCAGGATTCGATTCAGAGTCGAAGGCAAGACCTTCGGGAATGTTGCCCTCTCACGCTTCTGGGACGGCATGGAGTCCTCCGATTTCATCCACGACGTGCGTCTGGTGAGTACCGAACACCTGATCGAACCGTCGATCGATTCCGGACGGGACCACAACGTCTACTTCTTCGTCCTCGAAGCAGACTATCGGGACTCGCGCCCGCACCTCTTGGACCGGCACCTGCTGGTGTCGGACACCTCGCCGGCGGTTCAGAGATGAAGGTGGTTCTGCAGGGCTCGGTTCGGAAAAGCGCGGCTGCGCTGGCGTGTCTGGCACTCACCGGCGTGTACCTTGTGCACACCCACGCCTACGCGCCCAGAGTCGAGGAGACGCGGAACCGCGAATCCAGGCTCCAGGCGCTCCTGGAGGGGAACAGGCGGCGTGACGACGATCCGAAACCGGACAGGACCGCCCTTGACCGCAGGCTCGCATCCCATGAACAGCTGGCTGGGCAGCTCGAGGCGCTGATCCCTTCGGGAGACGAGGTTCCGGCGCTGATGGAGGCGGTCGCGGTGGCGGAGCGCCGGGCCGGCGTCGAAATGACGATGTTCCGTCCCGAACCCCCCGAGCCGCACCAACCCTATGAGCTCTGGAGCTATCAGGTGGCGGTCAGGGGGACCTACCACGCGATCGGATCGTATATCGCGGCCATCGCATCTCTGGACCACGTCCTGGCGGCCGGCGACATGATCATGGCCGCGGAGAACACTGCCTCGGATGCCGCCGGTAACCAACAGGTCACGGTCGTGGCCAGTTTCCGGATGCGTATCCGGGTGAAGATCGCGCAGAGGGGCGGCAGCCCCGCAACGAACGAAAGAATGTGAGGGAGCAATGACCAGAATCCTGATCCGCCAGTTCCTGCTCTGGCTCATGATCGCGCCTTGTGGACCGGTCCTGGGGCAGACTCCGGCCGGGGAGGGCGGCGACAGCGCCTCCACCCGTCCCGGCCGTTTCCAATCTGCCGATTCGCTGATGCCCGGGAACTCGCCGACACTGGAGCGCGACACCTTCACCTACGTCGCTGCAGGGCGCCGGGACCCCTTTCTTCCCGCGTCCGGCCCCACGCCATTGGAGGATTCCGTCGCAATGGAGGTGGAGGTGTTGGGGATCATCAGCCACACCGATCCCCGGCTGAGCGTGGTGGTGGTCCGGGCTGTTTTCGGGCGACCGGCTGCAGGAGGTCAAACGGGCGATGCGGCTGCCGTTGAGGTCGGTGGCACCCGCCGCCTGCGCCTCGGCGACCGGATCGGAAACACCAGGATCCTCGCGATCCACGAGCATCACATCGTCGTCGAGGCGGAGGGACCGGCGGGGACCGAGCGCCGTGTCGTGGCACAATCCGGCCCCCGGCAAGGTTGCCGATGATGAACCGGACCCAGTTGCCGTTCGCCCTGGCCGCGGCTCTCGCCCTCTTTCCGCATGCGGGCTTCGCCGCGGAGCGGGTCCTGGTGCCCTCCGCCGCCCCCGAGCCCGCCGCTCCGGAACAGCTGCCCCGCGATTCGATCACGGTGTCCTTCCACGAGACGCCGATCCGCGATGTCCTCTTTGCCTTCTCCGAGTTCTCGGGACGCTCGATCGTGGCAGGGGCGCGGGTGGAAGGACTCCTCTCTGCCGAAATCCGCGGGCAACCGTGGGATGTCGCGCTGCGAGCGCTCATGGAAGCCTACGGCCTCGTCGTTCACGAGCAGGAGAACGGAATCATCCGTGTGGAGGATGCCCGGCAGCTCTTCGAGAACGAAGCCGTCCTGCCGGTGGCCACCAGGTCGTTTCGGACCAGCTACGTGGAAGCCGGAGAACTCGAAGCGCTGGCCTCGGCGCTCCTCACGGAGCGGGGGAGGACATCGGTCGGCGTTGCGACCAATACCGTCGTCGTGACCGACATCCCCCGGATTCTGGATGCGGTGGCGCAGCTGGTCGATGCTCTCGACGTGCGCGTCATGCAGGTGGACATCGCGGCGAAGATCATCTTCATCAACCGCACCAGGCTTGAAGGCTTCGGCATCACCTATGACCTGAAGGACACCGGTGGAAACCAGCTCAATTTCCTCACGCCCGGCGTCGCGGACACCGATGGTGACGGTGTCATTTCGCTCCCGGAGGAACAGGTGCCGAGGGGCACGGACGTGGTGGCGCTCGGCGGCAACTCCATCGCGGCGCTGGGCAACGCAGGCGATCGGATCGTGGGCCCCACGCTGTCTGTCCTGACCTCGCTGGTCGTCGGACGCAGTACCCTGATCGGCTTCATCGACGCCCTCGACGCGAATGAGCTCACCAACGTGGAGGCCCAACCGTCGGTTCGCGTGATGGACAACCGCACGGCAAGGATCCTGGTGGGCGAAGAGACCCCTGTGCGCGTGCTCGACGCGGGGGCGCAGCTGCAGCCGGGCACCGCCGACGGAAGCGGGGGTGTCCTTCCGGTCGCGACGGTAGACTACATGGAGACAGGGGTAATACTGGAAGTCTCTCCGCGTATTACCGCTGGCGGCGACATCCTTCTCGATCTGTCTGCCGAGAGGTCCTCGGCGGACCTTGCGCCGTCGGATGTGGGCCTGACCTTCCGTCGACAGAAGGCCGAGTCGCAGGTCCTCCTGAGGGACGGCGAGACCGTGGTGATCGGAGGACTGACGGTCGCCGAGGCGGGCGAAGTCAGGGCGGGCATCCCCCTGCTGATGGATCTGCCCCTGATCGGAAGGCTCTTCTCCACGGAAAGGAAGTCCTCGGTCCAGCGCGATCTTCTCATCATGGTGACACCGACGATCGTGCCCGGAACTTCCCCGTGAACGGGGCCTTCGCTATCTATGGACAGCCGGGCGGTCCCGTCCGCCCGCCAGCAAACGCCATCTCCCAGCCCGCCGATGTCCCTCAAGCACCTGTCGTTTCACACCGCCGGAGAATCCCACGGCCGCGGCCTCGTGGCCGTTGTGGAGGGAGTGCCGGCCGGCCTGCCGCTGGACCCGTCCGCGGACATCGATCCGGATCTGATCCGGCGGCAGGGAGGCTACGGCAGGGGACGGCGCATGCAGATCGAATCGGACCGTGCCGAGATCGTCTCGGGACTGCGGCTCGGCACCACCCTGGGGTCCCCCG
This sequence comes from Gemmatimonadota bacterium, assembly GCA_009841475.1. Taxonomy (GTDB): domain Bacteria; phylum Gemmatimonadota; class Gemmatimonadetes; order Longimicrobiales; family Gaopeijiaceae; genus Bin94. The sequence goes on from VXLT01000232.1 coordinate 13,100, forward strand.
TTTCCATGGTCATCTGGAACCGGGACTGGAAGAACTGGACCACGGCGATGGCGCACGAACCGCCCGAGCCCGACATCAACCCCAAGGCGCTCCGCCCCGTCTACCTCCCCAGGCCGGGGCACGCGGACCTCACCGGGGTCCTCAAGTACGACCGACGCGACGCGAGGGACGTCCTCGAGAGGGCTTCCGCCCGCGAAACCGCCGCGCGGGTCGCCTGCGGCGCTGTCGCCCGCACCCTGCTCGGGGAACTCGGCGTGACGGTCGGCAGCCACGTCACGCGGATCGGAGGTGTCGAGGCGCGGGTCGCTGACGCGCTGCCCGCCGACCTGAACGGGGTGGCGGACGCATCACCCCTGCGCACGCTCGACCGCGAGGCCGAGACGGACATGATCGCGGCCATCGACGCCGCCCGGGAGGAGGGCGACACGGTGGGCGGTTGCTTCGAGGTGGTGGTGCGGGGGCTCCCCGTCGGGCTCGGCAGCTACGTGTCGTGGGATCGCAAGCTGGATGGGCGGCTTGCACAGGCGGTGATGTCGGTCCACGCGGTCAAGGGGGTGGAGATCGGCCCGGCTTTCATCAACGCGGCGCGGCCGGGATCGCGGGTGCACGACGCCATCCACCTGGACGGGACCGAGAGGCGCGCCGGGGGGTTCGGCCGGGCCGGAAACCGGGCCGGGGGCCTGGAG
>VXLT01000011.1 GCA_009841475.1 Gemmatimonadota bacterium
GCTAAGTAGACCCTAGTGGACTACTCGGGAAGATGCCTGCCGAGTTCCGGCGGAACTGGGCAACCTGACCAACCTGTCGGTTCTGTATCTCGGTGGGAATGACCTGACGGGGCCGATTCCCGCGGAACTGGGCAACCTGACCAGCCTGAGCAGCCTGGGCCTCGAGGCCAACGAGCTGACAGGGGAGATGCCGTCCGAGTTGGCCAATCTGTCCAACCTGGGGAGTCTGAACATGCGTGGAAACCGGCTGACGGGGCCGATTCCCCCGGAACTGGGCGGCTTGACCGGCCTGAGGTGGCTGGACCTCGGCGCGAACGATCTGACCGGGCAGGTCCCGTCCGAGCTGGGCGGCCTGGCCAGCCTTCTGTTGCTGCAACTCGACCGGAATCGGCTTGGGGAAGCGATCCCCTCTGAAATCGGCAATCTCACCCAATTGGAATCGCTGTCGCTCAGGGAGAACGAGTTGACGGGCTCGCTGCCACCGGAGCTGGGCGACATGGCCGCCCTCAGGCTCCTCTACCTGGGCAACAACGCAGGGTTGTCCGGTGCCCTGCCGTCGGATCTGACGGCGCTAGCCGCGCTGGACGAGCTTCACCTGACCGGCACCGATCTGTGCGCGCCCGCCGATGTGGGATTCCGGGAGTGGCTGGCGGACGTGCGGTTTGCCCGGGTCCGGCCCTGCGGCGCGGGCGCCGTCACCTCGGCGTATCTGACCCAGGCGGTACAGTCTGCGGCGTTCCCGGTTCCGCTCGTTGCGGGAAGGGATGCGCTGCTGCGGGTTTTCGTGACGGCGCCAGGCGCGACGAGCGAGGGCATCCCCAGGGTGCGAGCGATGTTCTACCAGGATGGGGTGGAGACCCACACGGTCGACATCCCGGGCTCCGCGACTCCCATTCCCACCGAACTGGCAGATGCGGAAGCGTCGCTCGCGAAGTCGGCGAACGTCACGATCCCCGGCTCGGTGATCCAACCGGGACTGGAGTTCGTGATCGAGGTGGATCCGGACGGCACGCTGGATCCCGCACTCGGGGTCGCGAACCGGATTCCCGAGACGGGCAGGGCATCGGTGCAGGTCGCGGCCATGCCCGTGCTGGACCTGACGTTCGTTCCGTTCCTGCGGGCACAGGACGCCGATTCGTCGATCGTGGAGATCGCGCGCGCCGTGGCCGCGGACCCGGACACAGACGAAATGCTGTGGGATACCCGCACCATGCTTCCCGTCCACGATCTCGATGTGAAGGCTCACGAACCCGTGCTGACCTCAACCACCAGCGTGTTCGCGCTGATCGGCCAGACCGGCCTGGTTCGAAGGATGGAGGGCGGCACCGGCTACTACATGGGCATCATGCCCGAGCGGGTTGTCGGTGGCCAGTCGGGTGTTGCGTCCCTTGGCGGCCGGGTAGGCTTCTCGGTAGCCGATCCGTTCGTGATCGCGCACGAACTGGGACACAACCTCAGTCTTCGCCATGCGCCGTGCGGGGGCGCGGGTGGACCGGACCGGGCCTTCCCGCAGGCGAACGGGTCGATAGGAGTCTGGGGGTACGACCCCCGCGGCGGCGGCGCGCTGGTGGCGCCCCATGTGCGGGACGTGATGTCCTACTGCGGTCCTCCCCGCTGGATCAGCGACTTCAGCTTCGCGAGGGCCCTCAGCCATCGTCTGGCGAGCGAAACCGGTACGGCGGCGTTCGCCGACGGTCACGTTGCCGCTCCCCGGCGGACCCTGCTCCTGTGGGGTGGTGTCGACGAGCAGGGCAGTCCGTTCCTGGAGCCCTCTTTCGTGGCGGACGCTCCACCCAGCGTCCCGCGGGCGCCGGGCGCCTACCGGCTGGTTGGCCGAACCGCGAGCGGTGACGAACTGTTCTCGCTCAGCTTCGGCATGGACGAACTGGCTGACGTCGACGGGGGGTCCTTCGTCTTCGCGCTGCCCGTGCGGGACGAGTGGGCCGGTGCACTGCAGAGCATCACCCTGTCCGGCCCCGAAGGATCGACGACGATGGACCGGACGACCGACCGGCCCATGGCCATCCTGCGTGATCCGGACAGCGGCCAGGTGCGCGCAGTGCTGCGCGGCGCGGACGTGGAGGCTCTGCTCGGGGCCGCCGCCCATCCTGTGGAGTTGACTGTGGCAAGTCAAAAAGTGCTATTGACCCGGGGGATCCCGGATGCCGCGGGATGGCGCCGTTAGCAGCCCCCGCGCCGCTGCTGCCGCGATAGCATCTATCGGGGCCCCCAGCCCGTGGCGGCGTCCGGCGTGGCCATCCCGGCAAGGTTGGCGAGCTGCTCCTCCATGGCTTCCCTGAAGAGTTCGACATAGCTGCGATTCTCTCGCGGCGCCCGCCGATTGAAGAGAACCACGTAGTTGATCCCGTTCCCGCGCTGCAGGGCGAGAGTGTTCGTACCCGGGAGGCTGCCGGTGTGGTACCACCACCACCGGTCGCCCTCCATCCCCTGGCGGCGGCTGCCGATATCGTCTCCGGCGACCTGGTAGACATCGAGAAACGCCAATATCGCTCGGGTGGACGCGACCAGGCCCCCTTGAGCGATCCTGGCCTCGTGGTCCCATCCTCCATCCGGCCACCGTACACGGGGACCGGACGGGTCGTACACGTTCCGGGCAGACCCCTCGGCGTCGTACCACGGCTCCCGGGCGCTGCGGTCCGCGGCGAAAGTCCGGCCCTGAATGACGTCCCCAGCCGGAACTCCGAGGGGCAGGAAGATGTTCTCGTGCACATAGGTCATGTAGTCCTGGCCGGACACCTCTTCGACGATGAGACCGAGCACGAGATAGCCGATATTGGAGTAGACGCGCTGGGATCCAGGCGCGAACTGGAGCGGCTGGCCAAGGATATAACGCACCGTGTTGTCTCGTCCGGGCGGGCTCGAGATGGACATTGCCTGCGCGATCTCGATCTCCCGATAGGTGAGATCCCCGGCGGTCCCCCGGTCCCACCCACCCCGATGCTGAAGCAGATGCAGCACCGTTACGTCCGCGAGACGGGAATCACCCACCTGCGGGAACGGCTCGAGCTCCAGCAGCCCGCCGTCGCCCTGCCCGAGTTCGAAGACCCGGTCGTCCAGCGCGAGCTTGCCGTCGTTCGCAAGCGTTCGGATCGCGGCAGCCGTGATGGGCTTCGAAACGCTCGCGAGCCTCATCACTACGTCTTGCCGAATGGGGACCTTCCGCTGGGCATCCATGGAACCGACCGCGTGCTCGCTGACGATCTCCCCGTTCTTCATGACCCCGAGCGCCGCGGCTCCGATTCCGTGGCGATCCGCGAAACCGCGGAGCAGCGCGGTGAAATCGACCACCGTGACCATTGCCGTCCCGGAGGCCGGGCCTGCCCCGGCCGTGATAGTCGCCTTCCCATTGCCCGCGGCCGTCACCAGCCCGGCCGAACTCACGGTTGCCACCGCGGTGTCGCTGCTGGCCCAGGTCAAGGTGGCTCCCGCCATCGTCTGTCCGTTCTGGTCGCGGACCCGGGCGGTGAGCTGCACGGTGGCGCCCAGGACCGCGAGCTGCGCGGTCGCGGGCGAGACCGTCACCGTGGCCGGTTGCCGTGGGGCGGGGGTCTGAGGTTCGGTCGCGGCGTCGCCGCAACCCGAGACCGAGGTGATGCCGCCCAGAATGGCCGCCACCAGGACGGTGATCTTCAGGTGCCGCACGGCCATTGCACTCGCTCCGCGTAGATGAATGCTGCGTTTTGCCAGATCGATCCAGATGATGCTAACCTCATCCATTGGGCGCCTCCATCCGCAGATGCCGGGGCGAGGGGGTTGCAGGTGCTGTTCAGCCGGGGCGTGCCGGAGGCGGTAGAGTGGCGGCAGAGTGGCGGTAGAGAACTTCGGGCGGAACATCCGCTTCACGCCCAAGGTCCTGTACCGGCCCCGCTCCGAAGCGGAGGTCCTGCGAGTCCTGGAGGCGCACAGGCGCGGGACGGTGCGTGCAGTCGGTGCCCGCCACTCCTGGAACGCGGGGATCGAGTCGCCGGACGCGCTGGTGGATCTCCGGCACCTCCGGCAGATTCGCCTTCACGCGGACCGTGCGCAGGTGACCGTCGGGGCGGGGTGCCGCATCGGCGAGTTGCTCGCTCACCTGGCGCGCTACGGCCTGACGCTTCCCTCCATCGGCCTGATCGACCGGCAGACTGTGGCGGGTGCGGTGGCCACCGGAACCCACGGGTCGGGGCGGCACTCCATGTCACACTACGTCGAGGCGCTGCGGATCGCCTGTTACGGGCCGGGGGGCGCTGCGGCGGTCCGAACGGTCGATTTGGACCGGTCGGGGAACGCTGGGCGCCGGGACTCGGATTTTGCGCTGCGGGCTGCCCGATGCTCGGTCGGGGCGCTCGGAATCGTCCTGGAGGTCACCCTCGGGTGCGTGCCTCAGTACTACGTTCGGGAGAAGTGCGTGTGGGTCGGTGGTCTGGATGAAGCGTTGGAAAGGGAGGCCGGGGCACCGCTGCAGCAGTTCTATCTCATTCCGCACTCCTGGGAGTACCTGGTACATGACCGGCAGGTCGCGGCGAGGAACCGGCGTACGGGCGCAGCAGCGCTCTACCGCGTCTACCGGCTTCTGGTGATCGACGTCCTGCTGCACCTGGCGATCAAGCTGACCGCGTCGCTGTTTCGCAGCCGCCGGCTCGTCCATCTGCTCTACCGGCGGCTGCTGCGAGCGTTCATCGTGCCGGGTTGGTGCGTGACCGACCGCAGCGACCGGCAGCTTCTCATGCGGCACGACTTCTTCCGCCATATGGAGATGGAGTTCTTCGTACGCCGCCGACACCTCGCTGAGGCCATCGAAATGACAACCGAAGTCCTGCGCGCGGCGGACGACGCGCAACACGGGATTCACCCCGGGGTCCGGGCCCGCATCGAGGAACTGGGGAAGTGGCGGGCGTTCTCCGAGCTGCGCGGCACCTACGTCCACCACTTTCCGATCTGCGTTCGCCGTGTCCTTCCGGACGACACACTGATCTCGATGTCTTCCTGCCACGGCATCGAGCCGGAGGACTGGTACGCGATCAGCCTGATCACCTACACGGAGCCGCGGGAGCCGTTCGAGCAAGTCGCGCGCCTGATCGCTACGGTCCTGGCACGGGGTTTCGGCGCCCGGCTGCACTGGGGGAAGTGGTTCCCGCCGGGATGGAGCGATGTCGAAGAGATGTACCCGGGATTGTCGCCTTTCAGACAGGTGCGCGACGACTTCGACCCCGGCGGAGTATTCCGGAATGCCTTCCTGAAGGAACATCTTTCGGGCGCGGACGAACGATAGAACCGGAGGAAACAGTGCATCCCGAGACCAGACCGGACCCGGAGGAGACGCTCGGCGCCGCCGCGCCGGGCCCGGCGCGGCTCGATCGGGAAGAGACCCTCGACCCGGATGCGCTGCACCGCCACCAGCTGCGCCGGCTGCGGGCCATGCTCAAGCCCGTCCTGCAACGCAACGCCTTCTACCGCACGAAGCTGGCCCGGGCCGGCCTGCGCGCGGCCGCCGATGTCACCACCATGGACGCCTACCGCCAGATCCCGCTGACCACCAAGCGCGAGCTGACCGAGGACCAGGCGGCCACGCCGCCGTACGGCACCCTCCTCACCTATCCCGCCGACCACTACGTCCGCGAGCACCACACCTCGGGCACGACGGGCCGGACGCTTCGCTGGCTGGACACCGCGGAGAGCTGGGACTGGCTTGCAACGTGCTGGGCGCGCGTCTTCCGGGCGGCGGGGGTGACCGCTTCCGACCGCGTCTTCTTTCCCTTTTCCTTCGGCCCCTACCTGGGAACGTGGAGCGGTGTGGAAGGGGTCCGACGGATGGGCTGCCTCTTCCTGGCTGGCGGAGGGATGTCTTCGCGTGAACGCGTCGAGAGGATCATCGCCGACCGGCCGACCGTCCTCGTCTGCACTCCCACGTATGCGTTCCGGCTGGCCGAAGTCGCCGCGGACGCCGGGATCGACCTCGCCGCTTCCGCCCTGCGCGTCAACATCCACCCGGGGGAGCCGGGCGCGAGCCTGCCGTCGACCCGGGCCCGACTGCAGGAGGCGTTCGGCGCCCGGGTCTACGATCACGCCGGATCGACGGAGGTCGGCGCGTGGGGGTTCGAGTGCCACGCCCACGACGGTCTCCACATCAACGAGGCCGAGTTCATCTTCGAGGTCATCGATCCCGGCACGGGTGCTCCGGCGCGGGAAGGGGAGCTGGTCGCGACCAACCTCGGCCGCCCGGGAATGCCCCTCATCCGCTACCGGACGGGCGACTGGGGGCGATTGCAGGATGGGCCGTGTGCATGCGGCAGCGGGTACCGGCGCCTGCAAGGGGGCGTCACGGGCCGCCTGGACCAGATGGTGACGGTAGAGGGGGTGACCTTCTTTCCGAGCACGGTGGAGAACGTGATTCGCGGCTTCCGCGAGACGGGGGAATTCGCGGTGGATGTCCGCCGGGGCGGGGGCCGCGACGACATTGAGGCGCGGGTGGAGCTGTCCGGCGACGATGCCGGGGCGGTTGCCGCCCGCGTGGCCCGCGCGCTGGGTGACGCGTTGGGGTTGCATGTCGAGGTGAGCGCTGTGGGGCGCGGTACCCTGCCGCGTTTCCCGGTCAAGGCGGCGCGAGTCACGGACCATCGGGCTGAGGGGTAGCTCCACGAGTATAAGTATAGTATACTCATACTATGAGTAAGAGACTGCAAGTGGTGCTGTCGGAAGCCGAACTCGACGAGATCCGGGACGCGGCGAAGCGCAACCGCGTTACGGTGTCGGCGTGGGTCCGGCGAACACTCCGTGCCGCCCGGGAGCGTGAACTGCGCGGGGGGGGGGCGGCGGTGCGCGAAGCCCGTCCGGAATACCGGGCGCCCGAATCCGCCCGCCTGCGGTTTGTCAGCCTGGAAGTGAGAGTCCTGGAGAGCGACGTGGAAGCGGTGCGAAGGCGCTACGGTCTCCGGGACTGGGATGCGGCTGCGAGGGAGGCGGTCTGCCGCCAGGCGGTCGTGCCGATGACGAAGGAGGAGGCGCTCGCCATGCAGGGCGTCGGCTGGGACGGGGATCTTGACGAGATGCGGGCGGGCAGCCCCGGCGATGTGTGGTGATTGTCGACACCTCGGCCTGGGTCGAATATCTCCGTAAGACCGAAAGCCCGACGCATCTCGCGCTCCGCGCCGAGGTGCAGGCCGGACGCCCCGTCGCCACGCCCGCGGCCGCCGTGATGGAACTGCTCGCGGGGTGCCGCACCGAACCCGGCGTGCTCACGCTGATGCAGCTGTTGTCCCGCTTCGAGGTGCTCGTCCCGGATTCGGTGGCGGACTTCCAGCACGCCGCCCTCCTCTACCGCACCTGCCGCGGGGCCGGCTACACCATCCGGTCGATCGTCGATTGCCTCGTCGCCGCGGCCGCCATCCGGACACAGCGTCCCCTCCTCGCGCGCAACCGCGACTTCGAGGTGATCGCCCGGCACACGGGGCTGGAGCTGGTGGTGCCGCGGAGCTGCTGACCGGGGCGGACGGTCCGCGCGGCGACCGGCTGCCAGCCCGGCCGAACCGCCCGCCCGATGGCCAATCCCGCGCCACATCGGTGACAGGCGGCACCCGTCCGGCCGCACCTCCTGTCCGCCGTTGGCGCTCCCGGAGCTTTTCGCTATCATGACGCTGCGTCCTGACGCCTTCCAACACCAGCCCGGAACCGTTCCCGAGAGGCACGCCATGACACTCCGAATCAACGACATCGCCCCCGACTTCGACGCCGAGACCACTGACGGACCGATCCGCTTCCACGACTGGATCGGCGACGGCTGGGCGATCCTCTTCTCGCATCCGAAGGACTTCACCCCCGTCTGCACGACCGAGCTCGGGGCCGTCGCCGGACTGAAGGGCGAATTCGCCAAGCGCAACTGCAAGGTGCTGGGGATCAGCGTGGACGGGGTCAGCGACCACCACGCGTGGTCGAAGGACATCGAGGCTTCGCAGGGCCACGCGCTCAATTACCCGCTGGTCGGGGATCCGGAGCTGAAGGTGGTCAAGCTCTATGACATGCTGCCGGCCGGCGCGGGCGACACCAGCGCCGGACGCACGCCGATGGACAACGCTACCGCGCGCTCAGTCTTCATGATCGGCCCGGACAAGCGGATCAAGGCCACGCTGACCTACCCGATGAGCACGGGGCGCAACTTCTCCGAGATCCTCCGCCTCCTGGACTCGGTGCAGCTGACCGCGAAGGAGCAGGTCGCGACCCCCGCCGACTGGCAGGACGGCGACGACGTGATCATTCTCCCGGCCGTGTCGAACGAGGCCGCGCGCGAGAAGTACCCGGACGGGTGGGAGGAGCCGCTTCCCTACATCAGGATCGTGCCGCAGCCGGATTAGGGGCGCGAGCGCGCCCGCTGAACGTAGGCCAACGGCGCAGGAGCCCGGGCCCGAACCGGAGCGCCCGCCGCAACCGGAGGATGGCCGGCCCGCCTACCCGATCAGCGGCCGCACCCTCGGCTTCACGATGAACAGCCCCTCGCGCCGGCTCGAAATCACGACCGTGCCGCTCTCGAAGTACGGGTAAACGCTCCACGTTCCGTCGAAGCCCGCCGCGTCGTCGCTCCACGGGGTGGTGTCGAAGTGGCCGACCTCCACCGGGTTTTCGGGATCGCTGATGTCGAGCACACGCAGCCCCGCCCGGTTGTTGGTCATGTAGAGCCGGTTGCCGCGGACGTAGAGGTTGTGGTCGGTTGCCTGCGTGTCGCTGTAGTACTCCGTGAGCAGGAGGGGGTCGTCGAGGTCTTCGAGGTCCCACACCAGCGTGCGGGTGGCCTCGACCAGGCCGTTCACCTCGTCGAGTTCGTCGTTGGAGTAGAAGTAGCGGTGGTCGTCGGTGAGCCAGCCCTGGTGCGCGTAGGCGACGTTGGGGTAGGCGGCCGACGAGACCGCGACCGGGTTGTCCTTGTCGGTCACGTCCGCGACCGAGAGCGCGGTCTCGTTCGAGTTCACGCAGATCTCGCGGCCGCGGTACTCCTCGTCGGGGCCGTGGTAGATCACGCACTGGGTGTCGTGGGAGTTGCCGGTGCCCCTCCGTCCCGTGTTGGGGTGCGCGAAGCAGCCCGCAAAGACCGGGTTGAGGGGGTCGTTGATGTCGACCATGTGCGAACCGCCGCCGCACGACTCCTCGCCGGACGAGCCCACCAGGTAGGCGAACCCCGTCTCCTCGTTGATCGCCACGTTGTGCGACGACGTGATGCCCGTGTAGAGGGCGTCGGCGTCGAAGGTCTCGGGCTCGGTTACGTCCCGCAGCCGGGTCAGGTCGAACACCTGCATCCCGTGCTCGCCGGCACCGTCCGCCACGATGAAGGCGTGGTTGTTGAAGACCTTGGCGTCGCGCCAGGTGTTGGCCCGGCTGCCCTCGGTCTTGGGCAGGTTGCCGAGATAGCGCGGGTTGTAGGGATCCGTCACGTCCACGAAGGAGGTCCCGTCCATGTGACACACAATCGCGTACTCGCGCCCGGTCTCCGGGTCGGTCCAGCCCCAGATGTCGTTGAGGCGGGCCCCCCTGGCCGCACCCAGTTCCTCCCAGGGGACAAAGGCCAGCAGGTCCACCTCATCGCAGTCGTATCCCGCGGCCTCGCCGTCCTCGCAGGTGACCTCGCCGCCGGTGATGGCGGGGAGCGGCTCGTGGTCGGCCACCAGCCGGCCCGACTGCTGCCATTCGCCGGACTCGCGGGAGAAGACCGTCACCGCGCCGAGTCCGAAGTCGGCGGAGGGGTCGGCCAGGACGGCAACCTGGTCGCCGAGGTGCAGCCCCGTGCCGGTGGGGACCAGCGCCCCGTCCGCGTTGTACTGTGGCGAGGCGCCTGTCCGGATCCAGTCCTCTCCGTTCCAGCGATACTCGTCGAACTGCTGCGTGCCGCCCACGAGCAGCGTTTCGCCGTCCACTGCCAGGGACGCACCGTATCCGGCGCGCATCTCGTCATCCCCGGGCTCCAGCGTCCCGGCCGATTGCCACGTCCCGCCCACCTTCGCGTACCGGTGCACGACCCCTGCCTGGAACTGCCCGACGAGAAGCTCGCCACCTCCGATTGCCAGCGAAAAACCGAAGAACGTCCGCTGGGAAGGCTCCCCGGGCGGGGTCAGCGTCCCGGCCGGTTCCCAGCTGTCACCACCGGACGCTCTCTCGAAGAGGTGCACGACATCATTGAAGGGATCGCCGAAGGCCAGGAGATCCTCGCCAAGCACAAGCGCGCTCGGGCCCATGCGGCCGAAAGATGCCGGCGCCGTGACCGGTGGGCCTCCGCCCCATCCCGAGCTTCCATCCGGACCAATAGCGAACATGCCCATCGTCTGCTCGCCTTGCTCCCCCGTCCCGGTGCTGACCATCACGTTATCTCCCGAGGCCGCCAGCACACTCCCGAATCCCTGGTTCTGTTGGCTTGCGAGAAACGAACTCGGCTGGGCGTTGCCGTTGCCGATATCCTCGAGACGGTAGATGTAGACTGCTACATCGCCGGGACCGCGAGTGCCGACGACGACGAAGTTGCCGGACCGGGCCAGCGCCGTGCCGAAGCCGTCTCCGGTCTGGGGCGTGGGGCCCCTGAGGGGCGCGACGCTGGACCATCCGTCGCCGTCGCGAGCGAAGACCCACACCGTGCCAGGCTCGCGCTCGTGTGCGGCTTCGCCGACCAGGATGTAGCCGTCTGCCAAGAGAACGGAACCGCCGAAGGCCTGGGCCATCGCGGAAGACGGAATGGCCGCGAACGCGCTCGCCAGGACGATCGCCCGAGCTGCGGCGAGACCGGTGTTCCGGCGGAGCCTGGATCGCTGACGGGTTGCGGAGCAGGAAACTGTGGGAGATTGCTGAGAGCGCACGGGCAGATCCTCCGATTCAACGGGTGAAGAGTGGCTTTGTAATCTATGCCGTCGGCGGGTGGCGCGTCACGATCCGCAACTGCGCATGCTGCTGGACGCCCTCGGGCTCCGACCCTCCCTACCGAATCCCCTCCGGCACCCGCCGGACCACCACCGTCGGTACTTCGAAGTCGTCCAGGGTGACGTAGGCCACCAGCCCATCGGGACCAAAGGCGTTGGGCAGCCGCGAGTCGGGGATGGTCCCGAGGTACTCTCCCTCGGGAGTGATCACGTCGATCGAGCCCGGCCCTTCCGCCGTCAGGCCGGTTGGTTCCGAGACCAGCGCCCTCATGCCTACGCCCACGAGATCGATGTCGGCGAATCCACGGGTGGGGGTTCGAAGGATCCAGATCTTCCCCTCCCAGGTTGTTTCCATCCCGGCGATCAGTGGGATTGGGCCCTCAAACTCCGTCTCCTCTATTTGCCGCAGCCAAGTCTCGGGTCCTCCGAACATGCCCATCAATTGCGCGCGGTCGCCGCCTTCGGCGACGGCTGCCTCCAAGGTCTCCCGGACGTATTCCTTGAAAGCCCTTTCAGTGCGGGCGTCCCATTCGCGCGCGGGGATTGGGCGGACAAGGACGCGGCCGATACTGCCTCCGGGTTCCGCGATCTTGACCACATAGACTGTCGTGTCGGAGAGAGCGACTCTGGCGCCAGGGAGAGCGCCGAAGAAGAAGCCGCCTGCAGCCCCCGGATCGGATGCCTCGGCGACCTGATCTTCGCTGGCCTGGTCCCCGTCGAGCGACACGCGGAGGACTATGCGCGGTCCCGGGCCGACCTTGATACTTCCGTGCGGTGGCGAGGTGCTGGAATCGACCACGAACGTGCGTGCAGTGATCACTTGTGCAAGGAGTCCGCCCTCCCAGCGGTCGACTTTGCGCAGCCTCGGATCCGCGCTCCGTACATACATCAGAGGGGGCGTTTCCCCTTGGGCCACTCCGGGGTAGCGGGCCCATCGCTCAAGAGCCCCCGTCGGGTCGAACAGTTGATACGCCAGGTGGCCGTTGTCGGACACCACCGTGCGTCCGTCGGGCAGAGCGAAGGCGTGGGTCGCGTCGCGGAAGTCCCCCGGACCTTCGCCGGGCTGGCCGAAACGCACCACCAGCTCGCCGCGCGGGTCAACCACCAGCACCGACAGATCGCCGCTGGACCAGTCCCCGATGTGCAGGTTTCCCTGCGCGTCGAATCCGATGGAGGTGACGCGGGTTAGCAGTTCCCAATCGCGGACGCCGTCCCCGATGCGGTAGACCTCGGTGAAGTCGGCGCCGAGCAGGCGGTCCTCCAGGGGGAGTTCGACGACTTGCTGGGCGGTTGCCGGGCTGGTGGCGGGGACCAGTGTGATGACAGCCAGCGCGATCTTGGCAGGTGTTGGCGAGGTCTGCGTGCATATCGATTTGCGCATCGTGCTTCGACTCCGTGTTGCCTCCGGCCTCCCTACCGAATCCCTTCAGGCACCCTCCGCACCGCCACGGTCGGCACATCGTACTCGTCCAGGGTGACGTAGGCCACCAACCCGTTGGGACCGAAGGCGTTGGGCAGCCGCGAGTCGGGGATGGTGCCCAGGTATTCGCCATCGGGCGTGATCACGTCGATCGGGCCCGGTCCGGCTGCAGTCAACCCGGTCGGGGTGGAGGCCAGGGCCGTCTGGAACATCCCGATATAGTCGACATCGACGAAACCCCGTGCGGGAGTGCGCAGTGCCCAGATGGTCCCGTCCCAGGTGGTCTCCAGGCCGGCGACGTGGGGGATCGCGTTCTCCGGTTCCCAGTCGTCCGCCTGTTGCCGGAGAGCCGAGGGGCCTCCGAACATGCCGATCAATCCGGCGAGGTCACCTCCCAGGGCCATGGCCTCGTCGATGCTTGTCCTGAGGTAGTCGCGGAAGGCCTCGGCGGTGCGGTCGTCCCAGTCTCGCGGAGTGAAGGAGCGGACGAGGACCCTGTCCACGACGCCTGCCGGATCCGTCACCTTGATCCGGTAGGCGGTCGTGTCGGAGAATGCGACCCGGCCGCCGGGGAGCGCTGCGAAGTGGAAATCCTCTTCAACGTCCGGGCGCGAGGCGCGCGCAACCTCCGATTCGCTCGCCTCGTCTCCGTCCAGACGCACGCGCAGCACCGTGCGGGGACCCGTGCCGGCTTGCAAGTCGAACTCCCTGGTGGTTGAGTCGACCTCGAACCTGCGTGCGATGGCCACCCGCGCGAGGATGCTGCCGTCCCACCGGTCCACCTTCCGAACCCGCGGATCCGCACTCCTGACGTAGAACCGAGGCGGCGTCTCGCCCTCGGAAACCCCAGGATAACGGACCCAGCGTTCCAGGCCTCCCCCGGCATCGAACAGCTGATAGGCCATGTGCCCGTCGTCGGCGACCACCGTGCGTCCGTCGGGCAGCGCGAAGGCGTGGGTCGCGTCGCGGAAGTCTCCAGGACCCTCGCCGGGCTGACCGAAACGCACCACCAGCTCGCCGCGCGGGTCGACCACCAGCACCGAAAGATCACCGCCGGCCAGGTCTCTGATGTGCAGGTTGCCCCGTGCGTCGAATCCGATGGAGGTGACGCGGGTGAGCAGCTCCCAATCGCGGACACCGTCCCCGATGCGGTAAACCTCGGGGAAGCCGGCGTCGAGCAGGCGGTCTTCCAGCGGGAGGTTGACGACTTGCTGGGCGTTTGCCGGGGCGGTGGCGCCCGTTGAGACCATCAGGGGAAGGGCGATGCCGGACACGGCAGCGCACCCCCAGCCTCGGAACCAACTTCGGGGGCCGGTGGGTGTCCTGGACGGAAGACTTGTTGGCGGCCGTCCAAAATTCGACAGTTGTGGCCGTCGAAAGTCGTACACCTCA
>VXLT01000092.1 GCA_009841475.1 Gemmatimonadota bacterium
GGTGGCGCTGACGAGGGTGGCCGCGGCGGCGGCGATGAGGCGGAAGCGCCGGTCGGTGGAGAAGTGCCCAAGAATGTGATGGACCACCAGGAACCACATTCCGTGCGCCAGTGAACCCATTAGCGCCGAAAAGAGGTTGATGCGAACCGCGGGGGAGAGCCCGAACGGTGAAAGAAGGACCTCCCAGGTCCGGGCCAGTACCGCGAAGAGCGGATTCCCCGGCGGGTGCGCAATCCCGAGGATGTGCGCGGTCGCGATGTACTCGCTGGTGTCCCAGAAGGCGGTGCTCGGCGAGAGCGTCACGGCGTAGAGTATCCCGATCGCGAGCGCGGTCACACCCGCGCAGAGGTAGGGCGGAGCGTCTTCGGATTCGGCCTGGTTCGCGCGGCGGCGCTGCAGTAGAGCTCTCAGGTCCATTTGTCCTCCAGAATGATCGATTCCCGGCGCCCCTCCGGGCCCGCGCGGCCTTCAGTCGCAGAACGGGTTCACGATTTCGACCCCGGCCGGCCCCGAGTCCTCGCTGTTGCGAGTGACCACCACAAGCTCGTGGGCAATCCCGGTCGTGGCAATCAGGCTGTCCTTTACGGGCAGCGTTCCAGCGAATCACGATGCCGACCTGCGCTCCAGCCGATGGACTCCGGGCCCGAGCCGGTCGATCGGGGTGGCCCGTCGCCGGTAACCCGTCAGATCGCCACCGTCATTCCCAGCGCACCAGCGGCCTCCCGAAGCGCCGGGGTGTCACGCGAAATCACCTCCGGTTCACCGAAACGCAGGTTACGCCGCACCCGCTTCGCGAAAAGCACAACGCCGTGCCATTCCCCCCAGAAGCTCGACCACCAGCGCAGGCCCGCGTGCCCACCGTCCCAGGCCGAAGCTGCGATGGGTTGCGTCGTCCGGCGGCGCCGCGAAGCGATTCGGTCGGGCTTCAGGCGGTGGCGGTGCAACGTCCGCGGATCGCAGAGGTCCAGCAGCCTCGACGATTCGTCCGGGTCCAGTTGGACACCGACCAGCGCCAGGGGACGTCCTGCCCGGAGCAGGTGTGGACCCCGCAGTGGGCGATTGCGCCACGGCTGAATGGCCTCGGCGATCGCGTGCTCCGGTGACTCGGCCACGTAGAGCACAGGGGAACAGGCCACGGGCAGGTCGAAACGGCCGCGCCCTGTCGTTGGCGGGATGTAGGACGGAGAAAACAGGTTCCCCTCGTTGACATCAGGGTCCCAGGGAAAGACGCGCCAGTAGAGGGCCACTGGTCAGTGGCACCGCTCGGAGCAGTCCGCAGAACGGGTCCCCGCCGTATTCGCGCGGCCCCTGTCCGCGGAACGATCAGGCGAAGACACCGGTCTTCATCGCCTCCACTGCACCGACCACCTCGGCCATACGGCTGTGCTGGATGAGGTACGAAGGCGTGGCGCCATCGAGGTGTGCGTTCGCTCCGGTGAGCCACTCCTCCACGATGTCGGCGTCCAGCCAGCGGAGCAGCATCTCGACCACCAGGGCCAGTCCGGCCAGCCGGTCGGCGTTCGCGCGGTCGGGGCGCTGGCCCTGGCGCCAGCGCGACACCTGCGAATGTGAGACCCCCAGAACATCAGCGATGCCGCGGTCGGAGCGTACCCCGGCACGGATCATCTTCAGATGACTCTGGGCCCTGGCGGTGCGGCGATCCGGTGTCTGCATGGTGGCGGTCGCGGGTTGGCTCATGAGGGAAATGTAGCGATGCTCTGCGGGTGTGCGCAACGAAAAACGGTGCGCAGCGTCAGATGGATCTCATTCCAGACACTCTACGCACCAGATTCTGGTGCGCGTGTCCGATTTGCCAAGTGGCTTACTTCACCGCATCCCTGGGCGCCCCCTACGAAACCGGCCTCCTCCCCCTGTACCGCACCACGAAGAACCCCTCACCTCCCGACGTCACCACGACGATCCCCGACTTGAAGAAGGGGTAGTTGCTCCACGACCCGTTCATCGACGGGAAGTCCTCTCCCGGGACGGTGTCGAAGAAGCCCGTGGGGCGCGGGTTCTCGCGGTCCGAGATGTCGAAGACGCGCAGGCCGCTGTTGTAGTTCGACTGGTACATCACGTCGCCCACGATGTACAGGTTGTGATCGCTGGAGGTGTTGTCGGAGAAGTACTCCTTGACCAGGATCGGATCGTCGAGGTCCGCGACGTCATAGATCAGGGTGCGTGTGTTCGATACCAGCTCGCCGGTCTCGTCCAGCTCGTCGTTCATGTAGAACCAGGCGTGGTCCTCGGTCAGCCACCCCTGGTGCGTGTAGCCGACGTTGGGGTACTCCGCCACCGAGAGCGCGACCGGGTTTTCCTTGTCGGTGACGTCGGCGATGCTCAGCCCGGTCTCGTTGGAGCCGAAGCAGATCTCCTTGCCCTGGTGTTCGGTGTCGGGTCCGCGGTAGATGACACACTGCGCGTCGTGCGAATAACCCGTGCCCTCCCTGCCCGTCCTCTCGTCGGCGAAGCAGCCCGCGAAGGTCGGGTTTTTCGGGTCGCGGATGTCGATCATGTGGAGGCCGCCGCCGCAGCTCTCGCCGCCGCCACCCGCGCCGACCGCGTAGGCGAAGCCGGTCTCCTCGTTGATCACGATGTTGTGCACGGAGCTGACGAGGTCGTAATGCGCGTCCTCGGTCAGCGCGAGCGGCTCGCCGTCGAACTCGCGCAATCTGGTCAGGTCCAGGACCTGCATGCCGTGTTCGGGTGAGCCATCGGCAACGATGAAGACGTGGTCGCTGTAGACCTTCATGTCCCGCCAGCTCGAACGCGGGGCCCCTTCCGTCCTGGGGAGGTTCCCGACTACGAACGGGTTGGGCGGGTCGGTGACATCGACGAACGAGGTGCCGTCGGTCCGGCCCACGATTGCGTAGTCCCGGTTGGTCTCCGGATCGGTCCAGCCCCAGATGTCGTTGACGCGCACCCCGCGCCCACCGCCCAGCTGCGACACCGGCACGTAGGCCACGAGATCCACCTCGTCGCAGCCGAAGACTGTGGCTTCGCCGTCGGCGCAGTCGATCTGGCCGCCCAACACCGGTTCGATCTCGAGCACATCCTTGAAGAACGTAGACCCCTCGGACCAGTCGCCCGGGCCACCGTCCAGTATGACCGCGTTTCCCAGGCCTCCGTCGGCGTCGGGGTTGCCGGCGACGAGTACGCCGTCACCGTACGCGAGATGGCCACCGAGTGCCCCGCCATCCGACCCGGCGCGGGCCTTCCGGACCGATCCCGGCCCGGAATCATCCATGGCCATCTCATAGATCGCCCCCTGTTGGGCTCCCACACCTGCCGCGCCTACCCACACGGTGGCCCCATCGGTGGCGAGGGCGGAGCCGAATCGGTCCTGTGGGGCACCGTCCGGCGCCTGCACCCGCCCGCTTTCGGTCCACTGGCCGCCGTCGCGCTCGAAGGCGATGATCCGGCCCGGATGTATCGAAGGATTGCCCGCCGAGACGAGGACACGGTCACCCGCCACGGCTACGGCGGCGCCGAAGAAGGAAGCCGGGCCGTCGGCGTTGGGCAGTTCGCCGGTCGCGCTCCAGCCATCCGAACCCGGCTCATAGACGAAGACCGCACCCGCAAGTGCTCCGGCCCGGGACGCGCCGATCACCAGCAGTTCGTCACCCAGGGCGAGCGAGCCCCCGAAGCGCGACGGCCGGCGGAAGGGAGATTCCAGCATGGCCTCCTGCACCCAGCCATCACCCGTGGCGCGGAAGAGGAGAACCACGTCGTCGGCCGGCAGGGCGCCAGGCTCGGGCGGCAGCGAGGCGACCACCGCGGCCAGATCCCCGTTGAACACCACGCTGCCCAATCGCGCGCCCTCTCCGAGCCCCTCCGGTACGATCATCCCCTCAGGGGCCCAGCCATCTGCGGTCCTGGAGAAGACGTGGATTCGCCCGGTCTCTCCGTCGTTCGAATTCGCCGAAACAACCAGCAGGCGCCCCGCCGCCGCGGCCAGGCTCGTGCCAAACCCGTCGCCGGCGGAAACATCCGGACTCATTATGGCGCCCGTCTCTGCCCACTCCGCACCGTCATGCGCGTAGGTGTAGACGCAGCCCCCGGTCGCACCGCCGCAATTCGGAAACCCGACCACCACCTCTCCACCGGCCACCGCAACCGCTCTTCCGTAGCCCTGAGCGTCTACGTCAGCCGGTGACAGGCCAGCGAGTGTGAAGCAAACAAATACAACGCCGAACACCGTCTTCATATCGTCCGCCAGGTTCATTCTACGCGCGCTCCTTGTTACATGGGTTTTCTGCTTGTCGGGGTCGGTGGGGCGAATCATCCGTCAGTTGATCAGCCGCAGCTTCGAGGGTCCGGCCATGGTCATGGTCATCGACATGCCCATCATCGACATCGATCCCTCCACCGTGCGTACGAGATCCACGGCGGCAACGAGTCCGCGCTCGGGGTCCCAGAGAATGAACCCCTCCACCGTGCCGACCATGTCCATCGCCATGGTCTCGCCGGCCTCCTCCATGGAGGGTTGCGCGCTCACGACGTTGCTCAGCGCAATCTTCTGGACCGTACGGCCATCCACCACGGTATCTCCCACCAGAGTGTAGTTGTAGATGGTCGGATCTTCCCCAATCCCTTCGATAGGAACCGGCACACCAAGCGCCTCCAGGCCCAACGATGCGGTCACCGTGTCGGCCCATGCATCGCCGGGCATGAGGGGTCGGTCGGGGAAGCGCGGAAACAGCTCCTGCGTGTTGAACTGGAAGGGTGCCGCCATCGGAAGGCCGCCACCGGTCATTTGGGGCGTTGATACCATCTCCACATCACCCAACGGCCCGATCACGAACTCGAGATCGCCTGAAATGGCCTCTGCCGGCAGGTCCATGTTGCCCATCATGGTACTGGCCATGCTCGCCGAGAAGTCCGACACCGTGCCGTTGGCGCGCACGCCGCCGGAGTCGGCCGCGAAGGTCAATTCAATCGTGCTGGCGGATGACATGACCATGTCCATTTCGCCTTCCGGCGTGTCCATGATCATGGTCATGGTGTCGGCCATCCGGTAGGTGGCCGTGGGAGGCGTGGGTACGTCGTACCCGAACGAAAGGCCGGCCGGCGCAGGTCCTCCGGAGGCGCAGGCGTAGAGGAGTGTTGCGGCGGCGGCGGCGAGAAAAGCTCGGTTCGACACTGGAGGTTCCTTTCAGCTTGAGTGTTCGTTGGCGGGAGATCCGACATCCCCCTTCACGGCCGAGATCGTCCCGCCGTGGATCGACTCCACGAAGGCGCGTACCTCGGCCTCGCGGCCCGGATCCCGGCGTATGACTGCCTGCACCCGGGGATCGGCCAGGATATGCCCGGCCGGATAGCGCTGCCTCGGCTCCACGCGGACGGCCGCGAACCCAGCGGCGGCCAGGTCCGCCTCGTACTCCCGCACCGTCACGGGGAGACAGCCGACCAGCGACTCCCGCGACGCGGCGACGAAGCCCGGCACTTCCCGGTCCGACACCAGATCCGAGATCATCACGCGGCCGCCCGGCTTCAGCACCCGCATCACCTCGGCGAGCACGCGCGGGCGGCTGGCCGACAGGTTGAGGACGCAGTTCGAGATGACGATGTCCACCACGCCGTCGGCCACCGGCAACGCCTCGATCTCGCCGAGACGGAACTCGACGTTGCCGTATTCGCCCCGGCGGGCGTTCTCCCGCGCCCGCTCCAGCATCTCCGGGGTCATGTCCACCCCGATCACGCGCCCCTCCGGCCCCACCCGCTCGGCGGCGAGGAAGCAGTCGAAGCCCGCACCGGAGCCGAGGTCGAGTACGGTCTCACCGGAGGCCAGCGAGGCGAGCGCCACCGGGTTGCCGCAGCCGAGGCCAAGGTTGGCACCGTCCGGGACACTGGCCAGGTCGGTCTCGTCGTAGCCGACCGCGCAGCTGAGTTCGGCGGCGGTGGTGCCCTCGCCGACGGCAACCGAGCCATTCGATGGCGCCCCGCAGTCCGAGGGTCCACAGCAACCATCGCCTTGCGTTGCGGCTCTCGCGTATCGTTCGCGGACGGCGGCGCGCCGTTCGGTTGTGTTCATGTTCGTCGTCTCCCGCGTGTCAGGCCCATGGAATCTACGCCGTTTTCGGCGGCGCTTTTGGATCCACCACCCGCTGCAGCAGGATCAGCCCGATCAGGAAGAAGGCGGTGAGCACCAGGAAACCCGGACGCTGGTTGCCGCCGGCCCAGAGTACGGCCAACCCGAAAAGGAACGGTCCAAGCACGGAGGACGATCTTCCGCAGAGGGCATAGAAACCGAACATCTGCGCTTCCCTGCCGTCGGGAACGAGGGACGCCATGAACGCACGGCTGGCGGACTGGACCGTCCCCAGACCGATGCCGGCCACGATGGCCAGCACATAGAACTCCATCTGACTCTGGATGAAGTATGCCGCGATCCCCGCGGCCACCCACATGATCAACACCCCGGTCAGCACCATTTTCGGCCCGAGCCGATCCGTCGGCTTCGCCATGGCAAGCGCTCCCGCCATCGCCGAGAACTGCACGATGAGGAAGAGGATGATTACGCCGTCCGTGGTGAAGCCGAAGGTCTCCTTCGCGATCACGCCAGCCATCGCGATGATCGTCAACACGCCGTCGATAAAGAAGAAGTAGGCGAACAGGAACCTTCGCATGTTCGGAATCCGCCACACCTCGGCCGCCAGCGCCTTCACCTTCCTGATCCCGTGGATGGCGGCCTGGCCGACGCGCATCTGCCCGGGGCCGTCCGCCGGAAGCACACGGAATGCGGGGATTGAGAACAGAATGAAGAAGGCGACCACGGTGGGCCAGATCAAGTGGTACTGTTCCTGCATGCCGAAGGGCAGCACCAGCAGCAGGCCCAGTGCCGATCCCAGGTATCCCCAGCCGAACCCCTTCCCCGAAACCTCTCCGAGCTGTTCGGGCGGCGCGATGTCCGGCAGGTATGCGTTGTAGAACACGACCGCGCTCTCGAAGCCGACGTTCGCGATCACGAAGAAGAGGAAGCCCGCGATGACCATACCCGGCTGCAGCGTCGTCATCAGCGCCACGCCGATGAGGCACACCGCGACGTAGAAGCCGAAGAACTTCTTGCGGACGCCGCTCCGGTCCGCGATCGCGCCAAGCAGCGGGGACGAAAAGGCCACCAGGAGCGCCGAGAGCGAAACCGCCAGACCCCACCAGAACTCGCCTCGACCTCCCTCGTCATTCACGACAACGCCGACATAGAAGAGCGGATAGACCGCCGTCGTGATCACCGCCGGGTAGATGGAGTTCGCGAAGTCGTACAGCACCCACGACCGAACGGTGCGCTTGTCGTAGCTCACGGGCAGGCTTCCTGGTTGTGCGAGCGGTCTCTTTCCCGCGGACCGGGCCTGCCCCGCGGGCCTTTGTGCCTACTGCGGCGGCCTACTCCCCCCGCGCCTTCTTGACGCCGACGGCCACACCGGTTCCGACCCCCAGCCCCACGATCACCGCGGGCAGCACCGGCACCGCCACGAAGGGAAGGACTCCCAGGGCTCCAACCGCGACGGCCGTCGCCCCGCCGGATGCCAGCCCCAGCGCTGTGGCCGGCTTCTCGACGATGCTCGTGTAGCGGAGCTTGCGGCTCACCCAGTTTTTCGACTTGACGTGTCCGAAGAGCCCCGCGGCTCCCGCGACGCCTATTCCAATCAATGACATGTCTCTCTGATCCTTTCCCGGGATTCGATCCCGTGTCGTTTGGGCGCCCCTACGCCATTTTCCGCCCGAACGTTTCCTGCGCAGCCTGCAAGCGGGCACGTTTCGCCGCCCTCAAGTCGGCTGCTCCATCTCCGCCCAGGCGCGGCTGACCTGGGTGGACACGTCCTGAAGCGCGAAGATCGACGCCGCGTCCAGCTTGCGGCTGATGTCGGGGCCGACCAGGTGCTTCAGGAAGCGCAACGGTTCCTTGAAGTCCGCGTCGAAGAGCGGGTCGGGTCCGCGGTTCAGGTTCTCCATGATACGCAGTGCAAGGTAGGTGTCGTCGAGGAGCCCGGCCATTCCCTTGGTCATCTCGGGGATGAGGTCGACCGGGTTGATGAAATAGCGCGCCGCGTGCTCGAGCAGCGGCATGACCACCACGCTGAGCCCCCGTTCCTCCGCGGCCTGGGCGGCGCGGGCCAGCAGGAGCGGGACGGTCTCGACCACCTCTACGGCCACCGCGGCGGCATCCTCCACCTCCTTGTCGGTCGAACCCGGCCAGGTCGCGCGCACGAATTCCTGCAGCTCGCCGCGGTCGCGCACCTTCGCGCTCTCAATGACGGCGCGCACGTCGGCGAGATTCACCTGGAACCTCCTGCGCGCCGGTAGAAGACGAGGCCCCCGCCCGTTCCGCCAGTAAGCAGGTCGAGATCGCCGTCGGCGTCCAGATCGGCGAACACCGGGGTGACGAAGGCGGGCAGGGGGACCGGGACCGGGTCCGTCTCCACGAAGACCGGCTCCCGGGGCGACCCTTCGTTCAGGAAGATCCGCACGCCTTCGACTTCGTAGCCGACGGCGAGATCCAGGTCGCCGTCTCCGTCCAGGTCGACCAGTTTGGGCACGCTGCGGCGCCCGAGATCGATGTCCTGGTACTCGTCCGAGACGAGTTCGAAGGAGGGGGCGCCGGGGCCGCCGTCGTTACGGTAGTAGTTCAGCGCGCCGGACGACTCGCCGACGAGCAGATCGAGGTCGCCGTCGGCGTCGAGATCTCCCAGCGTGGGGGTGGTGTAGCGTCCCCGCGAGAGGGTGGCGACCGCGGAATCGACAAGCGTCCAGCGCGGCAGGATCCCGCCCGCGCCGCCACCTGGTCCGTCGTTGCGGTAGTACGCCATCCGGTCGCTCCAGCTGCCCATCACGACATCCTCGTCTCCGTCGCCGTCCAGGTCGCCGAATGCCGGCGCATAGTGGTACTGGTCGGCGAGCCCCGGGACCGCGCCCCGCGCCGTGAAGGCGGGAGCGGTGGCCGAGCCCGTGTTCTCCAGGACGTAGAGGTGCCCCCTGCGGTTGTTCACGGTGTCGATCTTGTTGGAGATCAGGAGGTCGAGGTCGCCGTCGGCGTCCAGGTCGGTGAGCGCCGGAAACGACTCGCTGCCCACGTCCACGGTGCGGATCAGCCGCGAGGTCACCACCTGGAACCCCCCGTCCGCACCCTGTTCGAACTGGTAGAGGTTCTCCACCCCCGAGGTCTTGGGGTCGAAGGCGCCGCCCAGGACGCCCATGATGAGGTCCATGTCGCCGTCGCGGTCGACGTCGCCGAGGGCGGGAGCATTGTAGCCGGATGTGCCGACAGGATCGCCGAGCGGGAAGGGGCGCGGGGTGCCCCGCAGCACGGGGGTCGCGCAGGTGCCGGTGTTCTCGATGAGGAGGAGGCCGGGTTCGAAGAAGTCGCCCCAGAAGAGGTCGTGGTCGCCGTCCTGGTCGACGTCCTCGAGCGCCATGGTGTTCGCGCCGTGCAGACTCCCCTGGAAGGCGCCGATGATCTCGATGTCCTCGAAGGAATCGGTGATGTGACGGAAGCGCGGCACGCCGTGGCCGTCCACGGTCTCGGCTTCGTAGCGCGTGATGGTGCCGGTGAGGCGGCCGATCAGCAGGTCGAGGAAGCCGTCGCAGTCGATGTCGGCCGCGTTGGGGATGTTCTGGCGGTCGGAGAAGATGGCCTCGCCGGCCACGTCGCGCAGCGTGTCGGTGGCAAGCACGTAGGAGGCCGGTCCGGACCCGCCGTCGTTGCGGTAGTAGCGGATGTAGCTGTAAGGCTCCTCGGCCAGCAGGTCGAGATCGCCGTCCAGATCCACGTCCACGAAGCGGAACCACTCGCCGACCGGGAGGTCCTCGTAGCTGTCCGTCACCCAACGGTACTCGGGACCGCCCCCGGTGGAGACGTTGCGGAAGAACATCACCCGGTTGGAGCGCTCCTGCAGGAAGAGGTCGAGGTCGCCGTCGCCGTCCGCGTCGGCGAGCTGGGGGCGCGGCAGATTGAAGCCTCCGAGGAAGGGGTGGCCGATCAACTCGCCGCTCTCGTCCCGGAACTCGATGCCGTACACGACGCGCTCCCAGGCGCCGGGGTCTCCGACGCGAGAGCCGGCCGACTGGGGGTGGGCGGGGGTGGGCAGGAAGCCGACGGCGGATCCCAGTATGGCGAGCCTGGCGAAGGCGTCCGGCCACCCTGCCCGCCTACGCTGGATGCCCGATGCGGCACCCCGCTGCGAGCGCCTGCGCCCTGCTGCGATCGGCTTCATCGACGCCCCGTCACCCCGCCGACCCGATCGAGATGCCGGCCGGGTAGGCGCCGACCTCGATCACCTTCACGACCTCGAAAGCCTCCAGGTCGACCTTCACCACCGTGCCCACGTCGGCGTTGTTTTCGACGTCGGCCATGGGCGTGTAGGTCCCCTTGAGGTTGCGGTTCGACACGAACAGGTAGCGCCCGTCGGCGGTGACCGCGGCGCCGTGCGGCTCAACGATTCCCTCGCCACCGAGCCGCCGGGTCACCGTCCACCCCGCGGTCTCGACCTCGACGATCTCATCGTCGTCCTTCGCGCCGAAGTAGACGTGCCCGCCATCGGGCGCGAAGACGGGGTGCCATGGCTGCGTCCCCACATCCACCTCCGCGACCAGCGCGAGGTCGGAGCTCTCGGCGTCGAAAACCAGGAGCTTGCCCGTAAGCTGCGTGGTTGCGACGAGGTGGGCGCGGTCGGGCGACAGCGCGAACTGCACCAGTGTGTGCGGCGGACCGTCCACGCTGGCCAGCTCGGGAGCGCCGGACTCGCCGTCCACCACCGCGATGCTGTTCTCCACCAGCGAGGCCGAGAAGACCCGGTTCGCCGCCGCGTCCACCATCAGGGCGTGCGGGCGTTGGAAGAAGACATCCAGCTCCTCGATGCTCATGTCCGCGGGGTCGATGGCGCCGATGCGCTGCGGCGGGTTCACCGCCATCATCGAGCGCCCGACGTAGAGCAGGTTGGCGGCCGGATCGAACGAGAGCAGCCCGGGCGTCTCGAAGGGCGCCTGCGCGACGAGTTCGAAGTCCGAATTGAAGCGCAGGACGTTCCCGCCCCCGATCAGCGACACGTACCAGTGCTCCCCGTCGGGGTCGGGCGCGGTGTGGTGCGGGCGGCTGTTCATGTCGAAGCCGAGCGAGGTCACGTCCACCGTGTGGATGACTTCACCCGACGCCGCGTCGATCACGGACACGCTCGCCGACGACTGGTTCGCCACGTAGACGCGCTCGCTCGGGGCCCCGGGGGCATCGGCCTGTTCCGCGCACGCCCAGGATGTCGCGGCGGCCACGGCCACCGCGAGGCCCGCGGCGAATCGTCCTGTAAGGTTTGCTTTACGAAATGTCATTTTCACCATACTTTTTCCTCGCACGGGGCCATCGCGCAGCCTGGAAGCCTGCCCCGTGCGCAGGTTGGAAGTCATGTCAGGAAATCGGCATCCTCGCCCTGTGCCTCACCACGAAGAGTCCCTCGCGCCCCGAGGTGACGACCACGATGCCCGATCTGAAGAACGGATAGTTGCTCCACGATCCGTTCATGGACGGGAAGTCCTCGCCCGGCACGGTGTCGAGGAAGCCGACTTCGCGGGGGTTCTCCACATCCGTGATGTCGAACACGCGCAGACCGCTGTTGTAGTTCGACTGGAACATCAGGTTGCCCCTGATATACAGGTTGTGGTCGCTGGCCGTGTTCTCGGTGAAGAACTCCTTGACCAGAATCGGATCGTCGAGGTCGGTGAGGTCCCAGATCAGCGTTCTCGTGTTGGCGACCAGCCTCCCCGTTTCGTCGGTTTCGTCCCCCATGAAGAAGTAGCTGTGGTCCTCCGTGAGCCATCCCTGGTGGCCGTACCCGACGTTGGGGTACGTCATCATCGACAGCGCGACCGGGTTTTCCTTGTCGGTGACGTCGGCGATGCTGATGGCGTTCTCGTTCGCGCCAATGCAGATCTCGCTCCCCACATGCTCCTCGTCCGGTCCCCTGTAGACCACGCACTGCGCGTCGTGGGAGTAGCCGGTGAAACGCCGGCCGGTCCGTTCGTCCGCGAAACAACCCGCGAAGGTGGGATTCTTCGGATCGCGGATGTCGATCATGTGGAGGCCGCCACCGCAGGTCTCCCCGCCACGGCTCGATCCCACGGCATACGCGAAGCCGGTCTCCTCGTTGATCACGATATTGTGGACGCTGTTGATGCGGTCGTAGTGGGCATCGTGGTCGAAGGTGAGCAGCGTCCCCGAAAACTCTCTCAGGCGGGTCAGGTCGAAAACCTGCATCCCGTGGTTGGCGGCACCATCCGACACCACGAAGACGTGGTTCATGTAGACCTTCATGTCCCGCCAGGTGGAGCCCGGTGCCCAGTCCGGCTTGGGCAGGTTGCCGACGACCACAGGGTTGGGTGGGTCAGTCACGTCCACGAAGGAGGTGCCGTCCGTGCGGCCCACGATCGCGTAGTCGCGGTTCGTCACAGGGTCGGTCCAGCCCCAGATGTCGTTGACACGCGCTCCACGGTTGCCTCCCATGTCCTTCGACGGGATGAACGACACCAGATCCACGTCGCTGCACCCGAACACATGCGCCTCGCCATCGGCGCAGTCGACCTGGTCGCCGAGCACGGGCTCGATCCCCTCCGCCTCCTGGAACACGGTGTAGCCCTCGGACCAGCCGCCGGAGCCTCCGCTGAAGATCGTCGCGGTGCCGAGCCCGTAGTCGTCGCGCGGCATCCCGGAAACCAGCATGCCGTCACCATGGGCCAGCAGCATTCCCATCCACTCGCCCAGCTGGCGATGCCCGCCGAGCCTGTTGACCGAGCCCCAGCCACCGCCGTCCATCGCGAACTCGTAGATCGCGCCTCTGCCACCCCCGGCCCCAGGCGCACCGACCCACAGGGTGCTCCCGTCCGAAGTCATCGCCGCGCCGAACTGGTCGCCCGCGGAGCCGTCGAAGGCCCTCAGCCGGCCGCTCTCGCTCCATCCGTCTCCATCGCGAGCAAAGGCCAAGATCTGACCGGGCTGCTGCGGCGGGCGCCCCGTGGCCACCAGGATGTGGTCTCCGGCCGCCAGCACCGCCGCACCAAAGAACGACCCCGCGCCGTCGCCGCTGGACAGTTCGCCCGTCATCGCCCATCCGCCCCCCTCACCCGGCACGTACACGAACGCAGCACCGGCCAGCGAGTCCGTCTCCGGCGCCCCCACCACCAGCATCCCGGCGGCGAACCCCAGGGCGCCCCCGAAACCGGTGATCTGGTCCGCGCGCGGCGACTTCAGCACGGCCTCCTGCACCCATTCGCCGCCCTGGTTGCGGAACACCACGACCATCCCGTCATTGCGAATGATGGTGTTGTCCGGCCCCCGGCGCGGCGGAACGACGGCCGCGACGGCCGCCAGGTCCCCGCTGGTCGCCACCCCCCCTAATCTCACCCCTTCGGGCAGTCCCTCCGGCGCAAGCATGCCTGCGGCGGTCCACGTGGACCCCGCCCGCTCGAAGACGTAAACGCGAGCGGGTGCCGCCGGCCCCGCCCCCCGCCCGCCCCGGGGGGGTATACACAAATGAAGCGGCCGCCGATCATAAGCGTGTATATGTAGGGGGGCGCCGTTAGTTTTAAAAAA
>VXLT01000173.1 GCA_009841475.1 Gemmatimonadota bacterium
CCACTACATCCCCGCCCCCGACATCCCCGCCCGGGAACACCTCATCCAGGACGGGGACATCATCGCGGCGACCAGCACGGTGCCCGGCCTCGACATCGCGCACACCGGCATCGCGGTCCGGCGCGGCGGCGTGCTGCGCCTTCTGCACGCGCCGCTGGTCGGCTCCCACGTCCAGCTCAGCGAGGACTCGCTCGCCGACCGGATCCGGCGCATCGACGGCCAGGACGGGATCATGGTCGCGCGGCCCCTGCCCCCGGCCCGGTAACGGCATGCTGCGGCTTCCCCCCTTCCAATACCACCGCCCCCGCACCGTGGAAGAGGCGGTGTCGCTCCTCCACGGGCACGGCCCCGACGCCATGCCCATCGCCGGCGGCACCGACCTGATGCCGAACATGAAGCACCGCCTCTTCACCCCCACGCACATCGTCTCGCTGAACGGCATCGCAAGCATGCGCGGGATCGAGGTCGTCGGCGACCGCGGCACGACCGGAGGCGGCAACGCATCATCCGGCAGCCCTGCATCCGGCGACGGCACATCTGCCCACACCCTCCGCATCGGCGCCCTCGAGACCCTGCACGACATCTCCGCCAACCGCCTCGTCCGCCGCCACTTCACCGGACTCGCCACTGCCGCCGGCCTCGTCGCCGGCCCGCAGCTTCGCAACATGGGGACCATCGGCGGCAACGTCTGCCTCGACACGCGCTGCACCTACTACAACCAGACCGAGTTCTGGCGGGGCGCGCTGGGTTACTGCCTCAAGAAGGACGGAGACGTCTGCCACGTCACCAAGGTCGGTCGCAAATGCGTCGCGGCCCACTCGGCCGACACGCCCCCGAACCTGATCGCGTTCGGCGCCACCTTCACGCTGGCCGGCCCCACCGGCACCCGCGAGCTCGCCGCTGGCGACTTCTTCATAACCGACGGGATCTGGAACACGCGCCGGGCGAGTGATGAAATCCTCACCGAGATTCGTATTCCCTTAATGGGGCCTGTCTCAAATGGGTGGCGGGGTGCCCCGGCCAGCGACCGACTCGGGCCGAACGGGGACGGTCTGCACCGCAGAAGCACCTACCGCAAGCTGCGTCAGCGCAACTCCATCGACTTCCCGCTGCTGTCCGTGGCGGTGGTGGGCGACTTCAGGCAGGACGGGACGGTGGCCGGGCTCACCGGCGTCGTGTCGGCGCTGGGCGCCAGGCCGCGGGTGCTGGCCGGTTGGGACGAGATCGCGATGGGCGAACAGCTCGGCCCGGAGGTGATCGAGGCGCTGGCGGATCGGGCCCGGGCGCAGTGCCGCCCCCTGGACAACATTATCGTGGATGCCGAGTGGCGCCGGGCGATGGTTCCCGTCCAGGTCCGGCGCGCGCTCGGGGAACTGGCCGGAGGCTGAAATGACGAACCGCAGCGGTGGAATGCGTAGCGACGGAGTGCACTACCGCGAACAAACGTGGGCGCCGCTGTGGGCGATCGCGCTCGTATGGGGCGCATGTCTCGCGGGTGTGATCGGGACGATCACTTCCGTGATGAGAATGGTGGAGATCACCGGCCGGTCCGGCGAGGGGATGTCCCAGTCCGCGGTCCTCGCGCTGGCGGGCATCAGTGTGGCACTGCTGCTCGTCATGTCCCTGACCGTGGCGTTCATTCGCCTGGATGTCGAGGTTCGCGCCGATCACATCTTCATCGCGTTCGGTCCGGTCCACCTGATCCGCAAGCGCATCCGTTTCTCCGAAATCGAATCCGTGCGCGGCCTCACCTACCGCCCGCTCGTCGAGTTCGGCGGCTGGGGAATCCGGCCCAGGCCCCGTCGAACCGCCTGGACGATCAGGGGGAACCAGGCGGTGGCCGTCACTCTGAAGAGCGGCAGGCAGATCTACGTGGGATCGGAATACCCGCAGAGGCTGGCGGGCGCGATCCAGACGGCGATGCGGGTGAGGGCGACGGGCGAATAGGCGCCACGACGGGAAGGGCGGCAACGATGTCGACGTTTTCGATACGCTCGATGCGCTCCGGATGGCCGACGATGAGGGGCCTCCTCACCGATGGGAACGGCGAATTCGTACTGTCGGACGGTCGGGCGAGGGCCTGGGCGAATTCGAGATACCTGGGACAGCCGGAGCTTCCGCCGGGCGTTGAAGGGATGTGGATCAGGTCGATCACCGACAGCGCAATCTACGCGACCGACGACGATGAACTGGACGTGGACTACGTCGTGCGCCTGGACATCGTTCGCCCGCCGGTTCCAGGTTGACAACCGCGGCCAGCCACTCCCCGCGTGGACTAGCGAGATCGCCAACGGCCGGACTTCGTCCTGATCGCTGGAAACCTGGAACACGCGCATCGCCGGTAATGAACCCTCACCGAGAAACGTATTCCTTTGATGGGGCCTGTCTCAATCGGCGCGACCGGCCCGGACGAGTGCGGGTCCCACCGCGCTGGCCCATCCAGGTGTGGCGCGCCCTCGGGGATCTTGCCGGAGGCTGAAATGGCGACACGCGATCAGGCAGCTGCCGTCAAGCTCAATGGCGGCGGGCAGATCTACTCAAGAGTGGCCAGCGGCCCCACCCGACGCCGGCGCACGGCAGTCTTGGCGAAGGTCTTGCTCTTTACGGTGCTTGCGGGCGCCTGCGAGAACCCCCTGGCGCCAGAGTCTTGCGGCCCGATTCCGCAACAGACTGTCCACGTTGGGGAGTCGGCGAGCGTGCCGGTGTGCTTCAACGACGAGAACGGCGATGGGGTGTCGCTGTCGGCTTCGTCGTCCGACCCGGTGGTGGCGACCGCGGAGGCGAGAGGGAGCGCGGTGACGGTGACTGCGGTGAGTCCCGGCACGGCGACGGTGACGGTGACGGCAACGGATCCGGGTGGGCTGTCGGGGACGGTGTCGTTCTCGGTGATGGTCCCGAACCGGGCTCCGCAGGCGGCCGACACGATTTCGGCGCGGACGGTGGAGGTCGGCAAGACGGCGTCGGTGGACCTGTCGGCGAGCTTCGAGGAGCCGGATGGGCAGCCGCTGAGCTACCACGCCTCGTCGTCGGACGAGACGATTGCGACGGTATCCGTGTCGGGCAGTACGGTGACGGCGGCGGCGGTCAGTGTGGGTACGGCGACCGTGACGGTCACCGCGCGGGATCCCGAGGGCCTTGAGGCCACGCAGTCGTTCGATGTGACGGTGACGGCGCCCGGCACCCCTGACCTGTATTTCAGCGACGTGGATCCGGCGACGATCAGGGCGGTACCCGGGGCCGGAATCACCGTCAATTTCACGATCCGCAATGCGGGATCCGCGCCCTCGCCACCGGCGGTCTCGAGGGTCCACCAGTCAAACGATGGGACCATCGACCCGGCCGACCCCGCGATCAGCGAACACATCAGGATCGAGGCCCTTGCCCCGTTGGCGACCACGACAATCCTGAGGCGGTTCAGTTTTTCGAACCGTGCGCTGCCGGGCACCGTCGTGTTCATAGGAATGTGCATCGACGCGGTAACCGGCGAGCAGGATACGGAAAACAACTGTTCGGACGCTGTCAGGATCACGATCACCACTACCGGGTACGGAATTGTGCGGCTGACGGACAACTCCGTTGCCGATGGTTCTCCTGCGTGGTCCCCCGACGGCGCGCAAATCGCCTTCGAGTCCAACCGCGACATCAACTTCGAGATCTACGTGATGAACGCGGACGGAAGCGGCGTGGCGCGCCGGACGAACTCTGCCAACGATGATGACTTCAGCCCCGCGTGGTCGCCGGATGGCCGCAGAATCGCTTTCAGCTCCAGGAGCGTACTCCCCTCTTCCCCCAGGTTCATCCTGGCGATGGACGCGGACGGAACCGGACCGACGCGCCTGAACGACCTTGGCGATGCCCACAACCCCGCGTGGTCCCCCGATGGACGCAGGATCGCTTTCCAGCTCGCCCCTCACATGACCAGCGACGACGACGCCGAGGTCTACCTGATGAACGCGGACGGCAGCGGCGTGTCGCAGCGGACGGACAACGCCGACAACGATTATGCTCCCACGTGGGCTCCCGATAGTTACAGGATCGCTTTCGTGTCCGACCGCGGCGGCGATCCTGATATCTACGTGATGAGCCTGCAAGGGACCGGTCCGACCAACCTGACGGACAACGACGAGAACGATTCAGCCCCCGCGTGGTCCCCCGATGGTCACAGGATCGCTTTCGTGTCCGACCGCGACGGCGATCGCGACATCTACGTGATGCTCGCGGACGGGACCGAGGTGATCAACCTGACCGTCAACGCCGATGACGACTCCGCTCCTGCGTGGTCCCCAGACGGCACCCGAATCGCCTTCGTGTCCGACCGCGACGGCAACCCGGAGATCTACGTCATGAACGTTCCCGTTTTCAGGTCGGTCGCCGCGAGTCGGCAGGACTTGACCGGCAGAACGCGCCGACCCACAATCTTCTTGCCAGGGCCCGAATCAAACAGGAGGTGAAAAATGCGGGATAGCATTCGTTTGCGCACTCGCGCGCGTCTTGCCTACACGGCGTGCCGCCGCTCGCGGTGCTCACGGGGGTGCTTCCGCGAGCTGTTGGCAGTGGCGGTTCTCATCGCGGCGCTTTCCAGCGCGTGCGAGAACCCCCTGGCGCCCGAGTTGTGCGGCGCAGTTGCGGATCAGGTGGTTCCTGTCGGGGGGGCGGTGAGTGTGCGGGTGTGCTTCAACGACGAGAACGGCGACGGTGTATCTCTGGCGTCGCGTACCTCGGACGGGACGGTGGCGACCGTGACGGTGCGCGGGCGCGTGGTGACGGTGACCGGGGTACGTGGAGGCACGGCGACGGTGACGGTTACGGCAAGGGATCCGGGCGGGCTGTCGGCGACGGTGTCGTTCGGGGTGATCGTCCCGGGAATCGTGCGACTGACGGACCGCCACGGTTTGATGCCTGCGTGGTCCCCCGACGGCACCCGAATCGCGTTCTTGGGGCGGGTCCCCGAAACCGGCGACACCGGTGACGGCTCGATCTTCGTGATGAACGCGGACGGTAGTGGCGTCAAACGGCTGACGAAGTCGATAAGTGCGGTTGCGCCACCTGCGTGGTCCCCTGACGGCACTCGAATCGTCTTCACGACCCGCGACTTCGAGATCTACGTAGTGAATGCGGACGGGAGCGGCGAGGCCAACCTGACGAACAACGCCGATTGGGATGTATATCCTGCATGGTCTCCCGATGGCACCCGAATCGCCTTCGTGTCCGACCGCGACGACGACATCGAAATCTACGTGATGAATGCGGACGGGAGCGGCACGACCAACCTGTCGAACAGCCACGGTAGGGATGATTGGCCCGCATGGTCGCCCGACGGCAGCCGTATCACGTTCACGTCCCGGCGCGGCGACGACATCGACATCTACGTGATGAACGCGGACGGGAGCGGCGTGACCAACCTGACAAACAACCCTGCCCTGGATTTATGGCCCGCGTGGTCTCCAGACGGCGGCCGCATCGCGTTCAGGTCCGGCATCCCATTCTCCGCCGACATCCAGGTGATTAACGCGGACGGGAGCGGCGCGACCAACGTGACGAACAACCCCGAGTACGTTTATGGCAGTGTCCCCCGGTGGTCCCCTGACGGCACTCGAATCGCCTTCACCTCCGCAGACCGCAACAACACGGAGATCCACGTGGTGAATGCGGACGGGAGCGGCGAGGCCACGCTGACGAGCACTGCCGGTACTGTCTTCGGAGATCACGCGTGGTCCCCGGATGGCCGCACGATCGCTTTCTCGTCCAATCATTCCTCGTCCGGTTTCCACGTCTACGTGGTTGACGTTTCCTTTTTCGGGAAGGCTGCGAAGCGGGCGACTCGCTAAGCCAAGCGGCCCGGGGACAACCCCTCCCGGCATTCGAGCGGGCTCGTCCAACGCTGGGGCGGCCCCTCGCCAGCCCCTACCCGCGCTCCAGCACCATAGCGAATCCCATTCCGCCGGCCGCGCACACGGTGATCAGGCCGAACTGACCGTCCCTCCGGCCCAGTTCGTTGAGGAGCGTCGTCGTCAGACGGCCCCCGGTTGCACCGAACGGGTGCCCGATGGCGATCGAGCCGCCCATCACGTTGATCACTTCGGGATCCGGGTGGCCCACCTTCCCGGCGCGGCCCAGTTCCTCGCGGCAGAACCGGTCCGAGTCCCAAGCCTGCAGGTTCGACAGCACTTGGGCCGAGAAGGCCTCGTGCATTTCCAGCAGGTCGATGTCGGCCATGGTGAGGCCTGCGCGGTCAAGGGCGAGCGGGGCGGCGTAGGCGGGTCCCTGAAGGAGCTGGGCGGCGGGGTCCAGCGCCGTGATGGCGTAGGAGCGGACGTACCCCAGCGGTTCCAGTCCGAGATCCTTCGCCCGCCCGGGCGACATGAGCAGCACGGCCGACGCACCATCGGTTAGAGGCGACGAGTTCCCCGCGGTCACCGAGCCGAACTCCCGGTCGAAGACGGGGCGCAGCCCGGACAGCGCCGCCATGGACGTGTCGGCACGGATCCCGTTGTCCTTCTCCACGGTCATCCTGTACTCCGGCGGCACGTAGAGCGGGGCGATCTCGGCGGTGGTGCGGCCGTCCTCCGTCCCGGCGTGGGCCTTCATGTGCGACCCCAGCGCCCAGCGGTCCTGGTCTTCGCGGCTGATCCCGTTCTCCTTGGCCATGCGCTCGGCGGCCTGGCCCATCGTCTCCCCGGTTGAGTACTCGGCGATCGCAGGGGCCACGGGCACCAGGTCCTTGGGGCGGGTGCGCGCGAAGGTGCGGATGCGTGCGCCCAGCGACTTCGCGCGGGAGGCTGCGACGAGGGTGCGCGACAGGCGGTCGGACACCAGAATGGGGATTCGGGAGAGGCACTCGGCCCCGCCGGCCACGACCGCGCCGGCGTTGCCGCTCTCGATCAGGTTGACGCCGTCGGAGATCGCCTGGTTGGCGGACGCGCATGCGCGCGACACGGTCACTGCTGGGACATTCGGCGGGAGTGTCGAGAGCCCTACTTCGCGCGCAATGTTCGGCGCCTGCGGGTCGTGCACGACGGTGCCGAAGACGAGGTGGTCGACGGCATCGGGGGGAACCTCGGTCCGGGCGAGCAGCTCGTTGACCGCATGGCGCCCCAGATCGATCGCCGTGAGCCGGCTGAAGTGGGTGCCGGATCTGACGAAGGGTGTCCGCCAACCGGCGATGATGGCAGTCTTCATTTTGGTACTTTACCACATTCCACCCGGCCCCGCAGAAACGGAAGGCCCTTGAAAGCCGTCGAATTCAACGTCACGATCCCGGGGTATGTCCTGGCCAGGAGCCTGGGGCGGATCAGCGACGCCTTCATCTACGGGCGGGCTTCGCAGCTGCGTCTCGCCGAACGGACTCCGCCCTCGATGCCGGGGGCCGACTGGGTGCGTATCGAAGTCGACCTGTGCGGCATCTGCGGCAGCGACCTCGGTAACATCTCGTACCGGTCCAGTCCGGCGATGGAGCCGTTCGGATCGTTCCCGGCGGTGCTGGGGCACGAGATCCTGGGCCGGGTGGTCGAGGCTGGGCCGGGTGTGACCCATGTGGAGGTAGGAGACAGGGTTGTGGTCGACCCGATGCTCCATTGCGAAGCCCGGGGCTGGGGAGCGGGGGCATGGTGTCGATCCTGCGCGGCGGGTAGGCATGCGACCTGCGAAAAGGCCGCGGAGCAGGGGCCGGCAGGCTCGGATCGCGAGGGCCTGGCTCCCGGGTCCACGATCGGGTACCACAGGGATCTTCCGGGGGGATGGGGGGAGCAGATGATCGCGCACCGGCGCCAGGTCTTCCCGGTCCCGGACGCGATCCCTGATCGGGTGGCGGTGCTAGCCGAGCCGCTCTCGATCGGGGTGCATGGGGTCCTGGGGAGTCGCGCGTTTCAGGCCCGGGGACCGGTTCTGGTGATCGGCAGCGGCGCGATCGCCTTCGCAACGGTGTGGGCCCTGCGGACGCTGGGCTACGGCGGGCGCGTGGTCGCGCAGGTGAAGCGCCCGCACGAGGTGGCGCTCGCCGAGTCGCTGGGCGCGAACGAAACGGTCGCGCCGGGAGATGAGGCCCGCCAGGCGCTGATCGATACCGGTGCGAGCGCCTACATGCCGGTGGTGGGTGACGAGGTATACGCGGGTGGCGGCTTCGAAGTGGTCTTCGACTGTGTGGGCAGCCGTGCCAGCGTTTCCCAGGCGTTACGGTACGCGTCGCCGCGCGGGCGGGTGGTGGTGCTGGGGTGTGCGGGACAGCTTCGCAAGCTCGACCTGACCTTCCTGTGGGCGCGCGAGCTGCGAATCGAGGGGTTCGTGGGGTACGGGACCGAGCGCTGGAACGGGCGAGCGCAGCATACCTTCGAGATCGTGTTGGAGCGCATGGCAGCCGGACCGGGCGCGCTCGCCGATCTGGTGACGCACATCTTTCCGCTGAAGCAGTACCGCGATGCGCTCAGGGCGGCCTATGATCACCGGCGAAGCGAGGCGATCAAGGTGGCGCTGGCGCCCGGGAGCGGTTAGTCCACGGATCCGGGTCCGCGGCTGCGCCGAGCGACGAGAGCTGAAGAGGGGTGTTCACGGACTCCCCGGCTCCGGCCTGCCGAGACGGTACATCGCCACCGTCTGCACCCCGAGTTCGTCCGACTGGACTCCAAGCACGTAGTCGGCGCCGATCTCGCTAATCCCCATCGGCACCCGCTCCAGGTGGCACGAGAAGGTCCCGTCGGGCTCGAACGCCATCCACCTCCGCGGCTCCTGCCCGGGCCTGCGGTAGGGGGCGACCCACAGCCGGCCGTCCGTGCCCAGCATAAATGAACTGAACGCGGGGAACACGTCGGCCACGGGCCTGTCGATGTCCACTGTCGCCTCGTGCAGCGGGCCCCACTGCCCGGAATCGCGTCCTCCCCGGCTCGCGACATAGCTGTCGCGCCATGTGTTCACGTCGGCGGAGGTGACGTGTCTCGAGGGTTCGGACCACCGCACGATTCGCCGAAGTCTCAATTCGGCGTCGAACAGGCGCACTTCGGGGTCGCGGCCGTGGCCAATTGCGACGGTGCTTCCGATCGCATCAGCCGTCGCCGAGGCGGAGAAGAGCGGCGTGAGCGTCAGATTCGCGAGCTCGGACTTGGCCGTCATCCCCTCGACCCTGTTCGGGACACGAGCGACCGTGGCGACCAGCTGCCCGTTGGTGTCGTGCGCTTCCACAACGAGCGTGTCGGGAACCGTGAAATTGCTGCGCGCAAGGTATGTGGTGCTGGTATTGACCGAAATGCCGTTGCGCAGCACTCCTCCGGCGCGCGACGGGTTGGGATAGACCGGCGTCATCTGCACCGCCCGCACGAACTGGCCGTCCCGCGTGAAGACGTTGTAGCGCCAGGGGCGGTAGTCGCCGACCCACAGCGTGTCTCCGGGGAGGACCCAGAGCAGCCAGGCGCTTCTGAACTCGCCGGGGCCCTCGCCTGCACGGCCCATGGATACGAGGTGACGGCCATCGGGGCCAAAGACCCGGATTTCCTCGCTGGACCGGTCGATTGCGGCGACAGAGCCGTCCGACAGGAGCCCCAGCCCCCGGATTGTGCTGAACCACAGATTCTCGTCGTTGCCGGACTCGTCGCCAATGGTCAGCATCGGTTCCGGGTCGGCCCTGCAGATCGCGTCGGAGCTGAACGGGTCGCTGGTAACGACCTGGACGCCGCCGCTGACGGTGGTGGCGGGGCCGGGGCTCCGCGCGGCCGAGTCGCATGCGGCGGTGAGGATGGCGGCAAGCGCGACGGCCGGAAGGAGGAGGTGGCAGGTGGAGACCGGGCCGCGTGGGCGGTCGCGATGGCCTGTGCGGCAGTTGGACAGGGGATGCGGATGGGACATGAAGGTCTCCTGTGACTTGGATTCCTGGCCAGAGACGTGGATGAAGCGCCCGGCCACGACCGCGCGCGGTCTCACCAAACGGACGTAATCAACACCCGGTTGGTTGCGGCGGCGGCCCCAGCACCAATCGCGCGTCCACCGGCACGGCACGGTCCTCGTACACGAACAGCGGGTTGACCTCGACCTCCGCCACTTCCGGCCAACGCATCACGCACTCGGCGACCGCCGCGGCCGCCTCCACGATCGCCCCGGGCCTCGCGGCACGCCCCCCGCGCCCCCCGGCAAGCACCGCGCTCACCTTCAGCTCCCCGATCGCGGCCTCCACCTCACGTCCGTCCGCCGGAAGGACACGGTGCGCCACGTCGCGCAGCACCTCGACCCGGATCCCCCCGGCGCCGATGGTCAGCACGGGTCCGAGTTGGGGATCGCGGCACGCACCGACCAGCAGTTCGGCGACCGGCGGCGCGAGCATCGGGGACACGGTTGCGGCATTGTCCTCCTCGGGCAGCCCGTGGTCCCGGGCGTACGCGGACGCGTTCGCGGCGATGCGCTCAAAGGCTGTCCGGGCCTCGTCACCGGTGCCTACATCCAGCACCACGCCTCCGGCATCCGACTTGTGGGTGATTTGCTGCGACAGGAGCTTGATCGCGACCGGACAGCCGGCTCGCTTCGCAGCTGCCCCCGCTTCGTCCACCGAGCGAACGACCTCGGCGGGAGGGAAGGAGAGCCCGGCTTCGGCGAGGAGCGCGCGCGCCTCCATCTCGTCGAGCGTCGTCCTCCCCTCGGCGCGCGCACGGCTGATGACGTGATGCGATGATGTGGCGATGCGCACCGGCTCCTCGGGCCGCCACCGCCGCGCCGAGGCCGCCAGCCGCTCCCCTCGGCGTTGCAGCTCGGCCGCCGCCCGGCACGCCACTTCCAGCGAACCGATTACGGGGGCGCGCGCGCCGCGCAACTCGTCCAGCGGCGCGCTCGCGTGCGAGGCATACTGCGAGTGCACCACCAACCCCTTGCCCTGCGCTCTCATCGTCGCCGCCATCGCGCGGGCCGCCCCGGCTTCGCTCCCTGCGAGCTCTTCCGAGAAACGGATCGCGTAGCCGCCGAACAGGCCCACCAGCAGCACGACGCCCACACCCGGATCCGCCGCGAGCACCTCCAGCGCGCGTGCGAAAGCTCCCGGGTCGGCGTCGGCGGCGCCCGCAACGTCCACCGGGGTGCGCACGGCCGCAGCCGGCCCCAGGAGCGCACGCAGCGCGGACGAGGTCGCCGGCGCCAACTCCGCCAGAGGCACCCCCATCTCCTGCAACGCGTCCACCGCCAGCGTGCTCTGGCCGCCGCCGTCCGAGAGAATGGTGACGCCGGGTCCAGGTGAGCGGGAGGGTGTCGGCCTGGACCGCGTTGGCCTGGACCGTGGTGGACCGGAGCGTGCTCGCTGGACCGGCGGCGGGCTCGGCGGCTGCGACGCCAGCGTCTGTGCCACGGCCAGCAGCTCGTCGGTTCTCCGGACCTCGACGACGCCGGCCTGGGCGAGTCCGGCACGCAGCCGGTCGTAGGGGCCGGCCAACGCTCCCGTGTGTGAGAGGGCCGCGTGCGCGCCGGCCGTGGTCCTTCCCGACTTGATCGCCACGACGGGCTTCCGAGGCGTGACCCGGGCGGCGGCGTGCAGCAGCGCCCGCGCGTCCCTGCACCCCTCGATGTGAACAATGACTACCCGGGTCTCATCGTGGTTGCCAAGGTACTCCAGCACCTCGCCAAAGCCCACGTCGACCTCGTTGCCGAGGCCGCAGCAGATCGAGATCCCCATCCGGGATTGCCTGGTGACCCGGGTCATCAGGTCGAGCGCAATGTTCCCGGACTGGACCAGCAGGGCGATTCCCCCCGCACGCACCCCCCGGGCCCCGATCAGGTTGACGCCGTTCGGCAGGTTCATGAGCCCGGAAGTGTTCGGCCCGATGATGCGGACGCCGTGCACACGGCCGGCCTCCCGCAACCGGGCCTCGAGCACCGCTCCCTCGTCGCCCGACTCGCCGAAGCCCACCGCCAGCACCACCGCGCCCGCCACGCCGCGCTCCCCGCATGCACGCACGAGGGCCGGTGCGGTCGCCGCCGGCGTGCAGAGCACCGCGAGATCCGCGGCTTCCGGCAGCTCCGCCACCGACATGTGGACCGGCCGGCGGAGGATGCTGCCGCCGCCCCGGTTGACCGCGTACACGGCGCCCGCATACCCGGACTCGCCGAGGGCGCGAAGGATCTGGTGGCCGCGCTTGCCGGGGGTAGCGCTGGCGCCCACGACCGCGATCGATCGGGGCTCGAAGATCCGCTTCAGAGTCACGATCCAGGCCCTTCATTCGCCCCTGTACCGGGGCGATCGCTTCTCGTGAAAGGCGGCCAGCCCTTCTCGCCAGTCGGCGGTGCCGAAGATCTGCTCCAGGGCCGCGTGTTCCCGCTCCAGCGCTTCTTCCCGGGACAGCCGCGCCGCCGGCCCGATCAGCCGCTTGGCCGCGGCAAGGGAGATCGGGGCGCGGCGGGTCAGGCGGCGCGCGAGACGGGTGGCTTCCGCGAGGACTTCGGTCGCGGGGACGGCCCGGCTGACGACGCCCATCGCCGCCGCCTCGGCACCCGAGAAGAAATCGCCCAGGCAGACGATCTCGCGGGCCTTGAGAACGCCGACCCGCTCGGCGAGGGTGTACACCACGCCGCCGCCGACGAAGGTGCCGAGCGCGACCTCCGGGAGCCGCAGCTTCGCGTCTTCGGCCACGATGGCGAAGTCGGCCGACAGGGCGAGCTCCAGCCCCGCGCCGATCGCGTGGCCGTTCACCGCAGCGACCACAGGCGTGCCGATCGTCTGGATGAGGCGGTTGGCGCGCTGGGCCGCCTCGATGTAGCGGCGGCGCTCGCCGGGCGACTGGGGACGATCCCGGTGCGCCTTCAGGTCGGCGCCGGCGCAGAAGGCGCGGCCGCTCCCGGTGAGGATCATGCAGCGGATGCCGCGGTCGGCTTCACCGCGCTCCAGTTCGGCGGCCAGCCGTTCGTAGAGCGGCAGACTCACCGCGTTGAGGCGGTGGGGGCGATTGAGCGTCAGGGTGAGGAGGGCGCCATCGCGCGTGGAGAGCACCGGTTCGGAAGGAGCGCCGCGCCCGCTACCCCCCATCGAACGCCGCCCCTCCACGCACCAGCGAACGCCCCGCGAGCGCCATCGTGGCTTCGCCGTCCCGGATGGCGAACTCGCCGTTCACGAGGACGTGTACCGTCCCGTGCGAGTATTGGTGCGGGTTCTCGTACGTGGCCATGTCCTCGACGGCCTCCAGGTCCAGTACGGTGATGTCGGCGATCCGGCCTTCGCTCAGGTAGCCCCGTTCGGACCAGCTCAGGAAGTCGGCGGCGAGCCCGGTCATGGATCGCACCGTGAAGGGCAGGGTGAGGAGCTGTTCGTCCAGCACCAGGTCGCGGATCTTCTTCGTGAAGGACCCGAAGGCGCGCGGGTGGGTGACTGTCTGATATAAACATCAGACGCAGCCGACCATCTTACGCGTGTATAT
>VXLT01000136.1 GCA_009841475.1 Gemmatimonadota bacterium
GTGGGGTGGTGGGGCCGGGCGGCCCGGCGAGCGGTACGATGGGGCCGGATGGGCGGCGGGACGGTAGGCTCCACCGCAGACTCGTGGACATCGCTGACGAGTTGCAGCACGCGCTCTCCTTTGGCGTCGGCGGGATCAACCGGTCGGGCGACGCGCCGAGGGACCACCCGCTTTTCGACGACTCGGCGTGGGATGCGGTGCCGGCGCAGCACCGCGGCAAGCTGCGGAACAAGGCCAGGGCACAGCTCGGCACGGTCGGCTCCGGCAATCACTACGTGGACGTCTTCGCCGACGAGCGGGACCGGCTCTGGGTGGGCGTCCACTTCGGCTCGCGCGGTTTCGGCCACACGGTAGCCTCGTCGTTTCTGGCGATCGGGCAGGGCGCCCGGTGGGGTCAGCGCGTGCCCGAAGCGGAGGTCATCTTCGACCTGGACGCGCCCGCGGGCCACGACTACTGGGCGCTGATGAAGCTGGCGGGGCGATACGCCTACGCGGGGCGGGAGTGGGCGGTGCGGAAGGCGGTCGAGATCGTCGGCGGGCGCGAGGTCGAACTCGTCCACAACCACCACAACTTCGCGTGGGAGGAGGAGCACTTCGGGCGCACTTTCGTGGTGGTGCGCAAGGGAGCGACGCCGGCGTTCCCGGGACAGAAGGGTTTCGTGGGCGGGTCAATGGGCGACGACGCGGTGATCCTGGAGGGGACCGGCGCCGCGACGGCCGACCCGGACACGGCCGCGCTGCAGGCCCGCGCGCTCTACTCCACCGTGCACGGCGCGGGCCGTGTGATGAGCCGCACCGCCGCGCTGGGCAAGCGGCACCGCCGCACGGGAAAGGTGTTGAAGCGCGGGAAGGTGAGCCGCGCGATGATGCGGCGGTGGGTGGAGGAGCGGGGGGTGGTGCTGCGGGGTGGGGGGGTGGATGAGAGTCCGCACGTCTACCGCCGGCTCACCGATGTGCTGGCCGCGCAGGGCGATACGGTGAAGGTGCTGCACACATTGCGGCCGCTCGTGGTGGTGATGGCGGGGGGGCGGTGGTAGCTATTGTCGCTCGATGGCGTGAATGCGGACCTCGTGCGGG
Source organism: Gemmatimonadota bacterium (assembly GCA_009841475.1). Taxonomy (GTDB): domain Bacteria; phylum Gemmatimonadota; class Gemmatimonadetes; order Longimicrobiales; family Gaopeijiaceae; genus Bin94. Next base: position 1,078 of record VXLT01000136.1, read on the forward strand.
GCGCCATCGTCACTCACCACCACCAACACCTCCTCATGCCCGAACTCGAGGATCTGCGCCGACCACCAGTGCGGGAGCATATCGAGCCGAGCGATCAGGTCCCCGGCTTGCGTGAAGACCAGCCACTCCAGACCCAGGTTCGGATACCGGCCGTCAATGACTTCCCAGCGCCGAACGTAGAGCAAGCCGTCAGCTCCGAGTTGGAGTTCCGCGGCCGCCGGGAACCGCTCCGCTCCCTTCCAGAAATCCGATGGTGCCTCGGCTGGTACGGAGCGGTCCCCCGCCTCCCACTCAACCTTGAGTGCGACGGCTCCAGAGCGGTGTACGGCCAGGAGCTCGGGTCGCTCGGTGGGAATGACCCAAATCGTGTCTCCGGCAACGACGGTTACGCGCGCCGGGTGGGAAGTCCAGTTTGCTAGAGTGTCATATCGATCCGGATCCCTGGGATTCGCCGTGGTGAAGAGCACTTCGGCTTGCCGGCCTTCTGCAACGCGGGACGGACCGTCCGTCACCCGCGCCGCGACAATCCGGGTGACGATTGTGGTGTCGCCGAGCTCCGGGCTGGTCCACATGGCCAGTGATCCATCCGCAAAGGTCCCGAGCAGTCCGCCTTCGACTTCGACATACGACGGTGGCTCAGTGAACCGTCCGTCACGATGCACATACCATACATCGAGTCCGGTCCGTCTCACTCTGTAGTCGGCGTTGTACCCCACGAGAACGAACCTCTGATTAACAGTGACCGCCATTTCGAAGGAGTCCCAGTCCAGCGACTCACCGGCTTCACCTTCAGGGGGCCCAATTCCGATCGCATCGCCTCTCTTCCGATCGATAAGGTACAGGAGCGGAGACTCCGGTCTTGACCCTGTCCGGGACAGGAGAGCGACTCTGCCTTCTGGGAGGAACGCGCCTTCCGCCACGAACCGCTGCACCCTGATCACATGCTCCCCGATTATCTGCTCCACTGAATCGAGAACCATTGCATAGTCGGGTTCCGGAGCAACACGCCACCGGGGGGCCGCGTCCAGGCTCTCCCGCGACCACACCCGAATCTCCTTGGCGTCCACCGGCCCGCCCCAGCCCAGGGGCGCCTTCGCGACATCCGCCGCTTCCGCGTCCGCCTCCGGGCCGGGGCTCAAACAACCGAACGACGACAGGACCAACCCGCACTGTCCCACCACGGTGAGCACAGCGGTCTCACGTCTCATCGACACCCCGGGCTTGCGATGGTAGGCGCGCTTCACCGCGGTACCAGCTCCAGCGTGACGATTTCGACGAACGGCAGGCCATCGTCGCTTTCCTTGTACCGGTATCCCGTCAGCGAGCCTCGGAAAAGTGCCCTGGGGACGAACTGTCGCGCCTGGGTTGCCGGATGGAGATCCGAGGCAAGCAGCTCGCCGGACCTCGCGTCGATCACCTCGAACAGGACATCGGTCAGTCCGTCCCGCGCCTCCCTCGCAACGAACTCGCCCCTTCGCCTGGCCCGCTCGAATTCGGTTCGATAGGCCTCGGTCGGGCGGCGCACCAGCACGTACAACAGGCCATCGCTGGTCACATGGAGTCGACTGACCGCGGGAGATATCTCGCCGTATCCAGCCCAGCGGTACCACGGTGCCTCGCGCCGCAGGGTTCGGCACAATTCCCCGTCGACACCCCACTCCTCAAGGATGTAGGCGTCCCCACCTTCGATGGGCGGAGCTGCCCAGAAAGTATCGCCACCGGCGTACGCCAGCGGCCGCAAGCCCCACTCGAACCCGCCATCCACCGCTGCGAAAGTTCGCCAAACCGCGCCATTCGTATCCACGATGCGGAAGTAGCGTGACTGGTCGCGCGCCGACTCGCTGGTCAGAACGTTCCCGTCGTCGAGCATGACCGTGCTCACCTCAAACCCCGTTATCGAATAGGCTGACGTGCTCCTCAGGAACTCGTGTTCGGGAGAGAACACGGACCAGATGAAGCCGCCGTCCATCACGTGCAGGTTGTCCCGGCGGTCGACAAAAAGGTCCATCATGCCGCGCACCGTGAATTCCCCGGGACCCCGGCCTACGGTTCCGAACGACGAAAGGTATCCGCCCCTCGAATCCCAGAGGCTGATGACCCCCACCCATCCGGGAGCATTCGCCGTGATGTAGCGTCCGTTGGAGTCCAAAACCACCGTCCGGCCCGGATCCGGGTGCGAACCGTCGGCCACCCCCTTGAGCCTGACTCCGGTCTCGCGGAATTCTATCCGGCATGGCGGACTTCCTTCCCCGATTCTGGTCTCGCTCCCAGGCAGGAAGGAACGAGCGGGCTGTCGCCGGCATTGGTATGCTCCGACGGCTCCGACATCGTCAGGGATCAGCGCCAGAGAGGATGACAGAACCAGCGCGGTAATCAGACATCTGAGAAACATGGGGGACCCCTCAATTCGCACCGATTTCGGGACACGGGACGTGGGTATCGTGGTCTCTGGTGTAGCCGCGCTGGAGCCGGTGCGGATCGCGCTCCCTGAACTCTACCCCCTTTAGGGACCACTCCCCACGCGGATCTTCCGTCTCAGCAGGATCCCCCCAGCCGATGCCGTGATCATGCATGTGGTACCGCTGGAAGATGATGATGTCCCATTCCCAATAGTCGATGAACATCAGGCACTCGCCCGACGATCGATCCGCAACGGCAACCGTCCCGACCCCCTCCTCCAGATCTCGATCGTCAGCGGTCGGCGCAGCGGTGAATCCCATTCCAACGACGATCAGGAAAGCGGCAGAAACGGTCTTGGCAACGGGTTTGCGAGTATGTTTGATCATTGGTCTTTCTCCTCTCGGGACCGTCAGGTCCGGTAGGGCGGACAGATCGGCGGCGAATCCCACTCGCCGATCCTGCCCATATTATCGATTCCTGCTCTCTGGGAGCCGGCCACGAACGACCGGCCTAGAAGAGCATGGATAGTATTATCTTGATCTAAATGTCAAGGAAACATTCGGCGGATACAGTCGGCTGTCCGATCGGGCCCCGTGGCCGGGAATAGCAGGATATTACTCTCTATCGCGCGTTGTGTGCGCTATTCACGACTATAACACATCCTTAATTGGCCATGGGCGCTGTCAAGAGCACCTACTGGCCACCCTCACCGGTCACCCCCGCGAGAACCTCCGCCGGTAGTGGCGCGTCCACACGATGATCGCTGGAACCCCGATGATCGTCGGGAGGAGCCACGGTACGATGGCGAGCGGCCCGGGCAGCTCAAGTGCGATCACCCGCTGGACGCCGAAGACCGCGAAAGCGGTGTGGAATGCGATGCCGCCCACCAGCATGGAGCCCAGATGACTGTACAGCCAGCCCATCGGCTGCGCGCCGCGGCTCCGCATGTACCGCAGGATGTTGAAGCCCGTGAAGAACCCGACCGGGCTGAGGCCGAGCAGGATCGGTGAGGAGTCCGACCAGACCGTCACCGCCAGCGCGACAACGATGGCGCTGCACGCAAGGCACGCCCACGCGAGACCCAGGTGGAAGGGGGTGCGAAGCGACTCCGGGGCTCTGCGCGTGGCCAGCACCCGGACCCCATGGCGGACGTTCGCGAAGGTGACCACCCCGAGATAGCCGAGGAAGGCCGCCATGCCGTACAGATCGGGGCGCTCCGCCAGACCCACGCCCTGATGTGCGTAGGATCCGATTCGCGCGGCCGAGGCCGTCACGGCCGACAGGGTCACGGCGTAGGCCGCGTACACGTAGACCCGGCCGGCCCGCACGTGCGCAGGGCCGCCCTTGCGCGCAAACACCGGGACCCAGAACGCGGCGAGCCCCACGAATCCGGCCACGACGTGGACCACAACCACGGCGTCGAAGAGGAGGGTGGCGATGCTCATGATGCGACCTCACCGCGCGGGCTACCGACGTGCGTCCCGGAACCGCTGCCATCGGGAGCGGACGGCGCGCCCCGTCCAGAGCGGCATTCGGCAGTGGCTTCGACGCCAGCCGGCAGCGCAATCCTCCGATCGATCGCCGCAAGGGTCTCGTCGCACCACTCCACCTTCGAGCCGATCGAGAGAATCCCCATCCGCAGCGTTGCGAACTGATGGAACCCCCCGTCGCTGTAGTACTCCGTTGCGCCTCCGTGGCTGGTCGTTACCGCGGCCTCGATCGCCTCGAGCCTACCGAGCCACTCGCGAAGCCGCTGCTTCAGGGCAGTCATGAACGCGCGGGTCTCGTGAAGGTCGCCCAGCGCATCCATGAAGTAGAGCTGGGCCAGGTAGGCAAATCGCTCCGCCCCCATCGCCGGACCGCTGCCCAGCCAGCGCAGGAGTTCCTCCCGGCCGTCCGCAGTCAGCGAATAGACCCGGCGGTTCGGCCCCTTCTCCGACGGCTCGACCCGGCTCTCGAGCAAGCCTCGCTCCTCCAGCCGGTTGAGGGTCGGGTAGATCTGCCCGAACTCGGCGCTCCAGAAGTGCGAGATGCGCTCGTCGAAGACAGCCTTCAGGTCGTAACCGGCGGCCGGCTCGCGGAGGAGTCCGAGGAGGATGTGTTGCAGGCTCATGACGGCGTGTCCCGGAAAACAGGTATATCAATATTGATATAGCAACAGTATGGAGCGTCCCGGGGTATGTCAAGGAGGAGGCTTCGCAACTACTTTCAGCGCAGGGTGGCCGGCGGAACCCACGCGGCTGGTCCCCGCGAAGGGTCACGGCAGAGCAATGCACAAACCGGAGGATTCCAGAGTGACACACCGCAGATTGCTGGCTGGAGGCGCTGTCGTCGCGGCGCTCGTCGGGCAGGCGACCGGTTGCGCGACCTTCAGCGGAGGGACCCCGGACACCTCGGAGGGCGAAGCCGTCCTGGCTGCGCTGGAGCACATGGCCGCGCGCAAGTGGGAGGCGCGCGGCACGACCCTCGTCGAAGGCAAACTCGCCGTGGCCTACGATGGAGAAAACCCGCTGTCCGAGTCCACGCGCCGATTTCTGGACGACGCCATCGAGGCGCATGGCTGGCGGTGGTCCACGGAAGATCCGCAGGTGCCGAACGAGGATTGCCGCCACCCATCGCAGGCTTGCCGGCTGAAGGACCCGACCGAACTGCATCTGACATTCGCCGTGAAGCCCTGGCCGGCAGAGGAAGACTACGCGGCGGGCACGGCGGACTCGTCGTGGCCGCATCCGTGGAGCGATTTCGTGGTTGAGCCGGTTCCAGGACAGGAGGGCTACAAGGTCCACGTTGCGTGGCTGAGCAGCCTCTACTCCGAACGGCTCGGGCGCGACTGGGCGGAGCTGGGAGGCGAGGGACTGCTGGTCACTCCTGGTCCCGACGGGTGGGAGGTCGAAGTCCACATGATGTGGATCACGTGAATTCACGCCACAGGTCACTTGCGTGCGGCGTTGTCGTCACGCTGGCAGGTGGGCACTCGGCAGGGTGTGCGGGCCCCGCAGTGGAGGTGGACCCGGAAACAGCGGAGGGCGAGGCCGTCCTTGCGGCGCTGGAGCATGTCGCTGCGGAGATATGGGAGGAAGCGGGGACGGGAACAACCCTGGTCAAGGGCAAGGCCGCGGTGGCATATCGCGGGGAAGAGCCGCTCGCCGAGTCCGCGCGTGGTTTTCTCAACGAGGCGTTTGCAGCGCGGGGCTGGCGGTGGTCCACGGAAGATCCGCTGGTACCCACGGGGAATTGTGCGTTTCCTTTTGGTGACTGTCGGCTGAAGGACCCTGCCGAACTGCACCTGACCTACTCCATGGTACTTCCGTCAGGAGAAGCCTGCGCAGCGGAACAATCGGTGCCGCCTCGACCTCCACCGCCGTTTGAATTCTGCTGGGAGTCCGTGGCAGGAGAGGCACGCCATGGGGTCCTTGTCGCATGGCTGGGCAGCTACTACTCCGAAAGGCTCGGCCAGGTTCGGGCGTCCAACGGAGGCGAGGGGCTGCTGGTCACCGCCGGACCCGACGGGTGGCAGGTAAAGCGCATGATGTGGTGGATCTCTTGAGTCCTTCGACTCACCGAGCCACCACCTGCCCGGCCCCCTACATCCGAATCTCCTCGTCAATGCCCTGCTCACCCTCCCATTTGCCGACCACCGCCGCAGCGCACGAGTCGCTGTAGACGTTTACGGCGGTGCGGCACATGTCGAGCGGCCGGTCGATGGAGAGCATTGCGGCCACGATCAGCATCGCCTGAGGATTGTCGCCGATGCCGATGGCGCCGAGTATGATGAAGATCACCACCAGCCCCGCTGATGGCACCGCCGCGGCACCGATCGACGCCAGCAGGGCCGTAATGACGACGATGACCTGGGTCCCGAAGCCGATGTCGGCTCCCAGGGCCTGCGCGATGAAGAGCGCGCCCACGCACTCCATCACCGCCGTTCCGTCCATGTTCACCGTGGCGCCCATGGGCAGCGTGAACGAGGACACGCGGCGCGATACCCCGACCCTTTCCCTCACCGTCTTCATGGTGACCGGCAGGGTGGCCGCCGAGGAACTGGTCGAGAACGCGACCAGGAGAGGCTCCCGCATGTTCATCAGGTGCTTCCATGGAGACACGCGCGCCCAGAAGTACAGCAGGAGCGGGAGCGTAATGAAGAAGTGAATGAAGAGGCCGGAGCCGAGCCCCGCGACGTACTTGGCGAGGTTGGGGAGGGAGTCCAGGCCCGTGGTGGTGACCGTGGTGAGCAACAGCGCGAAGACCCCGATCGGGAGCAGCTTGATGATGCCCGTCGTCAGGGCCATCATCGCCTTGAAGAGCGCGTCGACCAGGCTCGTGATCTTCTCGCGGGGGTTTTCCGGGAGCGTTGTGACGGCCGCTCCGAAGACGATGCAGAAGAAGATGACCATCAGCATCTCGCCGGTCGACGCCGCGCTGAAGAAGTTGTCGGGAACGATGGTATTGATCAGGTCTTCGATCGAGCTGGGTGTGGCAAGCTCCGGGGCCGGCGCTCCGGTGTCGGTAACCGGATACCCCCGGCCCGGGTTGATCAGGTTGAACAGGAGCAGGCCGGTGAGAGCGGCCAGGAGGCTCGACACCAGGTAGTAGCCCAACGTCTTGCCGAACATCCGGCCCACGGTGCGCCCGCTTCCGGCTGATGCGACTCCCGAGACGATGGAGGTTATGACCAGCGGCAGGATGATCATCTTCAGGAGGCGCATGAACAGGCCGCCTACCCATCCGACGTAGTGCTCGACGACTTCCCCTCCCGGCAAGAGGCCAACGCTGATGCCGAGGATCATCGCGATCAATACCTGCCAGTGAAGGCGCATGTACCATGGGCGGTCCGGGGCGTATTCCATGAGGTCTCTCCGTGGGGGTCGGCTGGGGAGTGGGTGCGGGAGCGTCGGGTTCGTCCCGAACGGCAAGGTGGTGACCGGGACCGCGTTTCGTCAAGGGAACGGATGGCTTTGGCGATCGCCGCTTCACGCGTTTCCTGAGGCTTCTCCGATTCGGTGCTCAGGTGTTCCGGTGGCCATTATCGTAGACATCCGGCCGCATCGCGCTATATCGTTACCGATGTACGACCCGGTAGACTGGCCGGGACGGTGAAGGTCCCGAACGCTTTGCCGTTGCTGCAAGCGCCCTGGGCACATCGGGAAGCATCCACTAACCGCCACTGGAGAGAAGCCCGCCATGCGATTCGTCAAGCCCCTCGCCATCACTGCCACTCTGCTCTTCCTCGTCAGCGCCGCGCCGTCCACCCGCCCGGCCCACGCCCAGGTGCCCAAGGTCACCGCCGGTGAAGTGATGGACAGGGAGACGCTGAAGGGATTCGTGACCTGGGCCACCTCCGAATTCGCAAAGATCACGGACATCGCTACGGGTTCACAGATCCTCCAGGCGTTCAGGGTCGAGGGGAGCGACTGGAATGTGGGGAACATGTACCTGATCCTGTTCGCCACCACGGGACATGTGTTCATCCACGGCGAAGATCCGAACATCGACGGCAAGAACGCAGTCGACGTGATCGACGACAACGGAACGAAGATCGTCCAGCAATTCCTTGCCGCCGGCGCCAGGGAGGGAGGCGACTTCGTGGAGTGGTGCTGGGACGATCCCAACGATCTGACCGACACCCGGTGCAAGGACGCGTACGCCATCCAGTACCATTCCATTGTAGCGGGAACGGACTTCGTCGTCGTGGGCGGGTACTATCAGGATCTGAGCCACGCGGGGACGCCACTTCCGAATGTTCCCCTCCCGGAGGTCTCCGCCGCCGATGTCGTGGACCGCGAGACCCTCAGGCAGTTCGTGCAGGGCTCGTTCGACTGGATCCGCGAACTGATTGCGCTCGTCGGCTTCGAGCGCGCAAACGAATGGAAGTCCGTGCTGCGGGAGGACGGCGGCCACTTCAGGTCCGGTCCCATCTATCTGTTCATCTTCACCGCCGACGGCTACGTGATCTTCCACGGCGCCAACGCCTGGCGCGAGGGCCGCTTCGCCGAGGACACCGAGGACATCAACGGGACGAAGTTCGTCGAACTCATCATTGCGGCGGCCCGCGCCGGAGGAGGATACGTCGAGTATTTCTGGGACGATCCGACGGTTGAGGGCGATGAGGACACGGGATCTCCAAAGGTGAGCTACGCTTTATCCTTCACCAGTGAATTCGATGTCTACACCGGGCAGGAGTTCATCATCGGCGCGGGGTTCTACCGCAACTTTTCGACCGCGGAGGCGGAGATGGCCGCGGAAGACTGGCTGCACCGGTTCGGGCGGTCGGTGGCGACCCAGGCGATGGAGATGATCGGCAACCGGGTATCGCACCCGTACCGTGGGGATGACCATGTGACGGTCGGCGGGCGGGGGGTCGATTTCGGCTTCCTGAGTAGCTGGGACAACCCGTACGGCACCCTCGGGGCGGCTCCCTTCGGGTTCGGGCCGGGAAGCGCCGGTTCGGCCGGTGCCTCCGGGAACGTCGGCCGGGCGGGGTTGGCGTCCTACATCCCCCTGTCGGCCAGTGCACTGCTCGGCGGCAGTTCCTTCCAGGTGACGCCTGGGGCCGCCGACGGAGGAGGAGGCTATTCCCTGTGGGGCGGGGGCGAGATCATGCGTTTCAACAGCGGCGACGGAGAGGGGTTCGGCAACGGAGAGGTCACCACGGCGGCGCTCGGGGCCGACTACGGGTTCGGGTCGCTGGTGACCGGACTGGCGGTGACCTACAGCAGCGGATCCGGCCGATTCGAACTCGGGCGTCCCGGCGATGACGATTTCGGAGATGTTTCCACCACGCTCACCAGTGCCTTCCCGTATGCCCGGCTCGCGTTCAGCGACCGCCTCTTCACCTGGGGCGTACTCGGGTACGGCTCGGGCCAACTGGGCATCGAGGGTGGAGGGGAGGTCGATCCCGACAGCGACATCACCTTGCAGATGGCGGGGCTGGGTGTGAAGGGGGAACTCATCCATTCCGAAACACCGACGGATCTCGGGCTGGCGGTGCGCGCGGACGGGTTTATCGCGCGGATGAACTCCGCGGAAGTCGAGGGACGGAGGGAGCTGAACACGGATGCCAGCCGTGTGAGGCTGATGGTGGAGGCGCTCAAGGGATTCGCGATGGGCGCCGGGACACTCCAGCCGCAGCTGCGCGTCGGCATGCGCCAGGACGGGGGGGAAGTTGACAGCGGGTTCGGCATGGAGGTGGGTGGCGGGATGAACTACATGCGGCACAACGGGACCCTGACCATCCGCGTGCACGGCCGCAGACTGGTGCTGCACCAGGAGGAGGAGTACGAGGAGTGGGGGCTGGGCGGCTCCATCACCGTGAACCCGGGCGGCGGCGGACAGGGACTCTCCCTGGGAGTGAGACCGTCCTGGGGGTCCACGGCGAGCGGCGTCACGCGACTCTGGGCCCAGGGTGCGGCAGGGCTGAACCCGGGCGGCTACGGCTACGGCAGCCGCCGAATCGACACGGAAATCGGGTATGGGGTCAAGGCCTGGGAAGGGCGGGGACTCGTCACACCCTATGCGAGGGTCGTGCTGTCCGGGCGGTTGGACGCGGCGTACTTCCCGGCGGCCGGGATGGTCAACTCCGTCGTTTTCGCGCCGCTTGAGGCCTCGAACCAGGGGATCTACGGGTACCAGCTGGGAGGACGCCTGCGCCTGGGTCCGGACTTTGCAGCAAGCATCGAGGCCGGACGGAGTGTTGGAGCACCCGGATCCGGGGCTACACACCTCGCGGGTGTGAGTCTGTCCATGCGTTGGTAGGCCTGCCATGTTAGGGGCCTGCCATGCACTACAGTGTTCCGAGCCCCTGGAGAGCGCTTCGGCGCCTGATCGCCGCAGCCGGTCTGTGGGCCGTTGCCTCCGTGGTGGCCCCCGCGCCACTCACGGCCGCCACGCCCAACGCGGCCCAGGGGCCGGATTGCGTTCTCGCGGAGCCGTCCGGCGCGCCCCGGTCCTACGATGCCCCCAGGGCAGTGTCCCCCCCGGCAATCGACGGCACGCCGGACGACGCGGCGTGGCAGCGCGCCCCCTGGACCGAATCGTTCATCGACATTCGGGGTGATGACTGGCCTGCCCCGGAGTGGGACACCCGCGCGAAGATCGTCTGGGACGACGACTACCTCTACATCGCCGCGCAGCTCGAGGAGCCGCACCTGTGGGCCACGCTCGCCGACCGCGACGCCATCCTCTACCGGGAACACGACTTCGAGGTCTTCATCGACCCTGACGGGGACGCGCTCGACTACTACGAGCTCGAAATCAACGCGCTGGGCACCGAGTTCGACCTGTTCCTGCCGCGGCCCTACAATCGCAGGGGCAGAGCGAACGTGGGGTGGGACATGGTGGGCCTTCGCACGGCGGTGGCCCTGGACGGCACGCTTAACGACCCGTCCGACGAGGACCTTGGCTGGACCGTCGAAATCGCGATTCCCTGGGCGGCGTTGAGGCCACCCGAGGGCGGTGCGGCCGCGGACGATCCAAGGGAAACGGACCGATACGCGACCGCCGATGGAGGCCGGCACAAGCCGGGGGCCGGGCCGCGGGCCGGCGACGAGTGGCGGATCAACTTCTCGCGGGTGCAGTGGCCGGTCGAGGTGATCGACGGAGGGTATCAGAGAGCACAGCTCCCCTCGCGTGAGAATCGCCACCCCGAGCACAATTGGGTGTGGTCCCCGCAGGGAGAGATCAACATGCACATTCCCGAGATGTGGGGGATCGTGCGGTTCGTCGAGGGGGCGGGCCCGGCTCCACGTGGACAAAACCCTCGGACGCTACCGTGAAACGCAGGGAGTTCCTTCGTACGGCCGGGGCGGCCGCCGCGCTGGGCACCTTACCCGGCCACATCCGCGGCACCGGTCAGAAACCGGCCTTCACGCTGTGGTGCTGGGTGAGCGGCAACCGCGACTACGCCGCGGAAGACTGGCGGCGGCAATTCGCCCGGCTGCGCGAGGCCGGCTTCCACGCGGTGCTCGCCGGCGGCGCCAACAGGGAGATGGTGTCGGCGGCAGCGCACGCGGAGGGCCTCGAGTACCACCGCTGGTTCTGGACGATGAACCGCAACGGCGATGCCTGGGCGAAGGAAAACCACCCCGAGTGGTTCACGGTGAGCCGCAACCTCGAATCGTCGCTCGACAAGCCGCCCTATGTGAACTACTACCGATGGGTTTGTTCTTCCCGCGCGCCCGTACGCGAATACCTGAGTGGTCGCGTCGGCGAGTTGGCCGCGAACCCGGCCATCGACGGCGTCCACCTCGACTACGTGCGCCATTGCGACGTGATCCTGCCCCGCGGCCTGTGGGACCAATACAACCTCGTGCAGGACATCGAGCACCCCGAGTTCGACTTCTGCTACTGCGATGTCTGTCGCGAGCAGTTCGCCGCGCTCGACGGCCGCGACCCGCTCGACATTCCTGATCCGCCGGCCGACGAAGCCTGGCGGCGCTTCCGCTGGGACTGTGTGACAGGGGCGGTTCGGGACATGGCGGCGGCAGTGCACGCGCAGGGCAAGCCCATCACCGCGGCGGTCTTCGCGACGCCCGGGGAAGCACGGCGGCTGGTGCGGCAGGCGTGGGACGAATGGCCGCTGGACCGATTTTTTCCCATGCTCTATCAGCGCGCCTACGGCGAGGATATCGCGTGGATCGGGGACTGTGTGCGCGAGGGCGTGGCCGCGCTGGCGGGCGGCGGGGTGGAGGGCGGCCCGCGCCCCGGAGCGCCGCTGAATGCGGGGCTGCAACTGCGTTGGCTCGAACCGGCTCAACTGGCCGAGGCGGTGGCTGCGGCGCGGGATGGGGGGGCGGCGGGGGTGTCTCTCTTTGAATTGCTGCGAATGAGCGACGCCCACCAGGCCAATCACTAATACCCATC
>VXLT01000192.1 GCA_009841475.1 Gemmatimonadota bacterium
GCGCTCACCCGCCCCCCCTCGAACCGGATCGCCCAGAAGCCGTGACAGACCTCGTGCGTGCATTTCTGGCTGAAGTGGATGTGCCCCGGGCAGACCGCGGTGCAGTTGCAGTTCTCGAAGAGGAGCCCTTCGGCCCACCAGTCGCTCAATTCGTCCTCCGCGCAGGGAACATTGCCCGGCCGCGCGCGCAGGCCCGGGCGGGTGGGTTGGCGCGCCCGTCAGTGGGTCATGAAGTACATGATCACGTTGAATCCGATCGCATAGGCGTTGGGCGAGAAGCGGTAGAAGAACTCGTCTTCCTCGCCCTCGCGCTCCCATCCGTCGGCGATGTCCGTGTTGTGGGTCATGATGACCATCAGCCGGCCCGAGTCGTCTTCGATCCCGTACATCCTGTAGATCGCGCTCCCGGAGCCCCGCTCCGACGTGCCGCTGCGGCCGCTCTCCCGCCAGTACTGGATCGACGGGATCTGCGGGATGCTGTCCACCGAGTAGAGGGTGTGGAAGATGGGGTGGTCCATCGGGATTTCCCTGATGGCGTAGCCCGGCAGCACACGCTCCATCTCGATCGCCCAGTTGCTCCAGGCGTAGTCGCCCCAGAAGTCGTCGGCCCAGAAGAAGCCGCCCTTGAGCAGATAGTCGCGCAGCCGCACCACTTCGAGCTCGCTGAACCGGGCCGTCCCCACGTCGGACGCGAAGAGGAAAGGGCAGGCGTAGAGGCCGTTGTCGGAGGCGGTGACGACGGCGTGGAAGGGATCTTCCCGCTCGTCCCTGGCCACGTTCAGTGTGGTCATCTGTGAGGCGCGGAACGGCAGATTGTGGTCGGCGTCCGGATAGTCCGTCCGCCATCCCCGGCCATGCCGTTCGCGCCTGACCGTGGTGTACTGGAGCCGGCAGAAGGTGAATTCGCCGGGCACGGCCGCCTCATCCGGCTTGCGGGGGGTGACCCAACGCGTGCCGTAGCCACGCCACTGGCCGGTCAGCGGTTCAGCCAGAGCGGCAGTGGCGAGGATCGCGGCGGCGAGGCAGAGCAGTCCGCGCGAGCACCGGAAGCGGAGGAGGACAGCGCGGGCCGCCGCGATGACATGCTTCACCGGAGGCCTTCCTTCCCGATCTCCTCGGCCGCCATCAGCGACAGAGCGCAGAAGGTGAGCGTCCCGTTCGCGCATCCGCTCGAGACGATCGTGGGTGAGCCGACCACGAAGAGGTTCTCGTGATCGTGGGTGCGGCCCCAGCGGTCGACCACGCTCGTCGCGGGATCGTTCCCCATGCGGCACCCGCCACCCGGGTGCTCGAAGAGGCGTGAGGTGCGGGTGTTCCGCACGGTTCCCCCGGCCGCGCGCGCCAGCTCCTCGAAGCGGCCCCGGATCGTGCCCAGGGTGTGGGGCTCGAGGCCGATCGTCGCGCCGGCGGCACGGTAGCCGATTCGGGGCATCGGGTCGCCCATGGCGTTGGTGTTTGCGCGGTCAAGGGTCAGGCGGCTCTCGCGGTCGGGGATCACGTCGTAATATGCGCGGATCCGCGCGGTGGCGCCCGATTCGGTGCGCGACCGCCAGTCGGCCATGATCTCGTCGCCCCACAGGAGCCGCCCCTCGTCGTCGGTGAGCCGGGGGGCGCGGCCGACGTTCGATTCCCACAGGCGGAGGTCGTGGCGCAGATAGCGGTCCAGCGGCCCCGGGCTGGCGAAGCGGTGCGACAGCAGGCTGTTGTTCGCGAAAACGCCGGGGTAGAGGCGCATGGGCAGGTCGACGTAGCCGCTCATGTACCAGTGACCCGTCATGTAGCGTCCAACGTTGCCCGTGCGGTTGGCGAGGCCGTCCGGGAAGCGGCTGTTCGCGGACAGCAGGAGCAGGTGGGAGCTCCAGGCGTGTCCGGCGGCGATGACAAAGGTGCCGGCGCGGAACTCGACGGCTTCGCCGGGGGCGTCGCGGTCCACGGCTTCGGCGGCGGCGATGCGGTCGGTGCCGGGCTCCAGTGCCAGGCGCCGGACCAGGGTGCGGTCGACGAGGTCGATGCGGCCGGCCGCGAGGAGCTGGTCGAAGGCGAAGTCGGGGGTATACTTGGCACCGGTGGGGCAGACCGCGCAGGTGTCGCAGCGCTGGCAGACGTTGCGCCCGCGGTAGGGTTCCGTGTTGCGCGCCCAGGGCTGGGTCCAGAAGGGGATGCCGGCCCGGTCGGTCCATTCGCGCATGCGCGCCAGGTTGTACGACAGCGGGAGCGGCGGCATGGGGTAGGGCTGCGAGCGCGGGTCGCAGTCGGGCGGGCCCTGCTCACCGGCCGCGCCGATCCGTTCCTCGGCCTCCTGGTAGTACGGCTCGATGTCGTCCCACGAGATCGGCCAGTCGAAGCCGACGCCGTAGAGCGACCGGATGCGGAAGTCTTCCGGCGAATAGCGCGGAATCGCCCCGCCCCAGTGCATCGCCGAGCCGCCGACGACCATCTGGCGGTACATCGCGCCCGTGCCGGTCTGGTCGGGGATGTGGTCGTTCGGGTAGGGGTTTTCGCCGTACGCGAGCATGCGGGCGCGGGTGTGGGTGCGCTCTGCGAGGGATGCGGTCCGCTGCCCGGCCTCGACCACCGTGATGGATGCGGATGTGCGCTCGGCGAGCCGTTCGGCCACCATCGCGGCCGTGATCCCGCCGCCGATGATGCAGACGTCGCTCTCAATGACGCGCTTCACGGCACGGCTCCGTGCCCTGGCGCGGCGGTCGCCCGTTGGCGGCCCTGCATGACCCGCGTCACGGTGCTCCACTCCCGGCCAGCGCCACCGGGTCCCGCAACGCCCCCTCCAGCCCGCGGCACTGCTGCTTCGCGATCACCCGCCCGTAACACAGGTCGGTTGCGATCGGGGAAGCGAAGAAGTGCGCCATGAGCGCGAGGGCCACGTGGTCCGCGTTGGCGGGCGACCCGATACCCGGACCGGCCTGGCCCAGGGGACGCGCGAGAAGGTTCCGCCGCGCCGGCACATCAAGGTCGCCGAACGCTTTCCCGTAGCGGCTTTCGCACTCCTTCTCGATCCCCTGAAGCTGCGCCACCCAGCCTGGCCTCGGGTCCGGGCCCGAGTAGCGCGTTTCGGGCACCAGGTAGGGGTGGGCCAGTTCGACGACCGGCTCAAGCCCGTCCGACCAGCGTTCGAAGGCGGCGACCGCACGCTCGTGGCCGTCGTCGCCGAGTTCGGCGGGGAGCACGGCCTCGGCCACCGCACCGAGGGTCTCACCGGGAAGCGGGACCGGCGCTGTTGAGGGGAATCCGCGGGTGCGATCGGCTACGGGGGAGTCGCCGTCCGGGCGTTCGGCTTCGCTTCCCCCGCCGTCGGGAGCGCACCCCACCACCGAAGCCGCAGCCACTGTCGCGACCGACTGCTTCAGAAACGTCCTGCGCGATTCCCGGCGCGATTCGGATTTTGAGATGGCTCGTCCTTCGCCAGTTGAAAGTCGTGTTTACTTTACCCCGTCAGACTCCGCATCACCAGTTCCACGCACCCTTCGGGCGAGAGCTTCTCGGTGTCCAGCCGCAGATCCGGCCGCTCGGGCCGCTCGTAGAGGCTGTCCACGCCCGTAAAGTTCCTGATTTCGCCTCCCATCGCCTTGGCGTAGAGCCCCTTCGGGTCGCGCCGGGCACACGCCTCCAGTGACGCGTCCACGAAGATCTCCATGAATTCGCCCGGCTTGAAGAGACTGCGGGCGAAGTCGCGTTCGGACTGGAAGGGGCTGATGAAGGACACGATCACGATCAGTCCGGCGTCGACCATGAGGCGTGCCACTTCGGCGATCCTGCGGATATTCTCCACACGGTCCGCATCGGTGAAGCCGAGGTCGCGGTTGAGCCCGTGGCGAACGTTGTCGCCGTCCAGCAGGTAGGTGTGACGGCCCTCGCCCACGAGCCGCCGTTCCAGCAGGTTGGCGACCGTGGACTTGCCCGAAGCGGAGAGGCCGGTCAGCCACAGGCAGCGCGCCCGCTGCTGCTTGAGTTCGGCGCGGACTTCACCGGTGACGTCGAAGTCCTGCCACTTGAGGTTGGCCGCGCGCATGAGCGGAAAGGTGATCGTGCCGGCGCCGACCGTGGCGTTGGTCACGCGGTCGAGGAAGACGAACGCGCCCAGCTCCCTGCACTCCTCGAACGGAGCGAAGGGCACTGCCCGGTTCGTGGCCAGGTTCACCACGCCCAGGTCGTTCAGTTCCAGCTTTTCGGCGGCCAGAACGCCTCCGTCGGACACGTCGACCTTGTGCCTGATCCGCGTGACGGTCGCGCCGATCTCGGTTGCGTGGAGCTTGAAAAGGTAGGGCCGCCCGACGAGGAGAGGCGCATCGCCCATCCACAGGATCCTCGCCTGGAACTGGTCGGCGACCTCGACCGGATCGTCGGCGTGAACGACCACATCCCCGCGCGAGACATCCACCTCGGGCTCGAGGGTGAGCGCCACCGAATCGCCCTGCGTGGCACTTTCGCGCGTCCCCTGCCAGACCACGATCGATTCCACCCGGGTCTCGACCCCCGAAGGCATGATGCGCACCCGTTCACCCGGCGCCACGGTTCCCGCGGCCACGCGTCCGCAGTACCCGCGAAAGTCCGGATTGGGCCGATTGACGTACTGGACCGGCATGCGAAAGCCCTGGTCCGACTCGGGGGTCGCCACCTCTACCGTCTCCAGGTGGCTGAGCAGCGTGGGGCCGGTATACCAGGGCATTTTTTCGGAGGGGCGGGTCAGGTTGTCGCCCGTGAGGGCGGAAGCGGGGATGGCGGTCACCTCGTCGACTCCAATCTCCCCAGCCACCGTCCGGTACGCTGAGGCGATCTCTCCGAAGGCGTCGCCGTCCCACCCCACCAGATCCATCTTGTTGACGAGGAGCACGACGTGACGAACCCCGAACATTCGCGCGATCCGGGTGTAACGCCCGGTTTGCGGGAGGATTCCCTTGCGTGCGTCAACCAGGACGACCGCCAGGTCCGCGGTCGAGGCGCCGGTCGCCATGTTGCGCGTGTATTGCTCGTGCCCGGGCGCGTCGGCGACGATGAACCTGCGCCGGGGCGTCTCGAAGGTGCGGTACGCAACATCGATGGTGATGCCCTGTTCCCGTTCGTCCTGCAGGCCATCCACGAGCAGGGCCAGGTCGGCCGCGTCGCCCTGGGTGCCGTAGCGGCGGGAGTCGGCTTCAACCCTCCGCATCTGATCCGTAGGCACCTGGTGGCAGTCGCAGAGAATCCGCCCGATGACGGTGCTCTTGCCATCGTCGACGCTGCCGCAGAGGACGAATCGCAGAGTTGATGGCATCAGAAGTAGCCTTTCGGGCACATGACCCCGTTGCGTCGCACTCGGGGTCGGGACTGGTCGCCCGCCCTACATCACCGCATGTCGAGGCTTGACCTGCTCGGCGATCTTGCGGCCAGCCTCAATCTCCGTTCGGCGAAGCTCCCAGGTCTTCTGCAGATTCAGCCAAAGCTGTGGCGTTGTCCCGAAATACCTGGCCAGTCGCAACGCCGTATCTGCGCTGACGCCGCGTTGCCCGTTGAGAATCATCGTCACGCGATTGACCGGCACGCCAAGCGCACTCGCCAGCGCGTTGGCCGACAGACCGAGCGTGTCGAGTTCCTCTCGCAGGATTTCGCCTGGGTGCACCGGCCTCATCCCGCTCTTCACGTTCATTTCATGCCCCCTCAGTGGTAATCCACGATCTCGACATCGCATGGCCCGTCATCGGTCCAACGGAAGCAGATACGCCACTGCGCGTTGATCCGGATGCTATGCTGCCCGGCGCGGCGACCCCGCAGCGTTTCCAGCCGGTTGCTCGGCAGTGCAGCCAGGTCGCCGAGCGTCTCCGCGCTGTCCAACAGGGTCATCCGGCGCACCGCCTGATCTTGGAAGCCGTGAAACGCCGCGACACGTCGCCCCTCGAAGAAGCGGCGAGTACGTCGATCACTGAAGCTTCGAATCATGTGAAGCGAATGTACGTTCTGTTACGGGATCCGTAAAGTTCGGTTCGTTCTTCAGAAGTAGCCCTCCCTCTTCTTGCGCTCCATGGAGGCCTCGGCGTCGTGGTCGATGAGGCGGCCCTCGCGCTCGGAATGGTCCGCCGCCAGGGTCTCGGCGACGATCGCGTCGAGCGTGTCCGCCTCGCTCTCGACCGCGGCGGTGAGCGGATAGCACCCCAGCGTACGGAACCGCACCCGGCGCAGCTGCGGCACCTCTCCCCGATCAACGGGCATGCGATCGTCGTCCACCATGATCCATTGCCCGTCGCGCCGGACGACGGGCCGCTCCGCGGCGTAGTACAGAGGCACAACGCGAATCTCCTCCTGCCGGATGTAACGCCAGACATCGGCCTCCGTCCAGTTGGAGAGGGGAGCCACCCGGAGCGATTCGCCTAGCCGGAGGCGGGTGTTGTACAGGTTCCAGAGCTCGGGCCGCTGGGCTTTGGGATCCCAGCGATGGGCGCGGTCGCGCAGCGAGAAGATCCGCTCCTTCGCGCGCGACTTCTCCTCGTCGCGGCGCGCGCCCACGAGGATGATGTCGTGGCGGCCGGCGTCGAGAGCCTGGCGCAGGGCCGTAGTCTTCATCACCTCGGTATAGTGTTCCGACCCGTGGGTGAACGGGGTGATACCGGCTTCGATGCCATCCCGGTTGGTGTGGACGACGAGTTCGATGCCGGCTTCCGCCGCGACCCGGTCGCGAAAGGCGATCATGTCGCGGAACTTCCACGTCGTGTCGACGTGCAGCAGAGGCATGGGCGGCGGCGCGGGCCAGAAGGCCTTGCGCGCCAGGTGCAGGAGGACCGACGAGTCCTTGCCGACGGAATGGAGCATCACCGGGCGGACGGCGTTGGCGACGCCCTCCCGGATGATCTCGATGGCCTCGGATTCGAGGGACGAGAGCCAGGAATTCGGCTCGGTGCGCATACCGGTCAGGAAAGCCGGTCCCTGGATCCGTTCATGAGTCGAGTCGGCTCCTGGTCGATGATGTGGTTTGACAGCCCGTGTCTAGCCTATCACACTTCCGGCGG
Organism: Gemmatimonadota bacterium; assembly: GCA_009841475.1. Taxonomy (GTDB): domain Bacteria; phylum Gemmatimonadota; class Gemmatimonadetes; order Longimicrobiales; family Gaopeijiaceae; genus Bin94. The sequence goes on from VXLT01000192.1 coordinate 6,996, forward strand.
TTTCAGAATCCGGGCAGGCTGCCGAGCGAACCCCCGCGGTGATGGAATCGCAATGGACGCCAAGACCATTTCGTGAAACAGGAGCAGCAAATGTCAGTGGAAGTCGGTTGGAGCAGGGACTCGGGCATCCTCGTCGCCAGCCTGGTCGGTCGCATCGACAGTTCCAACAGTGGCGAGTGCGCGGACGCGCTGAGGGCGGGGGTCGGCAACGACGACCAGACCCTCCTCCTGAATCTGTCCCGGCTCGACTACATCAGCAGTGCCGGCCTCCGCATCCTGCTCCTGACGTCCAGGGAGTTCGAGGGACCCGGGCAGTCGTTCGCACTTTGCGAACTCTCCAGCGGGATCAGCGAGGTGATCAGGGTGGGCGGCTTTTCCGATATCATCTCGGTCTACGACTCGCAGGCCGACGCGGTGGCGGCCATCGCCTGACCCCAGGGAGACCGGCGCCAGGACAGGAGAAAACCGATGACGCGACTGAGTCGCAGGAACTTCCTCAAGACATCGGCGGCGGCCGGGCTGGCCACGCTTCCTGCGGGCGTGGGCCTGGTGGATCCGCGCGAAGGTGGGCCGGATGCGCCCGGCGACGGCCGTCGCGCGCGGGCCGACGACCCCCTCGGGGTGCGGGACAAGTTCCCCGTCACCGAGGAACTCGCCTACCTCAACACCGCGTCGGTGGGCCCCCTGTCGATCCCCGTGCGCGATGCGCTCCACGCCTACGCGGACGAGAAGATGCGGCGGCGCAACACGAGCGCCGGCCGTGAGGCCATCGCGGGCGCCCGCTCGCGTTTCGCCGACCTTTTCGGCACCGACGAGGACGAAGTCGCGTTTCTCTACGCCACGAGCGGGGCCGAGAACATCATCGTGAGCGCGATGGACTGGCGCGCGGGCGACAACGTCGTGGTGGACGAGCTGCACTTCACCACCACCTTCGTCCTGTACCGGGAACTGGAGCGGCGGGCCGGCGTGGAGCTGCGGATCATTCCCCCGCGAGACGGTGTCGTGACCGTGGACGATTTCGCGGCGCACACCGACTCGCGCACGCGGCTGATCAGCGTGGCCTGGGTCTCGAACCGGAACGGCTTCCGCTACGACCTGCCCCCCCTGGCCGACCTCGCACACGCCCACGGTGCCTACCTCTACGCCGACGCGATCCAGGCCTGGGGCACCTTCCCCACCAACCTGCGCGACGAGAACGTCGACTTCGCCTGCGGCAACGGGTACAAGTGGCTGCACGCCGACTTCGGTTGCGCTCCCTTCTACGTGCGCCGCGAGCATCTGGAGTGGATGACCTCGGACCGCTACGGGCACAAGCAGGTCGCCGAATCGCTTCCGGGCCACCAGTTCCGCCTCAGGACGAACGCGGAGAAGCTGGAGTACGCCAACCCGGCCTACGGGCCCGTGACGGCGATGGACGCGGCGCTGGAATTCCTGGAGGGGGTCGGCCTCGACCGGATCGCCGGGCACACGCATGCGCTGGCGGGCGAGCTTCACCAGGGCGCCGCGGAGCTGGGGATGCAGATGTTCACGCCACCGGACAACCCGTCGGCGATCGTCAGCTTCCATCACGGGCTCAATCCGGAAGAGCTGAGTGGGGCCCTCGCCGACGACGGCGTGGCGATCACCTTTCAGGAGGACGGGAAGCTACTGCGCGCGGCGGTGGGGATGTTCAACAACCGGGACGATGTGGATCGGCTGCTGCGGGTGATCGGGCGGCTGGTCTAGCGGTTTCTAGCCGCTCTCGGTGCGGTCAATGCACGGATTGCATTTCCTGGCATGCGTAGCGAATCTGCCATGTGGCGCGGATTTGGCATAGGCATGGGAAGTGGCAGATTGTGTTGTTCTACCATAATCGATAATATATGGTAGATATTGTATCTTCCCCATCAGCTGACGAGAGGGCCATATGTCGGAGGTTCACCACCCGAACACGGAACGCGTCGCGATCGACGCGGCAGGCCGGCTCGTAGTTCCCGCGCGTTTCCGCAGGGCCATGGGGCTGCGCGGGCGCGGCACCGTAGTCGTCGGGATGGTCGGCGACAGCCTGCACGTGCACACCGTTGACGGGGCACTGGAGCGGCTGCAGCGCCTTGCCCGTCGCAAGAAAGCGGACGACGGGAGCGCCGTTGACGCGTTCATCGCCGAGCGGCGGGACGAGGCGGAGAGAGAGTAGGTGGCCACCAGCCTGCTGGACGCGTCGGCGATTCTGGCGGCCCTCTACGAAGAGCCCGGTTGTGGCCGGGTCCAGGAAGCGCTGCGCGCGGGAGCGGCCATGTCCGCCGTGAACGCGGCCGAGGTATCCGCCCACCTTCGAGCCCGCGACTGGACTTCCGGTCAGGTGAAGGACGTGTTCGACGACCTGAGCATCGATGTCCTGCCCTTCGACTACGAAACCGCTCTGCTCAGTGGTGCTTACCGTCCCCGCACCCAACGCCTGGGGCTGGGCCTCGGCGGCAGAGCCTGCCTGGCCACGGCCCGGCGGATGCGCCTTCCGGTCCTGACGGCGGACCGGGTGTGGGGGCGGGTCGAACTCAGGGGTGTGGAGGTCGTGCTGATTCGGTGAGGGTTGGTGGGGAGCGCCCGCTGAAGGCGCTACGTCCTGCGTGTACCTGCTCTACCTCGGCACCATCCCTATCCGCCTATCTGTGTTTCAATCTGTTGAATCCGCTCATTGATAAGCGGAATCTCTTCAACGAGTGTCACCACCCTATCCAGAGAAACGGCCATACTGTCTACGGTTTCCCTGAGTCCGTGTACGGTTCCCTGGAGTCCGTCTACGGTTCCCTGGAGTCCGTGTACGGTTCCCTGGAGTCCGTGTACGGTCCCCTGAAGTCCGTGTACGGTTCCCTGGAGTCCGTGTACGGTCCCCTGAAGTCCATGTACGGTTCCCTGGAGTCCGTCTACGGTTCCCTGGAGTCCATCGATTCTCTGACCGATAGCCCTGTGGGCATCGGCGGCTTCTTCTCGCACCGTCTCCAGCTGGGACGAAATCCACTGTCGGTCTTCGTTGGTCATTCCCTTTTCCCTTTCCGGCAGGGTGGCCCTACCCCGCGGCCTTCGCATTCTAATGTAGCCTTTCTTGTGGTTGTCCGCAACCCTTTGAAATGCCCTTTCAGCGGAGCGGCAAGGTGCCACGGCCACCCCCCATCAGAACCGCACGCGGATCCCCAGCTGCGCCCGCCGCGTGTCCCCCAGCCCGCTGCGGATCGTGCCGTCGAAGTTGAAGAGCAGCGATCCCTGCGCGGTGTCGAGCGAGTTGTCCGCGTTGGTCAGGTTGAAGACTTCGAAGACGGGCTCGATGGTGCGGCCGGCGCCGATCGTGAACGGGCGGGTCAGCTTCAGGTCCCAGGTGAAGAACTGGTTGTCGCGCCGTAGCGTGTTGCGTTCGAGGATCGTGCCGTCCGCGCAGATGCGGTCGGTGGGCTCGGCAGCCCGCTCGCCCCGGCGGCCGCAGCTCTCCGAGACGGGAGACGCCGACAGGTAGCGCACGATGTTGCTGAAGGCGATGTCGCCAGGGAGCGCGAACGCGAGGTAGCCGGTGGCCTTGTGGCGTCGGTCGCGGTCGGACCAGCCGTACTCGGGCTCCAGGTTGGACGCGTCGGCGTAGCGGAAGGTGAAGGGGTCGCGCTCGTTGTCGTCGTCGGACCGGTCGAAGGAGAGGGTGTAGCTCAGGTCGAAGGTGAGCAGTCCGTCGAAGGCGTCCTGGCCGCGCAGCCCCGCGGTGACGGCGTGGTAGCGGGAGCGTGCGGTGCTTTCCGCCGACGTCAGTGAGCCGATCCCGCCCCCGCCGGGGTGCGTGCCGATCCCGAAGGGCGATCCGAAGACGGCGTCGTTGCGGTTGACGAAGCGGAACAGCGCGTCGGTGCGGGCGTGCTGGTAGGAGACGCTCCCGGCCACTCCGTTCGCCAGCTGTCGTTCGATCGCGCCCGCGAACGACCAGGTGCGCGGCAGCTCCAGATCGCGGGCGGTGACGTGGATGTCGGGGAGGAAGGGCGGTGTGGTACTCCCGTCGATGAGCTCGCCGATCGCGGGCGGCCCCTGCCCCGGCAGTCCGAAGCTGTTGCGGAAGAAGATCTGCTGGAAGGCCCCGTTCGTGGTTACGCTCTGCGCGAACACCAGGGTCGGAATGCGCGAATGGTAGGCGCCGGCGTTCAGCCGCAGGACGGTGCGCGCGTCTCCCGTCACGTCCCACGCCAGCCCGAAGCGTGGCTGGAAGTTGTCCAGGTCGTTGGGGATGGTGCCGTCGGAGGGGAAGCGGGAGTCGCCGAGATACGGGGCGTAGAAGGTAGCATTGGGCTCCACGGACACCGCCGGATGCCAGGTGCCTTCCCAGCGCAGTCCGAGATTCAGCGTCAGCCGCTCGTTCGGCTTCCAGGTGTCCTGCACGAAGAAGGCCAGCTCGGTGACCCCGAAGTCGCCCCTGCCCAGCCGGCCCGGCGCGACGCCCGGAACCGTCCCCGACTGGAGATAGAGGAGGACTGGGCCGGTGATGGCGGTCCCTTCGGGGCAGACGCCCGCGTCGCTGTCCGACCCGTCCGAACAGGTGACGTAGCGGCTCCCGCGGGTGGCAAAGTTGATGAAGCCGTCGACCGAATCGAAGACGTAGCGGCCGTTGGCGAAGCCGATGAACTGCTGCGAGATCCCGGTCCGGTTGTACTCGGTGCCCGCCTTGAAGAGGTGGCGGTCCACCAGCCAGGACCAGTTGTCGACGATCTGCAGCCGGGTGTCGAAGGCCGGATCGATGGGCAGGAAGAAGGGCAGCCCGATACGGAAGCCGTCGGCGAAGTCCATCCCGATGTCCGGGAAGGGACGGCCGCCCAGGGTCCGGAACTGGGGTGTCGCCGGGGGGGTCGCGTTCGGCATCAGCGGACCGTCGTACCAGCGCACCCGGTCCTCGCGCGCCCACTGGACCCGCAGTTCGTGGGAAAGCGTGCTGCTGAGCAGCGACCTCCAGCTCGCGTTGAAGGCGTGTGCGTCGTCCGTCTCGATGCCGTTGGCGGACAGTCCCCAGGAGTCCACGTCGAAGGTGCCGTTGAGCTGTTCGGACCAGCTGTAGTTGTACTTGAAGGAGAACTGGTTGCGTCCGTCCAGGTGGACGTCGGTCTTGACCAGGAGCGCCCGCGCATCGTCGGTGCGGGTGATGGGGCCGAACTCGCCGGTGAAGAGTCCCGGCCACTGCGTGTTGAGGAAGTCCTGGAGTCTGGCCAGGTTCGCCGGGCTCTCGACCAGCCGGTGGGTCTGCTTCGTTTCGGACCCCACCTGCTGGTCGTACGCGACGAAGAAGAAGGCCCGGTCGCGCACGATGGGGCCCCCGAGGGTGAAGCCGAACTGGTTGCGGAAGAAGTCCGGCTCGCCCGCCTGCACGGCTACCGGGTACGCGGCCGACACGCCGTCCCACTGGCCGAAGTAGTGGGCGGAGCCCTCGAAATCGTTGGTGCCGGACTTTGTGATCACGTTCACGAATCCGCCCGCCGACCGTCCGAACTCGGCCGTGGCCCCCTGATTCACCACTACCACCTCTTCGATGGCGTCCTGGCTGAAGGTGAAGGCGGGCCGCTGGCCGCCCCGCTGCTCACCGAAGAAGGGGTTGTTGAAGTCGGCGCCGTCCACGATGAAGTTGTTGAAGATGCCACGCTGGCCGCTGATGTTGAGCTCGTCGCCGTCGGGGCCCTGGGAAATCGCGACGCCGGGCGTGAGGAGCGCGAAGTCGAGGTAGTTGCGGCCGTTGTTTGGGAGACCGTCGACCACCTTCTCGGAGAGGCGCGTGGAGCTGGTGACGTCTTCGGTGTGCACGAGTTGTTCGCGCTCGGCCTCGATGGTGATGCCCTCCAGCTCGATCACCTGGAATCGCAGGGTGAGCGTGAGTTCTTCGCCGACGCGGAGGACCAGGCCGGTGGCGGTCGCCGCGGCGAGCTGGCCGGCGGCGCGGGCGACAACGTCGTAGGTGCCCAGCGGGAGGAGCGGGCGCACGAAGGTGCCGGATGGCGTGGTGCGCACGGTGGTGACGAGGCCGGTGGCCCGGTGAGTGATCTCGACGGTGGCGCCGGCGACGGTGGTACCGGCCGGGTCGACTACCGTGCCGCGGATGACGCCGGTGGAGGCCTGCGATTGGGCGGTGGCCGGGTGGGGGGGGGCGG
>VXLT01000264.1 GCA_009841475.1 Gemmatimonadota bacterium
CCCCCCCCCCCCCCCCCCCCCCCCCTGAGCACCGCGCCCCCCCCCCGAGACCCCCCCCCCCCGGCCGCGGCGGGCGCCGCGGGTGCGGCACAGGCGGCCAGGGCGAGGATCAGAAGAGCGGCGGGGCCGTTGCGCATCGGTTGTCCTTGTCCATTCGCTGGCGCGGCCACCGGCGTACGGCGGCGGCAGGTGTTTCGTCGGCCCGGCGCTGTCCGGCCGCGGGCGCGTCACCTTGCAAGATAAGGCTTGGTCGGCAAGATATCAGCCAGTCCCGCACGGCCAGGCGCGTCCCGCCCGACTACAAGAGGTCGTCCACTTGTCAACTGAACTTGACAAAATGTCAACTGCGCTTGACGAATTGGGCGCACACGTTTCGGTCGCGGGCGGTGTCGACCGGGCCCCGGCGAGAGCGGCGAAGATCGGCGCCCACGTCTTCCAGATCTTCACCAAGCAGCCGAACCGCTGGGCGGAACCCACGCTGGCGGACGATGTCGCCACCCGTTTCCGGTCCGAGGTGGCGCATCTCGGCATCCGCTTCACCACCTCGCACGACTCCTACCTGATCAACCTGGCCAGTCCGGACCCGGAGCTCTGGTGCCGGTCCGCCGCTTGCTTCCGGGGAGAAGTCGAACGGGCGACGATGCTGGGTCTGGACGCGTTGGTCACCCATCCCGGCAACGCCACCGACAGGGACCGTGAGGGAGGTATCGAACGCAACTCAGCGGCGATCACGGAAGCGCTCGCGGCCATCCCCGGCCGGACCCGGATCCTGCTGGAGCTGACCGCGGGCGCGGGCACCTCGGTAGGTGGTTCCTTTGAAGATCTCGCGTCGATCATCGAAGGAATTCCCGAACCGCACCGCTCGCGCGTGGGCGTGTGCTTCGACACCTGCCACGCCTGGGTGGCGGGCTACGACCTGGCGGGCGACTTCGACGGCGTATGGCTGCGCGCGGACGACACCTTCGGTGCGCAGCGCGTGGAGCTGTTTCACATGAACGACGCTCGCACGCCCTTTGGCTCGCGGCTGGACCGTCACGCGAACATCGGTGAAGGCACGATCGGCCTCAAGCCCTTCCGGCGCCTGTTGAAGGAAGACCGCTTCCGCCGCGTACCGAAGATCCTGGAGACGCCCAAGGGTCAAGACGGTGTGACCGCGGACCGCATGAACCTGCGCTTGCTCAGAAGCCTGAGGGTGGAGCGCGGATAGCGGCCCATACGCTCCGGTGGCGGCCCGCCGCGACTCCGGCCCGCCGGGCGTCTCCCGGGCTGGCACAGGTCTTTCCAACTTGATAGGTTCCCGCATGTCGACAATCCCCATGCGCCCCCTCGGGTTCGGCGAAATCCTGGACGGAGCCATCCAGCTCTATCGCCGCGATTTCGGCCTCTACTACCTCATCGCGCTCGTTTGCGCGCTCCCGGACTACATCCTGCTGGTACTGTGGAATCCGACCGAATTGCTGGAGGGCATGGAGGCATTGGAGGCCTCCGACGATCCCACGGCCGGGCTGGAGATCATCGGGTCGATGTTCGGCCAGCTCGGCTACATCTTCCTTGTCTCGATCGTGGCGCTGGTCTTCTCATGGTTCGCGGGCCTGTCGCTCACGGTCGCCATGGCGAAGCGCATCGAGGAGCGTCCGGTGTCGCTCGGCGCCGCATACGCGGGCGGGTTGCGCAAAGTGATCAGTGCTGCCGGCGCTTCCGTCCTGGCGCTGCTGATCTACCTGGTCGCGCAGGCCGTTACCGTGTTCCTTTCGGTGTTCGTGTTCATGGGATTCGCCCTCGTCCCCGGCGGTGCCTGGCTCGCCGTTGCCGGGCTCATCATCGTCCTGATCATGAATCTGGTGCTGGTCGCCTTCTGGTATGGAGCGACGTTCGCCATCTTCCCCGCGGTCGTCGTCGAAGGTCTCCCCGCGATGGAGGCGCTCGGCAGATCCTTCTCGCTGTGCAGGGGCGGCTGGTTGAAGGTCGTCGGGATCATGGTCGTGGCCATGATCGTCGCCTATGCACCGATCGTCGGCATCTCGGCGCTCGGCGGGTATTGGGAGATGTTCCAGACCCCGGGCGAGGTCGCAACGATCAGTCCGGTGCGCCAGTGGGTGATGAACACGCTGGATCTTGTGGTGGGGCCGCTGACCGTACCGTTCATGGTCGGCTGCGTGATGATGCTGTTCCATGATCGCCGCGTGCGCAGGGAAGGGTACGATCTGGAGACGCTCGCCAGCGAGATGGGGGCGGAAACCTCCTGATGCACCCCCGCCTGACCGGACAGGAACCGCCTGCCACGGGTCCGGCCGCTCAAGAGGGTCCGACAGTGCTTGACCAGTCGCCGCCACCGGAGGCGATCTCCGAAGCGTTGCGCGAGATTCTCGCGGCTCCCGAGTTCGCGACCTTCGAGCCGCCCGCGAGGACATCCCTGATCGGAGAACTGCTCGGTCTCGTCATGCGCCTGGTGGATTGGATCCTGAGCCTGTTTGACGCGTCCGGCGTGCTGAAGGTCCTGGCCGTGGTGCTCCCCCTCCTCGTGCTGGTTGCCGCCGGCGTGATTGTGGTGCGCAGGAGGCGTGATGCCGTCAGACGGCCGGCGAAAGCGGGGGACCCGTCGATGGAGGAGGTCCCGGTGACGGCAAGCGAATGGATGAAACTCGCGAGCGACCGGGCCGGGCAGGGTCATCTCCGTTCGGCCGCCACCGCACTCTACCAGGGATTCCTTCTCACGCTGGATGGGATGGGCGCACTGGCGTTCCACCCCTCCAAGACGCCCGGGGACTACACGCGGGAGATGTCTCGCAGCTACGCCGCGGGCACGGACTCACGCGCGGGGAGGCGCTTCATCAATTCGTTTCAAGGCTTCTCCTTCGGGCATGAGAGCCCCACGGATGACGGCTTTGCGGATCTGAGCCGCCTGGCCCGCGAGGCCGGGTGCGCCGCCGGGGATGCGGACGGCGAAGCGGACTCCGATCCGCGGGACGAATCGGAGTGAGGCGACCGTGAGCCGGCAGGGCAAGGCGCGCGGGAAGTGGCGCGGCAGACCGCTTTTCTGGGTTTGCGTCGTCCTCGGCGCAGCGGCGCTCGCGGGATACCTGACGCGCCCCGAAGGCCGCCGTGAGGGTGATGAACTGCGCAGCTCGTTCAGGACCACCCCGGATGGGATCGCGGCCTTTTCGCGCGCGATAGCCCGCCTGGGGCGCCACACGGAGCCGCGATTGACGCCCATGGCCGGCGTGGACCCGGTGAGGGGAACGATCGTCACGCTGCAGGGGAGGTCCATACTGAGCCCCAGGGAGATCGAGGCGGTCCTGGACAGGGTCCGGGCAGGCGGGACCTTCATCTACGCGCCGCCCGTGACCGCGCTGGGACGTCCGGTCAGTACGCCTCTGACGATCGCGCTGGGACTCTGGTTCAACCCGTCCTCGCTCGCGCCCGGCTTCCAACGTTCGGACTGGCTGGACCGCCGCCTCGCCGAGGCTCGCTCCGGAGAGATTCCGGACTCGGAGGCGAAATGGGCCGGCCACCCGCTTACCGAGGGGTTGGCACCGCCGACACTGCCCCGGTTCGGGTTCGACCTGATCCCGGAGGAAGAGGCCGACTCGGCGGGCGCGGAGGCGGCGGCGCCCGGGGACGCTCCGGAGCCCGGGGACCTGCAGGAGCCCGTGGATCCGGCAGAGACGGACGAACAACAAGGTGACGACGAGGAACAGGATGACGAGCCCGAGCCCCCCGAGCTCCCGTCGGGATGGCCCGAAGTCACCGACGCCGGCCCCCTCGAGCCGATCATGACAGTTTCCGTGGACACCCTCAAGGAACTGGTCGGGGCGGCTCTGATCCCGTTGGGCGAGGGACGCATCGTGGTCTTCGCCGATGTGGAGCCCCTCGCCAACAAGGCGGCCGGCGAGGACCCGCTGGCCATAGTGGCCGTGCGTGCCGCGCTCGAGTATACGAGCGAGGCGGACACCGTGTTCTTCGACGAGTTCCGGCAGGGGATCACCGGCTACGGGAGCCGGGTCCAGGTGCTGGCGAACTTCTTCCTGGGCAGTCCCGGAGGCCTTACGCTCTCCCATGTCCTGCTCGCCTGTTTCCTGTACCTGGCTTGCAGGGGGCTCCGCTTCGGCATCCCGAACACGGCTGTCGCCCCGTCGGACCGGGAGCGGCGGTCGCCACTGGAGCACGTCTCCGCCCTGGGCGACCTCTACCGGAAGGCGCGCGCCACCAACACCGCCGCCCTCCTCCTGCTCGCCCGGCTCGCCAACTCGATCCGCCGCCCACCGCCCCGTGACATGGACGAAGCCGAGGGGCTCCTGCGGGAACTCGAGGCGCGCGGCGGACAACACCCTGCCCTGGAACGGGTCAAGACGGGGCTGCGCGAAGAACCGGTGGACCTGACCCTGATCGCATCCGGAGTGGACGAACAACTTTCAAGGAGATTCAACACATGACGACGCCGGATTCGGCGCTGCGCCTGCTCGGCGACCTCGAGCGGGTGGTGCTCGGCCAGGAGGTCGTGCTCAGACAACTTATGATCACCCTGCTGGCGCGCGGCCACGCGCTGGTGGAAGGGGTTCCGGGAACGGCCAAGACGCTGGCGGTGCGCGCGCTGGCCCGGGGGCTTGGCCTCGACTTCGGCCGGGTGCAGTTCACCCCCGACCTGATGCCGACAGACCTGGTGGGCGTCAACGTCCTGGGCGAAACCGGCTTCACCTACCGGCCAGGGCCCGTCTTCGCCGACTTGCTACTCGCCGACGAGGTGAACCGCGCGCCCCCGAAGACGCAGGCGGCGCTCCTGGAGGCGATGGAGGAGCGGCAGGTCACGGTCGACGGCAAGACGCGCCAGCTACCCCTTCCCTTCACTGTCTTCGCCACCCAGAACCCGGTCGAGTACGAGGGTACCTATCCGCTGCCCGAGGCCCAGGTCGACCGTTTCCTGATGAAGATCGTGGTGGACTATCCGCCCGAGGAGGCCGAGCGCGAGATCCTGGACCGCCATGAGGGCGGATTCCGGGCCGACGACGAGCACACCTATCCCATGGGCGAGCCCACGACCCGCGAAGAGCTGCTCGACATGCGCGCGGCGGTCAACGGGGTACACATGGACGAGCGGGTGCGCCGCTATGTGACCGACATTGTGCGCGCGACCCGCAACGACGCCGCCTTCGTGCTGGGCGCGAGTCCGCGCGCCGGGGTGGCGCTCTTTCAGGCGGCGCGCGCCGAGGCGTACCTGCAGGGCCGCGATTTCGTGACGCCCGACGACGTCAAGTCGCTCTCCTTCCCGGTCCTGCGGCACAGGGTGGTGCTCACCGCGGAGGCCGAGGTGGAGGGACGTTCCTCCGACGACGAGCTGACCGCCCTTCTGGAGACGCTGGAGGCTCCCCGATAGCCCGGCTGCCCCTCATGCCCAGTGGGCGGACGCTGTCGCTGCTGGGTCTGTCGTCCTTCCTCTTCCTGGTCAGCATCCCGGGCGCGCTGGCGGCCGACGCGCTCATCGTGCTGCTGGCGCTGCTCGATGGCCGCCGCACCCGTCCCCCCTCGGCAAGCCGCGAGGTCTCCCGCATCTCGTCGCTGGGGGCGGTGACGGAGGTTACCCTAAGCGTGATCAACGAGCAGGACCGCGCGCTGTCGCTCCGGCTGACCGACGACCTCGACCCCTCGCTGCGGCGCCTCCCCGGCTCCGGTGGCCGGGACGAGTGGGAAGAGGGGTTCCCCGTGGAGGTGCCTGCCCGCGCGGTGTTGCGCTGCCACTACAATGTCCGGCCGCGGGCGAGGGGGTTCCTTGCGCTGGGTGCGATCCATCTCAGGACGCGCTCCCCCTGGGGACTGGTATGGCGCCGTTCCAGCGTGGAGGCTTCCGACACCCTGCAGGTGCAGCCCGGGGTGCGGGACCTGCTGCGCGACCGGAGCTACGCGATCCAGCGCAGGCTGCGCACTCCCGGGCCGCGGCGCAACCGCCAGTGGGGCGACGGGCGCGAGTTCGAGAGTCTGCGCGACTACGTCGAAGGGGACGACCCCCGCACGATCGACTGGAAGGCGTCGGCCAAGCGCCGCAAGTACGTGGTGCGCAACTACGAGGCCGAACGCAGCCAGAACATCATCCTCGCGATCGACGCGGGGCGGCACATGCGCGAGCGGCTGCCGCCCGTACGCGCAGGGGAAACCGGCGACGTCTGGAATGCAGGCGCGTCAGGGTGGCGGGAGGTGGCACCCGGGGACGCCCAGGGCGGGCCGCTGGACCGCGAGCGGATGGACTACGCGCTGGGTGCCTGCATGATGCTGGCCAGCCGCGCCCAGAACTTCGGTGACAGGATCGGGGTGGTCGTCTTCGACGATCGAATCCGGCATATCTCGCCCCCCCGGCGCGCGGATCCTGCGTCCCTGGCCCGGACCCTGGCCGAGGTGAAGACGCGGCTGGTCGAGCCCAACTATCCGCTGGCGCTGGCGACGCTGGGCCGCAACTTCCGCAAGCGCTCGCTGGTCATCCTCTTCTGCGATGTCATCGACGGATCGGTGTCGAGAGCGCTGATAGGATCACTGGCCCGGATCGGGCGCGCCCACCTTCCGCTTGCGATCGCCATCCGGAATCCGGCGCTGGAGGCCGCCGCGGCCCGCCCCGTGGAGATCGCGGCCGACGCCTACGAGCGCGCCGCCGCCGAAGAGATGGTGCAGGCGCGGGCGACCGCGCTTCAGGTGATGCGGCAGTCCGGTATTCTGGTGGTCGACACGCCGCCCGGGGACACCCTGGTGCGCACCCTGGACAAGTACGTGGAGATCAAGGAGCGGGGGCTCCTGTAGCCCTGCTCCGCCCGGCGAATCCGAAGTACAGCACCAGCAATACCCCCGTCACAGCCCCGAAGACGAACTTGGCCGCGTTCGGCAGTTGCTCCAGCGGCGAGTAGTACCCCTCGATCAGCCCCGCCACCACGAGCATCAGCACCGATCCGGCCAGCAGGGTGAGAAAGGCCCGGCCACGCTCCCTGAGCGCCGCGGCGCGCGTACGCCGCCCCGGCATCAGGATCGCCGAACCCAGGCCCAATCCCGCGCCGCCCGCGACGCAGATGGCCGCCAGCTCGATGAAACCGTGCGGAAAGACGAAGGCCATGATCACGAGCGGAACCCCCTCGCTGCCGTAGGCCCCGATCGCCGCCCCGATGGAGATGCCGTTGAAGACAAGGATGAGCAGGGTGCCCAGGCCCGCCAGCAGGCCGCCCGCGAAGGTCATGAAAGCGACCTGAATGTTGTTGGTCATCACGGCCGCCGAGAAAGTGGGAAGCCTGGACAAGGGCACCTCGCCCTGGTAGGAGGCTTCGGGGTCGTTCTCGTCGATGGCCTCCGCGCCCGCCACCGCCCCGCCCGCCAGGACGCGCGCCAGAACGGGCCGGTCCTGGACTCCGAGGTAGGTGGCCCCCATCGGGCCGAAGAGCATGAGCGCGGCGAGAAGCACCTGCCGGTGGAATCGGCGCACGGCGCGGGGAAACTCGGCCCAGATCCAGTGGCCCACCGAGACCGCGACCCGGCCGCTGCTGCGATAGAGGAGATTGTGGCCGGACCCGGCCCAGCGCCGAACCGTCCCGAGCAGCCCAGGGGAAGCGCCGTAGGTGCGCGCCCGCGCAAGATCGGCGGTAACGCCGCGGTAAAGCTGGCCGAAGGCGCGCACCTCCTCTTCGGTCAGCTTCGGAAGGCCGCGCTTCCGCCCCTTCTCCACCAGCCTCACGTATTCGGCCCAGGCCTCCCTCTGCTCGCGCGCCATCGCCGCGGCCTGCAGACTCGCGCCGCCGCGGCGCGCGGCATGTCGCGGCGCCTCCTCCTCGTAGAGCCGCACCAGGTTCTCGTCCGCCGTCCGCGTCCAGTGCTTGGGGTCCTCCTCGATGGTGGCCGCCAGCGCACCCCGCAGCGACTGCGCCACGCGGCGCCGGATACCGCTCGCCAGCCCCTCCCTGCGCGCCATGTACCCAGCCAGGAGTTCGAACTGCTCGACCGAGAGGACCGGGCGCCCCACCCTGCCCGGCGGAAGCTCTCCGGCACCGAGCAGTTCGCTGCCCCCCGAGTCCTGGACCACGACGGTGCCGGCCACCAGGTCACCCAGACGCTGTGCCCGCTTGTTCACGAGGATGCAGACGGCTCCCGCCATCCCGGACACCGCCGGCTGAAGGTCGATCACCCGGATCAGGTTGCGGAGCGCCGATCCGTGGAATGTCAGGGGCTCTCCGCCCGCATGCACGACCCGGAGGCCGAGCACCCGCTTGCCGGGGGTACGCCCGCCCCATAGCGCCTCGAAGAGCAAGAAGTATCCCCATTGCGCCAGGAAGATGAGGACGTAGAACATCGGTCTTGCAAACCAATCCGCCAGGATGTTGGCGAGACCCCCTATTCCCGCCGCGACCATGCCCACCACCACCAGCGTCACGAAGATGATCACGAAGTCCAGCGCCAAGGCGGCCGCGCGCGAACCCACGTCCGCGAGCACGTAGTCGAGGCGCACGTGCTCGGGGGTCTCCACCGCGAACCTGCGGTGCAGCACGGAAGAAGGCTGCCGATCTTTCATGGGATCAGTGCCGGAGGAGGGACTTGAACCCCCGACACGCGGATTATGATTCCGCTGCTCTGACCAACTGAGCTACTCCGGCGAGGCGATCCAAAGCTCCACGGGCGGCCGCCCCTTGTCAAGCGGACGGGCGGATGGCTCTTTTGTGGGTCCGGGCCGTTCCGAGGCGGACCCGGGCCGTCCTGCTTCGGGTCCCGGCCGCCCGCCTCCGGGTCCCGGCCGCGCCCGTGTCCGACAACGGAGAAGTGCAAAATGGACTTCGGTCTCATCTGGATACCTGCCGCCACCCTGGGCCTCGTCGGCCTGCTCAGTTCCCTGCGCATCCTCTGGGAATACGAACGAGGCGTCGTCTTCCGTCTCGGCAAGCTCACCCGCGCCAAGGGGCCGGGGCTGATTTTCCTGGTGCCGTACGGCATCGAGCGCATGCGCAGGATGGACCTGAGGATCATCGCGCTCGATATCGCGCCGCAGGACACGATCACGAAGGACAACGTGAGCTGCACCGTGAACGCGGTGGTCTACTTCCGGGTGGTGGACCCGTCGAAGGCGGTGGTCGAGGTGGAGGACTACTACTTCGCCACCAGCCAGATCGCGCAGACCACGCTGCGCAGCGTCGTGGGCCAGTCCGAGCTCGATGAACTGCTCGCCGAGCGGGAGCGCATCAACGAGATCGTGCGGCGGATCATCGACATGGAGACCGATCCCTGGGGAATCGAGGTGACGGCGGTCGAGATCAAGGACATCGACCTGCCCAAGGTGATGAAGCGCGCCATGGCCAAGCAGGCAGAGGCCGAGCGCGAGCGGCGCGGCAAGGTGATCGCAGCCGAGGGTGAATTCCAGGCCTCGAAGAAGCTGTCCCAGGCCGCACAGATCATCTCGCAACACCCCGTGGCGCTCCAGCTCCGGTTCCTGCAGACCGTGGTGGAGGTGGCGGCCGAGAACAACTCCACCACCCTGTTCCCCATCCCCGTGGACCTCTTCGCGCCGTTCGTGGAGAAGGCCACCGGCGTCGAGGGCGGTGGGTTCGCGAAGAGCCTGACCGGGGAGGACGCGAGGGCGCTCGCGGCAGCGGCAGTGGAGGCGCTGGAGTCCGGCTCGGGGGCGGAGAGGGCGGTGGACTCCGGTGAGGCGCAGCGGCTGCTGGAGGGAGCGAAGCGCGCGCTGGGGATGGCGGAGAGTGCGGCGGTGGAGCAGTCGGACGACTCCGAGGGCGCCGTCGCCGCTACGGAACCCGCTGACGACTGACGGCTGGCAGCCGCGCGTTGGCCGCGGGCCGTTAGCCCGGCGGGCTGCTCCCGGTGGCCTGGTCCGGCAGTCCGCGAAGCTCCGTGGAATCCCGTCCGCCTTCGTCGGGCTGCCCGCCTTCTTCGGGTTGCCCGCCCTCTTCGGGCTGCCCGCCTTCTTCGGGCTGTCCGCCTTCTTTGGGCCGCCCGCCTTCTTTGGGCCGCCCGCTTTCTTCAAGCTGCGCGCGATCTTCAAGCTGCCCGCCCTCTTCCGGGTCGGAGATCCAGTAGAGGTATTCTCCGTCGCGGATGAAGCCGTATTCCTCCCGCGCGAACCGCTCAAGCGCCCGGTCGCTGTGGCGCAGCGAATCGATGCGTGCGCGCATGGAATCGATCTCGCGCCGCACTTCGCGGATTTCCGACTGCCTGGAATCCAGACGTGCTTCGGCCTGACGGGCCTCGAACAGTGAGTAGTCGCCTCCGAGGACGGCGAAGTAGGCGGCCAGCACGAGAACTCCAGCGAACAGAAGCCGCGGGGAGAGGATGCGCTTCGGGGTACGATTCATGACAGTACGCTCCTGCCGGCAAATCCGGCCTGCGCTCCGAGGTCCTCCTCGATCCGCAGGAGTTGGTTGTACTTGGCCACCCTGTCGCTGCGGCTCGGCGCGCCGGTCTTGATCAGCCCGGCGCCGGTGGCCACGGCCAGGTCGGCGATGAACGTGTCCTCGGTCTCACCGGACCGATGCGAGATGATCGTCCCGAACCCGGCCTCCTTCGCCGCACGCACGGCGTCCAGCGCCTCGCTGAGCGTGCCGATCTGGTTGACCTTGACAAGGATCGAGTTGGCCGCGCCCGTGCGGATCCCGCGCTCGAGACGGTCGAGGTTGGTGGCAAAGAGGTCGTCGCCCACGATCCGGCAGCGCGCTCCCACCCGTCCGGTCAGCGCGGTCCATCCCTCCCAGTCGTCCTCGTCCAGCGGGTCTTCCACGCTCACGAGCGAGAAGCGGTCGATCATCCCGGTCCAGAAATCGATCATTCCGCCCGTGTCCAGCGATTCCCCGGACGACTTGTGGAAGGTGTAGCGCCCGTCCGCGAAGAACTCGGATGCGGCGGCATCGACCGCCATCACCAGGTCCTCGCCCGGGCGGTACCCCGCCTCCTCGACCGCGCGTAGCACCACCTCCGCCGCCTCGGCGTCGGAAGACAGGTCGGGCGCGAATCCTCCCTCGTCCCCCACGGCCGTGCTCTTCCCTTCCCAGGTGAGGACACCCTTGAGCGCGTGGAACACCTCGACCCCCATGCGCAGTCCCTCGGAGAAGGTCGCCGCGCCCACGGGCAGCACCATGAATTCCTGGATGTCCACGTTGTTCGACGCGTGCGCCCCCCCGTTGACGATGTTCATCATCGGGACGGGGAGCGTCACGGCGTCCCCGCCACCCAGGTAGCGGTAGAGGGGCAGCCCGCTTTCCGACGCGGCCGCGCGCGCCGTGGCCAGCGACACCGCCAGCACCGCGTTGGCGCCCAGGCGTCCCTTGCCCCGGGTTCCGTCCACTTCGACCAGGGTGTGGTCCAGGTCGCGCTGCTCGCGGGCCTCGAACCCCCTGACCGCATCCAGGATCTCGGTGCGGACGTTCCGCACCGCCCGCCGTACACCGCGCCCGAGGTAACGGTCAGAGTCGCCGTCGCGCAGTTCGATCGCCTCGTGGCGACCGGTCGACGCACCGCTCGGCACCGCCGCGCGTCCCCGGTGCCCCGTCTCCAGAATCACCTCGGCCTCGACGGTCGGGTTCCCGCGCGAGTCCAGGATCTCCCGCCCGCGGACGTCTACGATGGCCGACATGCCGCCTCCGGCTTCCCGTTCAACAGCCGCGACACCGCCGCGTGCGCATCGCTGGTCAGGCGGCCTCGGTCCGCGAGTGTGAGCCCCTTCGTGCTGATGGGCTCCCCGACGCGGATGGTGGCGGTGCCCGGGACTATGATCCAGTCGCCCTTTTCCATGATTGTCCGGGTGCCCGCCACCGCGACCGGAACCACCGGCACCTGTGACTTGATGGCCATCACGAAGGCGCCCTTCTTGAAGCGCGCGAGTTCGCCGGTGGGCGAGCGTGTGCCCTCCGGAAACATGACGATCGTTCTGCCCGCCCGGAACTGCTCGTCGACCTTCTGAAGCGACTCGATCGCCGCCTTGTGATCCGACCGGTCGATCGCGATGTGCCCGACCTTCTCCCAGGCCTGCCCAAGAAACGGGATCCGGGACAGCTCCTTTTTCCCCACGAAGCTGAACTTCACCGGCAGCGAAGCGGCCAGTGCGAAGACGTCGAACCAGCTCTGGTGGTTGGACACGAGCACCTGGCCCCGGTCCCTGCCCAGCTGTTCGGCGTTCTCGATCACCAGTCTCACGCCCGCGCCGCGGAGGACCAGGGAGCTCCACTCGGCGGTGGAGCGATCGGCGTAGCGGCGGAAGCGGCCGGGCCAGAGGTAGCGGTACAGGATCACCGATCCACCGACATAGGCCGTGGACACCGTGGCGACCAGGTAGGTCCAGATCGAGCGGAGGGCGCGGAGGGGGCCGCCCTGGCGCACGGATGGCGTTGGTCCCGCGTCCATCCTCAACGCGGGTTCCCGGACGGGTCCATGAAGTGATCGTAGCCACCCCGGCCGGGCCGGACGTGATGGCCTTCGCCGTCTTCGAGGGCGACGTCCGCCCCTTGCCCGACCGTTCCGATCCGCGTCAGCTGCACCGACAACTCCCGTCCAAGGGCCAGGATGCGCTCCTTCCCCTTCGGGTGAGCCGTAAACATCAGTTCATAATCTTCGCCTCCTTCCAGTGCCTGATTCAAGTCCCCCCCGGCCGCGACGTTCACGGGCACGCGATCAGGCCGGATCCGCACGGCCACGCCCGAGGCAGTGGCGAGCCGCCTGGAGTCCAGAACAAGACCGTCGGAGATATCGATCATCGCGCTGGCGAGCCTCTTTGCGGCCAGCGATCGTCCAAGCCCGGTCCGGTCGGGCGGCGCGGCGAACCGGGCGCGTGCCTCGGGGGCGGGTTCCCTGCCCCGCGACCACGCCGCCACCGCCGCCGCAGCCCCCCCCCCCGCCCCCGACACCCAGAGATCGTCTCCCGGCTTCGCACCGCTGCGCCGGACCCCCCCGTCGCGCACGCGGCCCACCACCACCACGTCCAGCATCGCCGGTCCCGTCGTGCGGCTGTGTGTTTTACACATATGACGCTGCCGACGATCTTACGCGGGTAGATCTAGGGGGGAGCCGGATAA
>VXLT01000037.1 GCA_009841475.1 Gemmatimonadota bacterium
TTAAGATCGTCGGCAGCGTCAGATGTTTATACGAGACCGGCCCGGCGGCGGACTCTGGGAGGCCGCGGAGGCCGGGCCATCCGATGGCGGGCTGGAGGAGGAGCGGCACCACGCTCCCGAGCGCATAGTTGTGGCCGAGCTCAAGGATGTTGCCGCGGTGAGCGCGGGAGGGGCGGGGTTGCGGGGCGTGTCGCTGGCGGTGCGGCGGGGCGAGATCCTGGGCATCGCGGGTGTGGGCGGGAATGGGCAGCGAACCCTGGCTGCGGTGCTCGCCGGGCTTCGGGCCCCGGATGCGGGCGAGGCGGTGTTGCCGGATGAGGTGGGGTGGATCCCGCAGGAGCGGGACGGCGAGGGACTTGTTAACGACTTCACAATCGCCGAGAACGTGGCGCTGGCGGTTCATGCGAAGGGGGCCTACCGGAAGGGTGTGTGGCTCGACTGGGGGGCTGTGGAGGAAGCGGCGGCAGCGCTGGTCGGCGAGATGGATGTGCGGTCAGGGGCCCCGGAGGTGGCCGCCGGGACGCTGTCGGGGGGGAACCAGCAGAAGATGGTCGCCGGGCGGGAGTTTCTCCGCAGCGCGGAGCTGCTGGTCGCTGAATCGCCGACCCGGGGCCTCGACGTGAAGGCGACAGTGGCCGTGCGGGAGCGGATCAGGACGTTGGCGACGGACGGCGACCGCGCTCCCGGCATCGTGCTGATCTCGGCCGACCTGGACGAGATTCTGGAGCTGTCGGACCGGATCGCGGTGATGGTGCGGGGGCGGCTGATTCCCGTGCCGCCGGAGGACCACGATCCGGCCGCGATAGGGGAACTGATGCTCGGCGTGAGCAGCCGCGGCGGCGACATCGACCGGGCCGACGCTCGCGACCGAGCCAGGCCGGGAGAGCCCGCCGGATGAGCAACCCGTCCCACGCGGCCCGCTTCCGCGCCGACCTCCTCCCCGTACTCGGCGCCGCCACCGCCCTCCTCGCCACCATGGCCATTGCGGCTGCCCTGCTCGCGCTCGGGGGCCATTCGCCCGGTATCGCCTTTGGCGCTCTCGTGCGGGGAGCCTTCGGGTCATGGCACAACTTCGTCTCGGTCACGCTGGTCCAAACGACTCCCCTGCTCCTGACGGGCCTCGCCGTCGCGCTCGCCTTCAAGGCGCGCGTCTGGAACATCGGCGCCGAGGGGCAGCTTCACGCCGGGGCGCTCGCGGGGGTGGCCGTCGCGGTCTCGTTGCCCCTGAGCAGCTCCCTCCTCCTCCTCCCGGCGACCCTCCTCGCCGCCGCCGCGGCCGGGGCACTGTGGGCGGCGGTCCCGGCGGCGATGAAGACCCGAATGGGGGTCGGCGAGGTGATCACCACCCTGCTCATGAACTTCGTGGCGCTCTTCCTCGCCCAGTTTCTGGTGCAGGGCCCCTTGCGCGAGTCCCGGGGAGCCCTGCCCCAGACCGACGCGATCCCGGCCGGCGCCGAACTCCCGGTCCTGATCCCCGGCTTCCGCCTTCATCTGGGATTCCTGATCGGCATCCTGATCGCGGTGGCACTCTGGCTGTACCTGAGCCGAACGGCGGGTGGCTTTCGGATTCGCGCCGTCGGGGCGTCGCCACGCGCCGCCGAGGTGAGCGGCCGGTTCCGCACCGGTCCGGTGATCTGGCGTGCGTTTCTCGCGTCCGGCGCGATTGCCGGGATGGCCGGATGGATCCAGGTCTCCGGCATCACGCGCCGAATGTACGAAGGCCTCTCGCCGGGATGGGGCTACACCGCGATCGCGGTGGCCCTCCTCGCGCGGCTGCACCCGCTGGCTGCCGTGCTCACGGCGATCGTGTTCGGCGCGCTGAGCGCGGGGGGCGCCGCCATGCAGCGGGAGGCAGGCGTTCCGGACGCCTGGGTCCGCGGGATCGAGGCGCTGGTCATCCTCGCCGTGCTCGCCGTGGACCGGGGGCTGCAGGCGTTTTCCGACAGAACGGCCCGAGGTGAAACGCGCCGTCGCGCCCAGACCGGCACTGCCTCAGGGCTGGCGTAGCAGATGTCCGACCTCGCCGTGCTCTCGTCCTTCCTCGTCTCCGCAGTGGGGCTGGCGGTGCCGCTCGCCCTCGCCGCTCTCGGCGAGACCGTCTCGCAGCGGGCCGGCGTGATCAACATCGGGCTCGAGGGCTCGGTGATCTGGGGCGCGCTCGGCGGGGCGCTCGGCTCGCTCGCTGGCGGCGGTTACGCCGGGCTGCTGGCCGGAGCGCTCACCGGCGCTGCGGCCGCGTTCATCTTCGCGGCCTTCGCGGTCAGGCTGAATACCGACCAGATCATCACGGGGACGGCGGTGACCATCGGCAGCCTCGGCTTCACCGGCGCAGTCTACCAGTCGCGTTTCGGCGCGACCGGGGTGGCGCTGGAGCTGGAGACGCTCCCGGTCTGGGAAGTGCCTTTGCTGTCGCGGATCCCGGTCATCGGACCGGCGCTCTTCGACCAGGAGCTCACCGCGTACCTCGTGTACGTCATGGTGCCCCTACTGGCGTGGTTCCTCTTCCGGACCCGGTGGGGACTCGCCCTGCGGGCGGCGGGCGAGTCACCGGAAGCGGCACACGCGGCGGGGGTACCGGTGGTGCGGACACGCATGCTGGCCGCGGTCTTTGCTGGCGCCATGGCGGGGCTGGCGGGCGCGCACCTCAGCCTGGCGCACACCGGCACCTTCACCGAGAACATGTCGGCCGGAAAAGGATTCATTGCGATCGCGGTGGTAGTGCTAGGGCGGTGGCGACCGGCGGGAATCCTGGCGGCAGCTCTGTTCTTCGGCGGGGCCGAGGCGCTTCAGTTCACCCTGCAGGCCGTCGACGCCGATCTTCCCTATCCGCTCTTCCTGGCGCTCCCCTATGTGCTCAGCCTGGCGGCGCTGGCGGGGTGGTTCGGGCGGTCGCGCGCGCCGGAGGGCCTGGCGCTGCCGTGGCCGCGGCGGGGGCACTGATGGCGTACGTTGAAGGGGTGCCCGGCTGATCGCGTATGCACTCACCATGGAACAGGGACCGATGACGCTCGCGAGAACCCTGGCGGTTGCCGGCCTGCCGACACTGATCCTGGCCGGGGCGGCCCGCGCCCAACAGCCGCTCGTCGCGGACCGGCCCGACTTCACCGAGGGTCCGGTCACGGTAGGGCTGGGCGCGGCACAGATCGAGCTCGGTTACACCTTCGGACGGGACCGCGGCGGCCCGACCGTGACCACCCACTCCCTGGGCGAACCGCTGGTGCGCCTGGGGGTGCTCGCGGAGTGGCTCGAGTTGCGCGTGGGGACGGGTCTGGTCGCCCGGCGCACGCAGATCAACGGTGGAGGCCTCACCAAAAGCGGATTCGAGGACCTCTATGTGGGCTTCAAGCTGGCGCTATCGGAGCAGAACGGCGCCATGCCCGCGCTGGGCATCCTGCCGCAGGCGACCTTTCCCACCGGCAGCGATCCGTTTTCCAGCGGCCAGGTTCTTCCGGGGCTGAACCTGGTGTACAGCTGGGACGTCGCGGAGTCGTTCTCCCTCGCCGGGGGCACGCAGGTCAACCGGGCGGTCGGCGAGTCAGGCGATGCGGTCGCGGAGTGGGCCCAGTCACTTTCGGGCGGGATCGGATTGGGCGACCGGCACGGTCTCTTCTGCGAGTGGTTTGCGGTGTTCGACGGCGGGCCAGGCGGAATGCAGGCGGCCGAGCACTACGCCAACACCGGGCTGACGTGGCTCCTGATGGACGACTTGCAGTGGGACATCCGTGTGGGCGTCGGATTGAATGACCGCGCCGAGGACGTGTTCTTCGGCACGGGGTTCGCGCTGCGGCTCCTCGGGCCGCAAGGCTGACCTGCACGTTACCTCGGGCGGCTCAAGGCGGCCCGTCAAGGGGCTGGCGAAGCGGGCGATTCCTCTCCGCCCGCCGACCCCAGCCCTGCCCGCGCGCGGCGAATCCGCACCCTGACCGAGGCCGGTTCCGTCGCTTCGGCCGCTTCGAAGAGCACCTCGACCTCGCCGCGCAGCCCCGGGTCGGCAGCCGCCAGCAAGCCGAGGCCGTTGTAGGCCCACGCCCGGACGAACACGTGGCGCGACCGGATCAAACGCTTGAGGGCGCAGCGGAGTGGTACACGGCGGTCAGCGGGGATCTCCAGGTGCGGGAGGGTTTGCAGGAGGTGCAGGACCGCGTCTGGTTCGTGCACCCGCTCGAGGAGGTCGATGGCCTGAGCGGCCACCTCCCCGCGCGGCGCGTCCCCACCTTCTGCCAGGTGCTTGACCACCCATGTCGCGCCCACCTGCAGCGCCGTCTCGTCGCTCGCCGCCAGGGCGAGGAGCTGCGGCACGGCGCTCTCCGGCGCATCGCGCACCACGTCTGCGACCGCGCGGAAGGGCGCGACCCGCTTTCCGTCGTAGCTCCGTAGCGTCTCCGCGATTTCCATTTCGATCTCCCTCGTGACCCCTCGCTTCGCTGGAGGTTACCTTCCGCGTATCGGACCGCGCGAGTGCGCAGCGGTTGACGTCATCAAGACGGCGGGATGCACGAGACATGAAATGCGGCCGGATTTGGATAGCGGTGGCGCTGTCGGTGGTGGGAGCGGGACCCGTAGTGGCGGCCGCCGCCCAGCAGGAGCGGAGCGTGGTGGGCACGGCGCTGCGCATGCGCCAGCTCGACGGAGTCAAGCGGGTGCTGATGATCGCCGCCCACCCCGACGACGAGGACACCAGCCTCCTCGCGGTCCTGGCGCGCGGCATGGGGGCCGAGACCGCGTACCTGTCGCTGAGCCGCGGTGAGGGCGGCCAGAACCTGATCGGGCCTAGGCTGCGCGAAGGGCTGGGGGTGATCCGCACCGGCGAACTGGTCGCCGCCCGCGCCCTCGACGGCGGCGAGCAGTACTTCACGCGGGCCTTCGACTTCGGGTACTCGAAAACCCTGGACGAAGCGCTGGAGCTGTGGCCGCTGGACGAAGTGCTGCGTGACGTCGTCCATGTGGTCCGCAAGTTCCGGCCGCACGTGATCGTGTCGGTCTTCTCGGGGACGCCGCGGGACGGGCATGGCCAGCACCAGCTGGCCGGCGTCGCTGCGCGCGAGGCCTTTGACGCCGCGGGTGATCCCGAGCGGTTCCCGGAGTTGGCAGCGCATGGGGTTGCTCCGTGGCAGCCTTCCAAGCTCTACCAGTCGATGCGCTTCTCCCCGACCGAGGCCACGGTCGCCGTGCCGACCGGCGTCTTCGACCCTCTTCTGGGCCGGTCCCACTTCCAGCTGGCGATGGAGAGCCGCAGCCAGCACCGCTCCCAGGACATGGGGTCGGCCCAATCGATGGGGCCGCGGACAAGCGCGCTGCGTCTGGTGGCGTCGCGCGTGGCCGGCGGCGCGGCACCCGCACCGGACGCCAACCCGGCGGAGTCAACGAACACCGCCCCAGAGGGCGGGATCTTCGCGGGCATCGACACCACTCTCGCCGGACAGCTCGGCGACCCGCTGCCCGCTGGCTGGCCAGCCGATGCACGTGAGCGGCTCTCCCGTTACCGCGAGGCGCTCTCCGAGGCCGAAGGTTCGTTCTCGGTCGTTCGGCCGGACAAGGCGATCATCGGGCTGGCGAGGGCCGCCGGCATCCTCCGGGCGCTGCTCGCCGAGGCCCCGCAAGGGGAGAGGAAGCATGTCCTGGAGCGGCGCCTGGACCAGGTGTCCGAAACGCTCCTGGGCGCTGCGGGGGTCGTGACCGATGTCCGGGTCGGGCGGGATCTGCTGACGCCGGGCGAGTCTGTGGTGGTGGATGTCGCCGTGTGGAACGGCGGGCCGTTCGACCTGTCGGATGTGCGGCCGGAGCTGCTCCTGCCAGCGGGATGGGACGCCGCGCCGACGGAGGAATCGACGCTGGGTCGCGGATCCCGGTTCTTCAGGATGCAGCCCCCGGCGACCCCGGCGGACGGCCGCATTCCCGCCGGAACGATCGCGCGCTGGAGCTGGAGAGTGGCGGTGCCCCCCGATGCCGCGGCTTCCACGCCCTACTACCTGGAGGAGCCGCGTGACGGGGAACTTTACCGGTGGCCGGCGAACGGCGACTCCTGGGCGCTTCCCTCTACGCCGCCGCCGGTACAGGCGCGGGTGATGATGAAGCTGAGCGCCCCGGCCCCGGGCGAAGCGCCTGGCGAGGTCCAGGTCGCCGTAACACGCGTAGGCGACCATGTGGGGGTCGACCAGGCCACGGGCGAGTACCGGAAACGGGTCCTGGTCATGCCGGCCATCAACGTCGCCGTGGATCCACCCTGGATGGTGTGGCCGGCCGACGCGGGAGGAGTTCGCGAGGTCCGCGTCGTAGTGACCAACACGTCGGCGTCCGGGCGCTCCGGTTCGGTGCGGCTGGAGGTGCCCGACGGGTGGGGCGTCGAGCCCGGGAGCGCTCCCTTCGCGCTGGAGCCGGACGGCGCGAGCGGCTCGTTCACCTTCGCGGTGACGCCGCAGGGTGTGGTGGAGGAGCGGCCCCAGATGTTCAAGGCGGTGGCGCGTGAAGGATCTGCCACTCCTCGTGACAGGTTCGGCATGGAATCTGTCACACAATTCGTCACCGAGTACGACATCATCGACCACCCACACATTCCGCGCTCCCTCATGGCCCGCGAAGCGTCGGTGCGCGTCTCGGTGGTGCCGGTCGCCGCCGACACCGGGCGTCGCGTGGGCTACATCATGGGCTCCGGTGACGCCGGGCCGCTGGCGCTGCGACAGATCGGCATGGCGGTCGAGGAGCTCGGCGAGGACCGCGTGCGCGCGGGCGACTTCTCGGACTTCGATGTCCTCGTCCTGGGGGTACGCGCCTTCGAGACCCGTCCCGACCTGGCCGCCGCAAACGAGGCAGTCCTCGACTTTGCCCGCGCCGGCGGCACTGTCATCGTCCAGTACAACCGGTACGAGTTCTCCGCGGGCGGTTTTGCGCCGTACCAGGTCGCGATCAACAGGCCGCACGACCGGGTGACGGACGAGAACGCCGCCGTGACCATCCTCGCCCCCGAGTCACCGGTCTTCGCCGGGCCCAATTCCGTCGGCCCGGCCGATTTCGAGGGGTGGGTGCAGGAACGGGGGCTCTATTTCCTGAGCGAGTGGGATGAACGCTACACCCCCGTCATGGAGATGGCCGATCCGGGCGAGGATGCGAAGCGGGGCGCCCTGTTGGTGGCCCCGGTGGGCGATGGCCTCTACGTCTACACCGGCCTCGCCTTCTTCCGGCAGTTCCCGGCGGGCGTGCCGGGCGCGTACCGGCTCTTCGCGAATCTTGTGTCGCTGCGGGCGGCGGACTGGCGCCGCGTTCCCTGAGGAACCGGACCTCCAGCCATCGCAGCATGCGCGGTCTTCACGATCACCCCGGAGTACGAGACGTACTGCGACTACGGCGGCGAATGCGGGCAGGTGGCCCGGAGTGATATAGAGGGCGCGGGAGGCGCTACCCAGTGATCCCAGCGCTGTTGCGCCTGCTCGTGGTCGCCGGATTGGCCGGTGGCGGGGGCAGTGTGCTCGCCCAGCAAACCGCAGAGGTCGACTACGAGGTCGGCCGGACGATCATTGACGACCAGGGGCGCAGCATCTGGTGGGGTGCTAGCATCGACCACGAGCGGGGCATTCTCCATGTCCGCGACGACGAGGAGCCGGACGGAATCATGGCATTCTCGCGCGCGACCGGCCAGCATCTGCAAACCTACTTCGCTCCCGAGGGTGGTGGCCCGCAGGAGCTCCCAGAGGGGGTAAGGGGCCAATCGGTCACCGCGGACGGCAGACTCTATGTCGCCGGCCTCGGGGAGGGAACATCTCCATTATGGGCGTCATTCTTGATCCCGCGAACGGTTGCCATGTGACGATCCGCAACCCCCAACCCAACATGACCGAGCGCTCGTTCGTGGGCATCTACCGCGACAGCGCGATGGTGGCCTATCGCCACCACGAGGAGGTGGTCAGGGACGGGCGACGGATGGTCAGGATCCATACGTATGCGAACAAGGTGGTCCTCCACCCTCTCCGTCCGATCGGCGGCAAGCCGTGCCCGGGGATGCTGCTGTCGGTAAGTTGATGGACCTCATCGGACACTGCGGCAAGGGGTCTCTCTCTCGCACATGAACCCCTACCGTCCCACCCGCGTCTCGATCACCAGCACGCCGTTGCCGCCCACGTGGCCGTACTGCAGAGTGGCGTCCGAGCCCCGCAGAAAGCGCATCGCGAAGATCGCGTCGGGGTCCATGTCGAAGATCCACCCGGCCGCCTCGGGGGCGAGCAGCACCCCGTCCACGATGACCGCCGAGCAGGGATTCACCTGGGTAGTCATCAGCGACAGGCTCTCCTGGGTGAGCCTCAGGCATCCCTTGGCCCCGGGCCTCGAAGGCGGTATGTAGCGGGACCCGGGCAGGTGACGTACCTGGAGGATGTGGCCCAGGCTGATGTGCCGCTCGCGGAGCTGTTCCATTTCCAGCGGGCCGATGATGCTCTGTCCCAGAGCGGTGGACGCCCTCCACGCAAGGTCCTCTTCGCCTATCACCCTGATCTCGATCCCATCCAGCGGAACGACCCCGGGGGTCAGGTACAGCGCCAGAATCTCCTCCCCGTTGAGCGGGACCTCCGCGCCCAGCGTCTCGTAGCCGATGCGCATCACCTGAAGCACATAGGTGCCGACGGGGACATCCTCCAGCTTGAAGTACCCCCATTCGTCGCTGATCGCGCTGCGGTCGATCCCCGGCACGCCGATGATCGCCACCGCGACGGGCAGTCCGGTGACGACATCGAGCACTTCGCCCTCCACCGTCACGGTCGGGACCGGGTTCTCCTGCGCGCGGAGCGTTCCAGGGGTGGCCAGCGGCCCGCCCGCCATTGCCAGTAGCGCTGCGGTCACGACCAGGCTGCTTGCCGAATTGATGTATCGCATTTGTCTACTCCAGTTCCTCTACCTGCCCCTGCGGCATCTCGCCGCCCTCACTGCTGCGAGGGATCCATCCACCTGCTCCTAATCCCCGAAGGAGATCCCCATCGCCCGTGCGGCCCGGACGATGTCTCCGTCCACCGGGACGCGCTTCAGGCTCTTGATCGCTTCGGCCAGCGGCACGGCGTGCACCAGCGGCGGGTCGACGCCCACCATGCAGCCGAAGCGTCCCTGCTCGGCCAGTTCGACCGCCGCCGTCCCGAACCTCAGCGAGAGGATCCGGTCGTAGGCGACCGGGCGGCCGCCGCGCTGGAGGTGGCCGAGGACCAGGCTGCGGGTCTCATGCCCGGTGAGTTCCTCGATCCGGTCCGCGATCCGCTTGCCGACGCCTCCGAGCCTGCGCCCGCCGCCCAGGGCCGGCTTGTCCAGGTAGGACGCTTCGCCACCCAGGGGCATCGCGCCCTCCGCCACCACAATGATAGCGTACTCGCGCCCCTCCGCCCATCGCGAGCGGACCCGCTCGGCGACCTTGGCCACATCGTAGGGGATTTCCGGTATGAGGATCGCATCCGCCGTCGCAGCGAAGCCGGCGAACAGGGCGATCCAGCCGGTGTGCCTGCCCATCAGCTCCACCACCATAACGCGCTGGTGGGCCTCGGCGGTCGAGTGCAGCTTGCCGATCGCATCGGTGGCGGTTTGCACAGCGGTGTGAAATCCGAAGGTGAAGGCGGTCCCGGCCAGGTCGTTGTCGATCGTCTTCGGCACACCGATCACATTGAACCCCTTGCCGGCCAGTTCGCTCGCGATTCTGAGCGACCCGTCGCCGCCGACCGCGATCAGGCAGTCGATCCCCAGCGCTTTCATCCTCTCGATCGCCTCGTCGGAGCGGTCCACCATCTGCACGCTGCCATCGGGCTGCTTTACCGGGAAGGAAAAGGGGCTGCCGCGGTTGGTCGTCCCGAGGATCGTACCGCCGATGCGGGCGATCCCCCTGACGGACCTCTCGTTCAGCGACACGATCCCTCCCGGCCGGAAAAGTCCGCTGTATCCGCGGCGGATGCCAATGACTTCCCAATCCCGCCGACGTGCCGACAGCACCGCGGCGCGGATAACCGCGTTCAGTCCGGGAGCGTCACCGCCTCCTGTGTTGATGGCGATTCGCATGACTTTCCCATTCCTTCGGGGTATTTTTCGCGTCACCCCTGGTGAGAATTCCCCGCGCGGGCGCCCGTACCGCCCCGCACGCGGTGGTGTGACCCCGGCGGGTCCAATCCCCTGCTCCGGAGAGTAACCGACGTGGCAGCAACCGAGAAGGCGGTCCGCAGCGCGCTCCGCACCGTGAAGGATCCCGAGCTCAATCTGGACCTTGTGGTTCTGGGTCTGGTATATGATATCGAAGTCGACGGGACCAGCGCCAAGGCCACGATCTCGCTCACGACGCCCATGTGTCCGGCCGCCGGACAGATCCTCGAGGAGGCGAAGGCGGCGGTGGCAAGCGTGGACGGCGTGGAGGAGGCCGAGGTGGAGCTGACCTTTGACCCGCCCTGGACGCCGGACAGGATCAGTCCCCTGATCCGGTCGTCGCTGGGGATCTGAGGGGGCGCAAATGGCACAGCGAACAGGGGCGACGAGCGGAAGGGACGCCGAGATGTCGAGACAGGCCGAAGACGCCCAGCGGGCGGAGCGGAAGCTGAAGGAAAAGATTCACGGCGGCTACCTTCTGGAGTCCCCGGAGGAGATGACGCCGGGCTACCGCAAGGCGATCATCGTGCAGCTCACCGTCCAGGCGGACACCGAGCTGATGAGCGCTCCCGCCTACTGGCTCGCCGCCAGGCACGCGCCTTCGACCAACACGCAGGTCAGCGCCCACGCGATCATCCAGGACGAGCTCGCACACGCCAACATCGCCTACCGGCTGCTGGAGGACATGGGGGTGTCGAAGGAGAAGCTGGTGTACGGGCGCGAACCGCACGAGTTCAAGCATCCCTACGGATTCGACCAGCCCCTGGACAACTGGGCCGAACTGGTCGTGGCCAACGGGTTTTTCGACCGGGCAGGGATCTGTTTGTTGAGCGATGTGCACCGTAACACGTCTTACGGTCCATTGAAGCGCGCACTGGTCAAGGTGGACATGGAGGAGACCTTCCACCTGCGCCACGGCGAAGTGTGGATGCGGCGGCTGGCGCGCGCCGGCGGCGCGGCTACCGAACTGCTGCAGCGCTGCGTGGACTGGATGTTCCCGATGACGATCGAGTGGTTCGGGCTCCCGGACGACCTCAAGCGCCACAGCGGCCAGCTGGACTATCAGCTGAAGGGGCTGACGAACGACGAGCTGCGCCAGGTGTGGATGTCGTCCACGGTGCCGCTGTGCGAGAGCCTCGGCCTGTCGGTGCCCGCGCACTACGACGAGGAGCGCGAAGAGTACGTGCTGGACTACCCGTTCCCCTGCCAGTACGACCCGGAGGCGAAGCGCTGGCTCTTCGAGGACGGCGAGATCACCTGGAACGACGTCTTCGAGCGCTGGAAGGGGCGGGGACCGATGAACGAGATCTACGTCGAGTCTGTGCGGAGGTCACGGGGCACGGTGAGTTCGTGGCTGAATTGACGGGCCGGGCGGCCAGGGAGGACGGCGTGGGCCGGGCCGGCGCGGCCGTAGCGGTGGGCGGCACGGCCCCGGCGGGCCGGGGCACAGGCCGGATCCGTGCGCGGCGGCCACTCAAGACGTTGCTCGCCGAGAGCACCGTGGCGATGCCGCACGCGTCCGGCGGCCGGGATCGCTGGTCGGAGCCGCTGCCGGAGCGTCCCGATGACGGTGATGCCGCCCTGCGCGCCGCCCTCGACGAGGTCCTGGACCCGGAACTTCCCATCTCGGTGATGGAGCTGGGCCTGGTGTACGGCGTCGCGTTCAGGGATGGGACCGCCAGCGTCGACCTCACCTTCACCGCCACCGCCTGCCCCTGCATGGACTTCATCAAGCAGGACGTGCGCGACCGGATCGCGATGGAGCCCTGGGTCAATTCGGTGGAGATCAACGAAGTGTGGGACCCGCCCTGGACGACGGCGCGGATCTCGGAGGCGGGACGCGGAAAGCTGAAGGCGCTGGGGGTGGGCGCGTGAGCGCGGACGGCCGCACGGGCCAGGGTGGAGCCGCAGGCCGGGGTGGCGGCACCAGCCCGGGCGCGGACGAAGCTGGCGCGGGGGTCCGATCGCGCACCGGCCTCCACGAGGGCGTCTACGAAGTCTTCGCCCGCAAGCGCCGGGGCGACCCTCTGCGCCACATCGGCTACATCGACGCCCCGGGCGATGAACTCGCGCGTGTCTACGCCTGGAAGACCTACGACGAAGAGAACTGGTTCGAGATGTGCGTGGTGCCGCGGGTCGCCGTCATTCCGGTGAACCGGAGCGATGGACCGTGGGCGCGGAACCGGGGGAACCGATGACGGGCCCGGGTGGACGAGCCCTGTCGACGCCGGAGGACCGATGACCGGCGCGGGACGAACCCGGCCAACGACCGGGGACCGTGCGGCGGACGCCACCGGCATGCCCTCCGAACCCGGGCCGCTCGCGCGCCACATCCTCAGCCTGGCGGACACCAAGCGCCTGCTGGGGATCCGCTACAGCGACTGGCTCCTGGGCAGTCCCTCGATCGAGACCGGGATCGCCGCGTCTTCCATGGCGCAGGACGAGTGGGGACACGCACGGCTCCTGTACTCGATGCTGAAGCGGCTCGGCTTCGATCCCGTCGCCGTGGAGCAGGACCGCCCCGCCGAGCGGTACTACTCGGCCCCCGCGCTGGACGATCCCTTCCCGGACTGGGCGGCCTTCGTCGCGGCGACGATCGTCGTCGACGGCGCGCTGGCGGTTGCGCTGGAGAGCTTCTCGCACGGGAACTTTGCGCTGGCACGCTCGCGCGTACCCAAGATGCTGGCCGAGGAGGAATACCACCGCCAGTTCGGCGCGGCGTGGTTCGCGCGGCTGGCGGACGCGGGCGGCGAGGGCGCCGCGCACCTGGAGAGGGCGGCCCGGGCGATGCTCCCCTCGACGCTCGCGTGGCTGCTCCCGGACGACCCCGCCTACGAGGCGCTGGTGGCCGAGTGCGACATCTGGGAGGCCGGGCGGGTGGGGGAGCGCTACCGGGAAAGGGTGGGA
>VXLT01000279.1 GCA_009841475.1 Gemmatimonadota bacterium
TTCATCCGACACCCCGCTATTCTCTATTGAGTCTTGGTTGGGGGTCTCGTATTAGTTTTTCCCCTACTGGTGCGGGGAGGTGGCGGGGGTTTCGCATCGGTCGGTCTCCCTGATCACGGGGCGGCAGGCGTCCCCGTATGGTAGTCAGTGGTCCGTCATTTCACTATTGGACCCGGTGGTGCGGGGGGAGGGTTGCTGCTACGGCGCGAACATCCTCTGCAACACATTCAGGACCTGGGCTACCGTGGAATGCGGCAGCCTGCCCAGACGCCGCGCCAGGCGAACGCGGTCAACCGTGCGCAGTTGGTCCGCCACGACGAAACCGTCCCGCTCCTGAAACCGGCAGGGCACGCGGATTGATGCCAGCCTTGTACCCCTCATGCCCCGGCAGGTATTTCGTGTGCCGCCGGATGACCTCCCTCGACAGGTCCGCGAAGTGCCGCTCGACCAGCGCGGCGGCCACCTCCGGGTGCGACTTCGAGAGGTCGCTGATCACCCAGCCGACGCCGGTCTGGATGAAGCGCTCGCGCTCGGTGACGAGGGCGGCGATGGTTGCTTCGATGGCGGGGTGGTGGGCCACGTCCCGAACGACGGCCCGGAACGGCACGATCGAGGAGCGGCGCTGCCACAGGTTTTCGGCTCCGCGCCACGCCGCGATCCGCCGCGCGACGGGCTCGCCGTGCCGCGCGATCAGGGGGCCCAGCACCCGCACGCTGAACCAGTCGGTCGTGGACCAGTCGTGGAACGCGCCGCCGGTGAAGAGGCCTTCCGCCATGTGCAGGATTCGGTCCGGGTCCATCCGCATGAGAAGGTACTTCTGGATGTAGATGGTGCCGGCGAACTTGTCCTCCGCGAAGCGCCCCTCAATGAGCGAGCGGGCGAGCGCGAGCTGTTCTGCGTCGGGCAGGCTGCCGAGGTCGTGCGCGCGCCGCCATTCGGTGACGATCTTCGCGACGGCCGGAGTCTTTACGCCCCGGTAGGAGATTGCGTGTTTCAGGTAGTTCTCGAACCAGGCCTTCGTGGCGGGGTCGGCGGCGGCGTCCAGGCGGTGGCGGAGGTCGGTGGCGGCGGCGTCCGGCAGGCCGCGGTGGTCGGTGGTGGCGGCGTCCGGCAGGCGGCCGGGGTCAGCGGCGGGCGCCAACGTCGGCCGACGGCTCGAAGAATCCGTAGTGCTCCAGCATGAACTTCCGGATCACGCGGGCCGCCTTCTCCGCGTAGGCCTGGCGGTTCTCGGCGGTGTCGCGCAGCCCGGGGTAGTGGTGTTCCAGCTGGATGCCGCTTACCAGTTCGCCGTCGTCGAGCGAGCCGTGGACGCGGGTGCAGTAGCCCCCCCGCCAGTAGGGCGCGGCGCCGGGGCCGGGGGCATTCGGGCTCGGCACCGAGGGCACGCCTTCCTCGGCCAGGAGCCCCCCGAAGGAGGTCGGCCCGCGCAGCACCTGCGAAAACGGGAGCGTGGTGGTGCGCCCGATCTCGCGGATGCTCGTGCGCCGGACGACGGCCAGGGCGTCAAGGGCGGCGTCGTTGCGGTTCAGCTCGTCGGAGGTGAGGAGGTACCCGATTTCGATGCGGGGGATGTCGTGAGCGTGCCCGTGGATGTCGAAGAACATGCCCCCGTCGAAGTGGGAGGCGACGATCGACCGGGCGGTGACGATCCAGTCGTGAAACTGCTCCCAGGCCAGCTCGGCGTAGGGACTGCCCTGCGCGGCCTCGACGATTTCCCGGTTGGCGTCCAGCTTGCGGCGGCGCAGGTGCGAAACGACGACATGCGGCGCGTGTCCGGTCAGGTCGATCAGCGCCTGCCGCATCTTCATGGTGAGGTCGAGGGTGTTGGCGTCGTTCAGCGTGGTGCCGTAGCTGCGGTCCGGGATTTCGGAGGGGGCCATGAGTCCGCCGTGGGTGGCGGCGAGGATCACGGGAAGGGTGCCGGGGATGTATTCGACGTAGTCGTTCCGCCCGAAGTAGCTGACCCCCGGCTCGTAGCGGGTGATGCGCTCGGGCGCGTAGACCTCGGCCTCGGCGGTGGCGCTGGCCCCGCCAGCGGTGGCGGTGACGCCGGTGGTGCCGGCAGCGACCGCGGTGACGAACCCTCGCGCGTTGACGGTTGCGATGGCGGGATCGCCGGTGGACCAGGTCACTTCGGCGCTGACCTCCTTGCCGTCCGGGCCGAGCGCGGTGGCCGAGAAAGACACACCATCGCCCACGCCGACGAGGAGGGCCCGGGCGGGCGACACCAGGAGGCGGGAGACCTGCGGCTCGACGCTGGTCTGGTCGCCGCAGCCGGCCAGGGCTAGGCAGAGGGCGGCGGCGGCCAGCAGGGCCGGACCCGGGATCCCGGGGACTTGTCTCGCCATGCTTGATGTCAACCCCATTCGATGTCCGTGCCGTGATCGCTGGATGCTCACTGCACCAATAGCGTGGTGATCCGGCAGGGGTCAACCTCGCAGGCTGCTGCCGGCCTGCGCCTCGGCGAGAGGGCGTGGTGCGAGCGAAGATGCCGTTCTTGCGTGTGTCCGTATAATCACATATGATTTTCAGTCGCTTACTTTCATATGGAAGAATACATGCGAGTATCGGAAAGAGGCCAGATCACCATCCCCAAGCGCCTGCGGGACCGCTTCGGGATGAATCACAACGTGGAAGTCGAGATTGTGCCGGCGGACGAGGGCCTCCTCATCCGGAAACGGAGTGTGGCCGAACATCCTGTCGACCGCGTCTTCGCGATTCTCGGGCGCGGGCAGTCTGCCGACGATCTGCCGCGCAACACCGATGACTACATCGAGACGATTCGCGGGAGATGATCACCGCCGTGGACACCAGTGTTCTGCTGGATGTCTTCCTGCCTGACGAAGCCTTCGGGTCCAGGTCCGCCGAGTGGCTCCGCAACGCCTACGACGCGGGGGCCCTGGTGCTTTGCGACATCGTATGCGCGGAGCTTGCCCCGGCGTTCCCCGACCGAGCCGCGCTGGACGCGGCGTTGCGTGAAATCAACGCGAACGCGTCACCCATCGATTCATCGATAGCCTGGGACGCCGGACGACGCTGGTTGCAATACCGGCGCGCGGGCGGCACGCGCAAGCGGATCATCACCGACTTCCTCATCGGTGCGCACGCCGTCGCGGCCGCCGAGACCTTCCTCACCCGGGACCGGGGATTCTACCGGACCTACTTCCCGGAACTGGCGGGCCGAATCCCGGGTGGTGGGGGGTAGCTGCCGGTCACGGCGGGTTCCCCTGCTCCTCCTCCCGTTGCCGCTGTACCTCATTTCTCAGCGAATCGACCAGTTGGCGCGTTTCAGCGAGCTCCTCCTCCTGTTGCCGCTGCCACCCCGCCACCGCGTCGACCACTGGGCGCAATTCGGCGAGATCCTCCAGCAGCGTGGCCCAGGTGCTGACGAAGATGGCATCGTCGATCGCCTCGATGACCCGGTTGCGCTCGCGGGCGAGGACGGGCGCCGCGAAGCCGTGCCGGTCACCGTACACGCCCTCAGCGGCCAGGATCCGCGCCGGGGCCAGGCCGGGCAGGGGTCCCAGGGTGATACCCGGATCGGGGTGGTAGTTGTTCAGGGGGACGTACATTACCCGGTGTAGCGGGCGCAGGGCGGCCACCTGCTCGAGTGGGTCTGTTTCGCCGTCCGCGGCAAGTTCGTCGACCCTTGCTGCGGCCTTGCGGAGGCGGTCCAGTCGGTTGCCGAGGTGCTCCTCCAGCTGCAGCGCGCCCCCCGAAGCCGCCTCGCGGGCGGCGATCGCCGCGGCGAGCGCCTCGACCTGGGCAGACACGCTCACCGGGTAGACTTCGCCCGCCAGCATCTCGGCCAGGGCGTCGGCGTAGAGGTCGGTGTCGGTCTTGAGGACATCGCCGTCGATCTTGTCGAAGGTGTCGTCGGGGGTGTGCCACCACCAGTAGCCGCCGTCCTCGGCCAGCCGCGTGTGATTGAACTGGAGCAGCGGGAGGCCGATTCCGTTGAAGGCTTGGTCGGAGTTGCGAGCCGGCCGCGACGGGGAGATTTCCGCGCCCTCGGCGTCCATCACCACGCGGGCCGCGAAGTCCCGGAACGCCTCGGACGCGGTGGCGCCGAAGCGCGCGGCGCCGATCTGGCCGACGCCGTCGATGTTCATGTACGCGAGACCGCGCCTGCGCAGATCGGTGAAGAACTCGTCCGCGTACCAGGTCGAGCCGGCGTAGCGCGCGTTGCTGTGGCCGGGCCACCACGCGACCACGAGACCGTGGCGGAGCCGGTCGCGCACATCGTGGAAGGCGAGCGCCAGGGCGAGCATCGCCGCGTTCGACGCGGCTTCGTCGGTCGCGCCATGGTGCCAGCCGTCGATGTGGCCGCCGAGCACCACAAACGGGGCGTCCCTCGGGCGCGGCGGCTCGATCGTGGCCACGGCGAGCCGCATCGGCTTCCACGCCGTCGCGACCTCGGTCTCGACGCGCAGCTCGACCGGCCCGGCCGCCATCCGGGCGCGCAGCTCCTCCCCCGCGCTGCGCGTGATCTGCGCCACGGGAACGCGCGGGAGGCGGTGGTGATTCATCAGCGACGGGCTGCCCCACGTCGACGTCACGATGAGCTCGTTGAGGCGCTCTTCGGGGTTGACGAAGACGACCGCCGCCGCGCCGAGGCGCTCCAGCACGATCGTGGGCACGTTGCGCGGCTGGCCGTCGACGATGGCCACCTTGCCGCTCAGGTCGGGGAGGTCGGCGCCGAAGTCCTCGCCCTCGATGACGAGGCGCTCCCCCGTGCCGACCTCAAGCCGCGGCAGGTCGCGGAGCGCCCCCATGTCGACGACCTCGCCGACCGTGCCCGGGGACGCGGCCGAGTAGGACATGGTGATCGCTGGCGGGGCGAAGTCCGTGCCGGGGATGGTGACGGCAGCCGAGACAGGGTCGCTGGCGTACGCGTCGAGTTCGTGGACCGTAACGGGGACACCGTGCGCTTCCAGCACCGCCAGGATGGTGTCGATCGCCGCGTTCTCGCCGGGGCTGCCCGACGGGCGCACGTGCCGCGTGATCGCGGCGGAGTAGGTCATGAGCGCGTCGGTGGTGATCGCGTCCTTCACCTCCCGGGCGAGGGCGCCGTGATCGACGGTGGCCGGTTCGGGTTCGGGAAGGCAGGCCTGAAGAGCGGCCAGGAAGGCGAAGGCGAGGGCGGCCGGCCGCACCGGTCAGGTCCCCGGCGCGGGCTCGTCGCCGTCCCCGGGATCGTCGCCACCCTCCGCCCCGGGCTCGCGTCCGGGGGGATAGAAGCAGTCCTCGCGGCGCATCGTGTCGATCAGCTGCGTGATCTGCCAGCCGGAGTCGCTCCTGTACAACTGGAAGGACTCCTCGCCGCAGTGCGAGAACTCGTCGCCCAGGTAGAAGGCGTACTTGGTCCACATGTGGGCGAGGCGGCCGTCGATCTGGACCACCCAGTCCCAGATGGGCTCGTCGTAGACCACCTCGCGGGGCCTCCCGATCATCTGGATGAACCCGTCGGCGGGCGAGAAGCTGATGCCGTCGTCGCCGGCGCGGCCGAGGCGGGCGTCGGGGTGGAAGACGGCCTGGGCCATCTCGCTGTCGCCGGTGCGCATGGCCTCGAAGAGTTGCTCGACGGCGGCGACGACCGCGGCCTCTTCGGGGTGGGGCGCTTCGGCCGGCGGATCCGGGGGCTCGGTCTCCGGAGCGCAGGCGGCGGCGAGGAGCAGGGCGGGGACGGCGACTCGGGCGGCGATTGCGGTCGTCATGATCGATCCCTTTGCGGAGAGGTGGAGAGGGATCGGCAATATCGGTTCGTGGCTCCGGCCGCGCCAATCCGGGCCCCGCACCCTGGAACCGGAACGACCGTGCGCCTACTCCGCCGGGTCGGTGTGCACGAAGGCGGACGAGATGGTGTCGCAGTCCCTCCGGCTGACGCCGCACTCGAGCATGGTGGAGCGCCAGGTGGCGCGAACCGTCTCCGCGATGCGGTCAAAGACGGCGACGGCCTCGTCGTGCTCCAGCAGGAATCGGTGCGCGGCCCCGAGCGCGTTGGCCCTGCTGGCCGTACGGCCCACCGGTCCGCAGATCATGGCGAGGTTGCGCTGCTCCCTCCCGGTTGCGGGCACCGGCATCAGATCGTAGGCGGGACTGAGCCGCCAATGGCTGCCGGGGGCGACGAGTGCGTGATTGCGGGGATAGTCATCGAGGTTGGAGACCACGATGCTGAAGCAGATGCGTCCAAAGAGTTCGAGCAGATCCTCCGCAGGCCTGGCGCTTGCACGCCGGAGCTCGTCGGCCAGCGCGAGATACGACCAGCGCCAGCGCTCCATCGGCGTATCGTCGGCGCGCAGAAGTGTGAGTCCGCTGACCATTCGGCTGCGCCGATAGCCGGTGCCGTTCCATTGGCGGTCGAACCTGAGCACCATGAGCACGTCCCGGTCCCCGATTCGCTGGACCTCGCTGTCGGCCGACCTCAGACCGCACGCACGGGCGAGGCGCAGAAGCCCGTGTTCGACCCGGGGATGATTCCATCGGTCGTCCGGGCGGTTGAACTTGGCGAGCCACAGCCGGTTCCCATGTTCGACCACGGCCTTTGGGCGCGCGCCACCCATCGATGTCCGGCAGTCGTCGAGCCCGCGGAGCCGCCGGTCGGGGCTCCCACCGCCCTCCACGTCGTCCAGAGAAACCCGGTCCGCGATGGCGTGAAGCCTGGCGAGATCGACGATCGAGTGGAAAGCTCTCCGGGGCTCCGGCAGGCATGTGTCCGTGGCGAAGGCGAGCGCTCCGGCCCTGTCGTCCGGCCCGGCAAGCAGGTAGTC
Source organism: Gemmatimonadota bacterium (assembly GCA_009841475.1). Lineage (GTDB taxonomy): Bacteria > Gemmatimonadota > Gemmatimonadetes > Longimicrobiales > Gaopeijiaceae > Bin94. The sequence goes on from VXLT01000279.1 coordinate 6,774, forward strand.
CACCTCCTGGTAGACGACCTGCCCCGTTCCCAACTCGATCAGGCGCCGCCCCCAGAAGTCGGGCATGGAATCCCGGATGGCTCCGAAGATTCCGTCCATGCGAGCGGTCTCATATACGCTGCGCGAAAGCCGCAACTCAACCGGATCAAGTTCGACCGCATCGGGACGATCGAGATAGCTGCGGCCGTAGACGAACCGGCCCAGCGACATCCCTTCATTCGTGTGCGAAACCCGTAGCCGGCCAGCCAGAACAAGTTCCGTCCTGCCGGGCAGAACAATGGAAACAAAGCACTCGCGATCAGAAGTCATTGTCCAGCCGCCGCAGTCGCGATGCCTGGCCCGGGCGGCGGGCGCTCTCCAGTATCTTGCCTTCCTCGTCGAGGTCGGGGTCTGCGATCTTGTCCACGTGATCCAGCAGGCCCAGAGCCCACAGGGTACCGAAATAGGCGGCGACCGAGGTGCTCGGTTTCCCCTTTTCCAGATCGGCGACGGTGAACCTGGAGGTGCCGATTCGGTCCGCGACATCCTGAATCCGCAGGCGCCTCCGGAGCCTTGCAATGCGGATGTTCCGGCCAAGCTTCTTCAGAGCGTTCTCAACTGCGGCGGGCGGCGAATGGGTAATCTTGCTTCTGCGACTCATGATTCAATATCCTGTGACTGAATGGCGCCAAGATGTGTCCGTCAACCGCGTGCTTGCCCTGTCGCGTTTTGACCTCCATGCGTAGCGGGGCAGGCGATGCGGGATTCTTTGTTCATCGTTAGGTTGACGATCAATTCTGTTGGCATTATACGGAATGTTTGCCAAGGGATCAAAGGCTGGCCCAATCGCCCGGTCGCAGCGTGATCTCCCGCTACGCGGTGTTGGCGAACCGAAACACACCACCAGATCCTCCCCTCCTCCCTTGTCCGGGCCGCCACACCCGCAAGTGCGGCGCGCTACCCGAGGTTCCTCCTACCCGGCTCGCCCCTTCCGATCGGTAAGGGCCGGTCCGGTGCGCTCGACTACCTCTCGTCGAGCCAGACGTCCTCAATGACGGTTACCGTCTCCTGAAATGTACGCCCGTCGACCGAAAGAGTTACGCGGTAGAGTCCGGGGGCGGCCATCGGAGCCCCTCCGCCACGAAAGCCGCCGCCACCGAATCCGCCGCCGCCCTGCCGCTGCCGGGGGTTTCCGCGGAGGTTCCACTGGACGCGGTGGATTCCGGCTTCACCGCTCGCCTCGAGGTCGCGGAAAACCTCGCCGGTCGCGACGCGGGTGATCGACAGCGCAACGTCGGACGCACCGTTCCCGAGGTAGTAGTGAATGCCCGTTCCGGGTGGGGCGTTGTCGCCTTCCAGCACCTTGTCGCCGGTCACGGAGCGGGAGCGCCGCACGTCACGCTTCCAGAGCACCGCATCGCGGGGCTCGAAGAGGAAGGCGTCCTCCGCCGCGACCGTCTCGGTGAACTGCTGGAGCGGCGTGATGTCGTCGGCGACGAGCACGCTGCGGCCGTGCGTGGCGAGCACCAGGTCCCCGTCCCTGGGGTGTACGACCACGTCGTCCACGCGCACGACGGGCAGCCCGGTCATGAAGCGCTCCCAGCTGCCGCCGTCGTCGAGAGAGACGAAGAAGCCGAACTCGGTGCCGGCGTAGAGGAGGCGCGGGTTGACGGGATCCTGCCGGACGGTGTTGACGTTCCCGTACCCGGGCAGGTTGGACGAGATGTCCTCCCAGCTCTCGCCGTAGTCGCGGGTGACGTAGACGTAGGGGCGGAGGTCGTCGCTGCGGTGGCCGTCGACCGAGGCGTAGGCGGTGGCGGCGTCGTGGTGGGAGGCCTCGACGCGCGAGACGTAGTAGCGGTTGGTGCCGCCGGGGATGTTGGCGCCGACCTCGGTCCAGGTCGCGCCGCCGTCCCGGCTGACCTGGACGTTGCCGTCGTCGGTGCCGATCCAGAGGAGGCCGGGAACGATCGCGGACTCGCTGAGCGATACGATCGTGCTGTAGCGGCTGACGCCGTCGTTGCGCGACAGGATGCAATCCTCGCCGCGGTCCATGCGGTTGCAGCGCGACATCGAGTTCGCCATCCCCATCAGCATCTCCCGGTCCCGGTCGACGTCCTTCGTCAGGTCCTCGGTCATGGTCCAGGTCTGGCCGCGGTTGAGCGAGCGGAAGAGGCGGTTGCCGCCGGCGTAGATCACTTCCGGGTTGTGGGGCGAGAGGATGAACGGAGTGTTCCAGTTCCAGCGGATCTGCGTGCCCACCTCGGGCGTCGGCACGATGTTCGAGTTCGGGTTGTTCTGCGATGGCGCGCGGGGCCGGATGCTGCCTCCCTGGCCGGTCTCGAGGCTGAGGCGCCCGAGGTTGCCGTTCTGGGACTCGTAGAAGACGACCGTGTGGTCGGTGGGATCGACGGCGGTGTAGAAGCCGTCGCCGCCGCCGACGCGGTACCAGTCCTCGCTGAGGATGCTGCCGGTGCGGACGGCGCTCGGGCCGCACCAGCTGCCGTTGTCCTGCAGGCCGGTGCAGACGTAGTAGGGCCGCCGCATGTCCACGGAGGCGTGGTAGGGCTGCCCGACGGACCAGCGCCGCAGGGACTCCCAGGTCTCGCCCTGGTCGTAGCTGATGTCCACCGATCCGTCATTGCCCAGGATGATGTGGTCGCTGTCGCCGGGGTTGATCCACATGGCGTGCTGGTCGACATGGCCGTAGCCGGAGAGCCGGTCGAAGGTGAGCCCGCCATTGACCGACCTGTGGAGGCCGGTGTCGACGACGTACACCGTCTCGGTGTCGTTGGGATCGACGCGGATCTGGCTGAAGTACATGGGACGGCCGTTCTCGTTGCTGCGGAACTCCCAGGTCGCGCCGCCGTCCATGGAGCGCCAGACGCCGTTGTACTGGTCGTCGGGCGGCAGCGGCTCGTTCCGGTCGTTGCGGGCCTCGAGATCGGCGCGTTCCTCGTCGGTGTAGGGCCGCTCGCGGTCGGCGGCGACCTCGATCTGCGCGTAGATGACGTCGGGGTCGGTTGGAGTGGTGGCCAGCGCGACGCGGCCCATGGTCCCGCGGGGCAGGCCATTGCCGCTCAGCCGGGCCCAGGTGTCGCCGCCGTCGTCGGAGCGCCAGATGCCGCTGCCGGGTCCGCCGCCAACGAAGCAGCAGGCGGTGCGGCGGCGCTGGTAGGTCGCCGCGAAGAGGATGTCCGGATTGGCCGGGTTGATGACGAGATCGGTCGCGCCGGTGTTCTCGTCGACGCCGAGGACGTGGTTCCAGGTGGCGCCGCCGTCGGTGGTCTTGAAGACGCCGCGCTCGGAGTTGGGGCCGAAAAGGTGGCCGTTGGCGGCGACCCAGGCCGTGTTGGCGTCGGTGGGGTGAGCGATCACGCGGGCGATCGTCTGGGTCTCGCGCAGCCCCATGTGCATGAAGGTCGCGCCGCCGTCGGTGGACTTGTAGATGCCGTCGCCGAAGGAGGAGCTCTGACGGTTGTTGGCCTCGCCGGTTCCGACCCAGACGATGTCGGGGTTGGCGGGCGAGATTGCGAGGGCGCCGACGGAGTGGGTGCCGTAGCTGTCGAAGATCGACTGGAAGGTTGTCCCGTTGTTGGTGGTCTTCCAGAGGCCGCCGGTCGCGAAGCCCACGTAGTAGGTGTGGTGATCGTCCGGATGGACAGCGAGGTCGTCAACGCGCCCGCCCTGCCCGAAGGGGCCTATGGAGCGCCAGGAGAAGGCGCTCAAGAGGGGGTGGTCCGACTGGTTGACGGGGGGTGGGTCCTCGTCCTGCTGGGCGAAGGCGGCGGTGGGGACGACGGGCGCACTGAGGGCGAGCGCCATGGAAGAGAGCGCCAGCTTGCGCAGGGGAGATGGGGGGCGGTAGCCGGACATGGGATACCTCTCGGGCTTGGGGACGACAGACCGCGATTGTCATGGGCGCGAAGGTCAGGGGGGTAGTGTACGGCGGCTGGGCGTGTGGCGCCATGGGTTGGGCGTGGCCATCTGTCGTAGCCGTCCCGGGAATTTTCCCGATCGGGAAAACCGCCAAACATTTGACGGGGGCCGATCGCGGCGCGCGGGCCGGGCTTTCGGTGGCGCGCGGGTAGGCCTGTCGGTGGCGCGCGGGCCGGGCTTTCGGTGGCGCGCGGGCCGGCTTGTCGGTGGCGCCCGGGTCGGCCGATCAGCGGTTCATCAGCGTCGCGACCTCCCGCATCCTCTTCGCGAGTTCGCCCACGGCCCCGATGTAGACGCGCTCCCACCCGGGCAGGTCGGCGCGGTCGTCGGTCTCCAGTTCGTAGCGGAGACCCGGCAGCATCCACGAGGCGTACCCGCTGAAGGGGTCGGGGGAGACGTAGATCGACCGGCTCCAGGGTCGACCCTGCAGGCCGCGGTCGTTCAGCCATGCCTTTTCCAGCCCGATCAGCGCACGGTTCACCGCCTCCGCCCGGGTGCGGTCGATGTCGCCGGATTCGATCCAGCCGTCGCGGGCCGCTACCAGGGCGGCCGCCGCTTCGTCCAGCTCCGTCGTCGAGGCGAGGAGTTGCGAAAAGTCCACTGTGAGGTCGCGTTCCTCGGCGATCCGGTAGAGGGTCTCGACGTGGGTGCGGGTGTCGGTTGCGTAGCGGACCACGTCGTAGGGAAGAATGTCGGCGTTGGCGAAGCGGAGCGCGAGGATCCCGTCGGCGCGGGCGATCATGGGCCCGTAGATGAACTCGGAGTCGCCGAAGCGCTCGTACCAGGCGAAATTGTCATAGTTGGAATGGTAGACGCCGCCGGGGTTGCCGGAGGAGAGCGCACCGGAGGGCACGCCCGCGTGAGTGTAGAAGCCGACGTGGTCGGAGCCTCCTCCAAGGTTGCCGAGCCCGGGTTCCTCGGCGCCGTCGGGAGCCCGCGCGAGCCACCAGTCATACAGGCGCTCACCGGTGCCGGGGTAGGTGACCGCCTTTGTCGCCTCGATGATCTGGCCCTTGAGCGAGGGGGACGACGAGCTGCCGAAATTCTCCCCGGACACGGCTGCGTCGGCGTTGATGTAGGCGATCGCGTTGGCCTCCAGCTCTTCGCGAAGCTGCTCGACCCACTCGGTCGAACCGATGATGCCGTACTCCTCCGCGTCCCAGTGCGCGATCATGATCGAGCGGCGCGGGCGGCACTCGGTGTTTCCGCGGACGAGTTCGCCCAGGGCTTCGGCCAGGGTGAGGAGCATGGCGGTGCCGCCGTTGGGGTCGATCGCGCCGAATGCCCAGGGGTCGTAGTGCGCGCCCAGTATGAACCACTCGTCGGGGAACTCGCTGCCGCGCAGAGTGCCGACGACGTTCGTCGCGCGCGTGAGCTTCCGGGGCTGGTTGACGCGCACCCGCACGGTCAGCCCGGGGCCGCCGGTCAGGCGATAATCCAGTTCCATTCCGGCGGCCCAGCCGGGCGGGGTGCCGGGGCCGGCCATGCGCGTCAGGATCTCGGTGGCGGCTTCGTAGCCGATGGGCAGGACGGGGATGGTGTGGAGGGGGACCTCCGCCGGGTCGAGGCGCTCGACCTGGATGTCGCCGTCGAGTGGCAGGGCGGGGACGAAGGGGGTGAGCGGGTCGCCGGTCCAGGGGAGCGTGAGGACGGAGCCGCGCTGGATCGTCAGCCCGCTCATCATCGGACCGTCCGGATAGGCGTCGAGTCCCGAGAAGCCGGGGTCGTTGAACATGATGACGCCAGCCGCGCCGCGCTCTTCGGCGAACTTCACCTTGTAGCCGCGGAAGTTCCCCCCGTAGCGGGCGATGACGACCTTTCCCGCCACGGCAACGCCCATCGAGTCCAGTGCCCGGTAGTCCTCGCGGCGCCCGTAGTTGGCGTAGACGACTTCGCCGGTGACGTCGCCTGAACCGGAGAAGGCGTTCCAGCCGTTGAGGAGGCCGGGGTGGCCGGAGAAACGGTCCTCGGGCAGCGCCGGCTCGCGGTTCGAGAGCTGCATCGCGACCGGGGTGACGATGTGGACTTCGACATCGTCGGTAAGCTCGGGAAGGTACACGTCGTAGGGGTAGTTCGTGACGTCGAGGCCCGCCCGGTCCATGGCGCCCGCGATGTACCGGCCGACGCGTGCCTGGGCTGCCGAGCCCGCGGGGTGCGGGTTTTCGGTGATCGTGCGGAGGTGCTCGCGGAAGGTGTCGCTGCGGGGCAGCTCGAGGAAGCGGGCTTCGCAGGCGAGTTGCGTGGCGGCCCGCTGTGCGGTGAAGCCGGTGAGGGTGGGGTCCTGGGGGGAGGGGTCGTGG
>VXLT01000025.1 GCA_009841475.1 Gemmatimonadota bacterium
GGGTGGGGGACGATGGCGACCCGCGCGAGGGGGTGGAGGCGCCGCCGCAGGTGGCATCGTCGCCGCGCGGGGTGGTGGTTGCGGCGCAGCCGCTCGCGGCGGAGGCCGGCGCGGAGATCCTGGATGCGGGCGGCAACGCGGCGGATGCGGCGGTGGCGGCGGCCTTCGCCGTATCGGTGGTTGAGCCGTCGATGAACAGTATTGGGGGCCGTACCCAGATCCTGGTCCGCCTGCCGGACGGGAATGTCGCCGGGATCGACGCGACCACCCAGGCGCCCGCGACCTACGATCCCGAGACCGCGCCACAGGCGTCGTACGGATACCCGACGGTGGGCGTCCCGGGGGCGGTGGCGGGGCTGGCCCGCTTGCTGCGCGAGCACGGTACGATGTCTCTGGAAGAGGTGATGGCCCCGGCGATCGCACTCGCGGAAGACGGTTATGTTCTCCTCCCGGGCGAGGCGGCGCGGCACGCCGCGGGGGCCGCGCAGCTCGCCGAGTTCGAGGGATCACGGGCACACTTCCTGCTCGAGGGCGACCGTGCCCGTCCCGCCGAGACCATCTTCGTGCAGCCGGATCTGGCCGCGACGCTGCGCGCGATCGCCACCGGCGGGGAGGACGCCTTCTACCGCGGCGCGATCGCGAAGCGGATGGCCGCCGATATGGAAGCGAACGGTGGAGCGGTCACGACCGGGTCCCTGGCGGCCTATGAGGCGCTCGACGCCCCCATCGTCCGGGGCAGCTACCGCGGCTACGAGCTCGTGGGCACCGACGTCCCGGCCGCAGGCGCGGTGAGCATCGGGATCCTGCACATTCTGGAGCACTTCGACATGGCCTCGCTGGAGGACGAAAGCTGGGCGGCCCTGGTCGGCACCGCCATCGCGCGGGCATTCGAGGAACGCACCGCCGCGCGCCGGAATGGTCTGGCCGATTTGTCCTTCATGACCGACAAGGAATGGGCCGCCGACATCGCGGCCGGCATCGACGTGCCCGGAGCGCAGCGGCAAATGGCCCCTGCCGCGGTTGCGTCAACAGCTGATTGGAATGCCTCGGGCTGGGGCCCGGCACAGAGCCACACGACCCACCTCTCCACAGCCGACGGCGACGGGATGTACGTGGCGCTTACCCAGACCATCGGCCCCAATCTGGGCTCCAGGGTCATGACCCCCGGCCTGGGATTCCTGTACGCGGCTACCCTGGGCGGCTACCTCGGCTACATGGAACCCGGGGAGCGCGCCCGGTCGAGCATCTCCCCGCTCATGGTGCTTCAGGACGGCGAACCCGTCCTGGTCCTTGGCGCTGCCGGAGGCGCGAGGATCATCTCGGCGGTTGTTCAGGCCGTACTGCGCGTCGTCGACCAGGGGATGAGCCTGCCGGACGCGCTGGCGGCGGCGCGAGTGCACCCCATCGACGGCGGAATCCAGATGGAGACCTCGCCCGGAATCGGCTGGAGGGCCGAGGACATTGCCGAAGTGGTGTCATGGGGGTTGGAAGTGCAGGAAGTAGAACGCGAGGGCGCCTTCGGCCGGATCCACGGGATCTGGGTGAACCCCGGTACGGGAGAACTGGTCGGTGTCGCGGATCCCGACTGGGAGGGCGCGGCGATTGTGCCGGGGGTCGGGGAGAACTAGCGAGTATGGGAGGGCCGGCCGGCCGGGCCCCCGGAGGTCAGAGCGGCAGCCACTTGCCGGGCCGCAGTGCCGGCAGAAACCCGGCGACCGGAATGCACGCCGTACCGTCGCCCAGGGTACGTCGGCGTCCGCGGTACAGGATCGCCGCCTCGGCGTCCGGATAGTCCCGGCGAAAGGCTCGGAGGGCACGCAACTCGCGGCTCTTCACGTCATCGGAATTGGAGACCTTGAAGCCCACGGTTCCGCCGCTGCCGTTGACCACTACGTCGATCTCCGTACCTGCCCGGGTTCTCCAGTAGTACAGCTTCGCATCCCCATGCGAGTAGGCCGCCCAGGCCTGCATCTGCTGCACGACGAAGCCGGCCAGCGCCTGGTGCTCGACCCCGGCGGGGCCGGTCTGCCCGCCGCGCCGCCGCAGCGCGCGAAAGAATCCGGTGTCGAAGAGGAGCAGCTTGTCACGCGCGACGGTGGCCCGCTTCGGTGCTCCTCCGGACTTGGGGTCTCGGGACTGCAGCCGCTTCTGGAACACGGGCAGCCGAAAGGCCAGCAGCAGATCCTCCAGAATGCGGATGTACGCGGCGACGACCTTGCGTTCGACCGCACACCGCCTGCCCAGCCGCGCGATGTTGAGAGGCAGGGCGTGGGAACCGCTGATCGCTTGCAGAAAGCGGCCGAAGCGCCAGAGCTGACGGGTGCGCCCGAGGGAAGCGACTTCCGCCAGACAGCGCTGGCCGTAGGTGCCCACCTCTTCAACGGGATCGCTGGCCGTGACGGCACCGGGGAGCGTGCCGAAGCGCAGTGCGCGGTCGAGGTCGAAATCCCGCAGCTCTCCGGCCAGCATGGGATGGAGCGTGCGTCGCGCGAGGCGGCTGACGTGCGAGCCGTCGCCCTCCCTCCCGAGCATGTGCGTACTCGAGGTTGTGAGGATGAAACGCCGGGGAGACTGCTCCTCCAGAATCCGATTCAGGAACGGAAGCAGCCCCGGGGCATGCTGGATCTGATCAATGACGACGCTTTGGCGTGCGGGAGCATCCGCGAGCAGTTCGCCAAGGCCCCCGGGCTGGTCTGTGAGGTTGCGGCGAAGTGCCGCGGACTCCATATCCAGATGGATGGAATCCGGCAGCTGGTCGGCAATCCAGGTCGATTTGCCTGTGCCGCGGGCGCCCTGGAGCACAAAGCTCTCTCGCGGCATATTGAGGAATCGACGAATAAGCTCCATTTGTGGTTACGCCGGGCGGACTGGATGCATACGATAAAGAAATCTGTCAAGGTCTGTCAATGACCGCGGAGGGGAATACCTCATTGTGGCAGGCGCGGATTTGTCGCCTGGTGGCCTCCTGCGGTTCGTAGTGATCATTATTGGGTACCATAAGCATCAACCCATGACACCATGATGACAGATCGATGACAAGGCGCTGATGGAGCGACTCCCGCCCCGCGCCGGAGAGGAAGGAGTTGGACCCTTGAAGCACAGCCTGCTGAGCCTCACGCTCATCTCCGTACTGACCGCCTGCGAAACACCGGTCTACGACACGATCCTGCGGGGTGGACAGGTGCTGGATGGAACCGGCGCACCCGCTCGGGAGACGGATGTCGCCCTCCGTAACGGACGCATCGCGGCGATCGGTGACCTCAGCGGTGCGGAGGCGGAAGCCATCCTCGACGCCGAAGGGCTTTACATCGCACCCGGTTTCATCGACACGCATTCGCATGCGGGCCCGGCTCTCGCGACGACGGAGCTGAGCCACGGGGAACCGCTCCTTGCGCAGGGGCTGACCACGGTGGTGGTGAACCCTGACGGGGGCGGTCCGGTCGATCTTGCCGGGCAGCGCGCGGCCCTGGTTGAGGAGGGGCTCGGCGTGAACGTGGTGCAGCTGGTCCCGCACGGCTCCGTTCGCGGACGCGTGATCGGGAGCGAGGACCGGGCGCCGAGCGACGAAGAGCTCGACACGATGCGTGCACTCGTACGCGCCGGGATGGAAGCCGGAGGGTGGGGGCTGTCTTCGGGCACCTTCTACCCCCCGGGCAGCTATTCGGAGAATTCCGAGCTGGTCGAGCTGGGCCGGGTCGTGGCGGAGTTCGGTGGCTTCTACACGAGTCACATCCGCGACGAGTCCAACTACACGATCGGCGTGGCGGCTGCGGTCGACGAGGTGATCGAGGTGGCGCGCGAAGCGGGGATCACCGCCGTGGTAACCCACATAAAGGCGCTGGGCCCGCCGGTCTGGGGCGCTTCTTCGGAGATCGTCACGCGGATTTCCGAAGCCCGCGCAGGGGGACTGCCGATCTACGCGGACCAGTACCCCTACCTGGCGTCGGCGACGGGGCTGTCGGCGGCGCTCATCCCCCGCTGGGCCCAGGCTGGCGGGGACGAGGCCTTCAGAGCGCGGGTCGCGGACCCCGCGACGGGAGCGCGGATCCGGGAGGCGATGGTCGAGAATCTGGCGCGGCGCGGGGGTGCCGACCGAATCCAGTTCCGCCGTTTCGTGCCCGATCCCTCGATCGAGGGAAGGCTTCTCTCGGAGCTGGCGGCGGAGCGCGGGGCCGATCCGGTGGATCTGTCGCTCGAACTCATCCTGCAGGGAGGACCGTCCATCGTGTCCTTCAACATGAGCGAGGAGGACCTCCTGACGCTCATGACCCAGGAGTGGACGATGACATCGTCAGACGGCGGCCTGCCGCTGTTCGGGGTGGGCGTACCGCATCCGCGCTCGTACGGGGCGTTTGCGCGCAAGATCGCGAAGTACGTCTTCGAGGACGAAGTGATGTCGCTCGAGACGGCCATCCGTTCGATGACGGGGCTCCCGGCGGAGGTCATGGAGATGACCGGCCGGGGAACGATCGCGGAGGGCATGGCCGCGGACCTGGTCGTGTTCTCCGCCGACTTCCGGGACAACGCCACCTTCACCGAGCCGCACCAGCTATCGTCGGGGGTGGTCCACCTCTTCGTGAACGGTGAGGCGGCGATCCTGGACGGCGAGTTTACCGGTGCGCGTGCCGGACTGGTGCTGATCCGCGGGGCGGGCTAGCATCCACGGCCTGCTCGCGTCGGTGCGGCCGGGTGGCACGGGAGGTGTCGTCACCGGATCACCCCGTAGCGCCGGAGCACGTCGACTGTTGCCTCGATCGGGAGGGCTTCCCGGGTTCCCCAGCGGCTGCTCACCGCAACCGCCTTGAACATCGAGTTGTAGACCGCCTCCTCGGTGGCTTCCACTGTGGCCTGGAAGATTGCCGACATGCGCTCGTTGGAGAGATCCGACACAGAACGCACGTCTTCGCCCGGCCGCCGGCGCACGCCCTCCGCGGTGGAGAAGGCGATCACATAGTCGCCCGATCCGTTGCTGGCGAAGGAACCGGTGCGGGAAAGCCCCATGATCGCACGCCTCGCCACTCGCTCCAGATTGCGTTCCGAAAGCGGAGCGTCGGTTGCGACGACGATCATGATCGACCCCTGGGACTCGCCCTGCCGCTCCTCGACCTGCGGCCCGCCGGCGCTACCCCGCGGGTCCCGGCCGCTGGCGCCTCCGCCCCGGCCGGGGTCGCTGGCGCCTCCCCCCCGGCGCGGGTCGCCCCTGCGTTCTTCCGGCTCCGGTGCCCCCCGGCTCCCGACCTGGTTGCGGAATGAATAGCGGCCCAGCTCCCGCCCCACCGGTGCCCCCGCGATCTGCAGGATGCCACCGAAGTTGGACTGGACCAGCACTCCCACTGCGTAGCCCCCGAGCGGCCCGGGCAGTACACGCGAACTGGTCCCGATCCCGCCCTTCCAACCGAAGGCCGAGGTGCCCGTCCCCGCGCCCACCGAGCCCTCCCCGACCGGCCCCGATGCCGCGCCTTCGAGCGCCGCCCGGACGTGTGCCTCGGTGACCGGGCGGCTGCGAATGTCGTTCAGCCCGCCATCGTTCGTCTCCCCCACGACCGGGTTGATAGACCGCACGCCTTCCATCCCGTCCATGCCGAGTGCCCATTCCACCATGGCGTCCGCCGCCCTCCAGACGCAGAGTGTGCAGGTCAGCAGGACGGGGGTCTCGAGTTCCCCGAGTTCGCGCACCTGCGTGACGCCCAGGAGCTTGCCGAAGCCGTTGCCCACGTGGATCGCGGCCGGGACGCGGTCTCGGTACAGGTTGCCGCCGTGGGGCCGTATGGCGGTGACGCCCGTACGCACGTCGTCCCCCGAAATCACGGTGGCGTGGCCCACGAGGACGCCCCTCACGTCGGTGATCGCGTTGTAGGTGCCGGCCGCAAAAACGCCGACCTCGATGCCGAGGTCGCGGGCGCGCGGACGAGGATCCTCCTGGGCCACGGCGGGAAGCACGAGGGCGGCGGGCGTGAGAGCGGCAAGCATGACTCGGAAGCGCATGGTAGTCCTCCACTGGGTTGGCGGACGGAGTATCACAGAGCCCCGGCGACCATCAGGGCCAGCAACAGGGGATGGTAGAGGAGGGAGCCGACAAAGACGCGCCGGCAGCGTTGGCGGGTGGGATCGAGGAGGAAGGCAAGGGTAACCGTAACCATTCCCAGGCCCAGGACGGCTGCGCCCGCGAGATAGAACATCCCGGCCATGCCGAGCAGCGTCGGCACGGCGCTCAGCGCCAGGAGTGCCAGCGCATGGCCGACCATCATTCTCGATATGAGGGATGCGGAGCCGGGCGGGATGAGCTGGAAGCCGGCGCGCTCGTAGTCGTCGCGCAGGTTCCATCCCAGCGCGAGGACGTGCACGAGCTGCCACAGGAACAGGATGCCGAACAGGGTCATGCCGCTAGCGTCCACGCTGGTGTGGGCGGTCCAGCCGATCAGCGCCGGGAGCGCTCCGGGCACTGCGCCGACGGGGGTGGCCAGCGGCGACCGCAGCTTGAGGGGGGTGTATACGCCGTCGTAGAGCAGGGCGGAGACGGCGGTGAAGAGCGCGGGGAGCCAGCCGACGTGGTACCAGAGATGACCGACGCCGGCCGCGAGGAGGAGGGAGCCGAACAGTGCTGCACGGCCGGGCTGGATGCGCCCCGAGGGGACGGGACGGGGCCGCGTCCGGATCATGAGGCTGTCGGGACCGCGTTCGAGATACTGGTTCAGCGCGAGGGCGCCGGCCGTGCTCAGCACGACGCCCAGTACGAGGTGGAGGATGCGCGCCGGGATCGCAGCCGGGAGGGCGGCCACGAGGTAGCCGGCGAGCGCGGTGACCGCGACGAAGAGGGTGATTCCGGGTTTGGTAAGTTCCAGGTAGGCCCGAACGCCCCGCGGACGTCCGGCCCGAATCCGGTCCTCGATTGTCACAGCAGCCCCTGCACCAGCCCGCCGTCGACCTGGAGGGTGTGGCCGGTGATGTAGGAAGCGGCGTCGGAAGCGAGAAACGCGACGGCGTTGGCGAACTCGGCAGGACTCCCGATCCGTCCCGCCGGGATGTTGGCCGTCATCCCGTCCAGAATCTCTTCGCGGGAGACACCGCGCGCCTCCGCCTGCCCGGCAACCAGCGACTCGACCCGCGCGGTGTGGATGTACCCCGGGGCCACCACGTTGCAGAGAATGCCGTCGGCGGCGAGATCGCGGGAGATGGTCTTTATGAATCCCACCACACCCGGTCGGGCGGTGTTGGACAGGAGGAGCCCGTTGATCGGCTGCTTGACCGATACGGAGGTGATGGCGACGATCCGGCCCCACCGGTTCTTCCTCATGGCGGGCAGCACGGCCAGGGTCAGCTGGACGGTGGACATCAGATTCACCTCCAGCGCGTCCCGGTACGCTGCGGGGCTGAAATCGTCCACCCCGCCCGGCGGCGGCCCACCCGCGTTGGCCACAAGAATGTCCAGGCGCCCGAACTCCTCGACCGTACGCTCGACCAGCGCTTCGCACCGCTCCGGATTGGAGACGTCGCCTGCTGCGGGAACGACTCTGCGCCCCGTTGCGCTGGCGATCTCCCCGGCCGTGGCGGCCAGAACCCCGGCCGATCTGGAGTTGACGACCACATGCGCACCTTCGTGTGCGAGCCGTTCGGCCACAGCCCTGCCGAGTCCCCTGGATGCGCCGGCAACCAGTGCCACCCTATCTTTAAGTCCGAGGTCCACCGAGATTCCCCCTTGCGTGAGTCCGTCGATGCGGACGGGCAAGCGTGTGAACTGACATGCACGTCTCGCGTGAGCGGGCCGGAATGCCGGGAACGCGCCGGTGAGGGCGCGCGAGGGCGCCGGACCCTGCAAGGCGGGAAATCTTGCTCACGGCCCCGGAAACGGGCAAGCCTGGACGCCGGATGGGCTGTCGGCCGCCGGGTGGCGCCGCCGTTACGAAACACCATCGCCCCGTGCGGTGTATTAACTTGAATGACTGGACCGGAAACAACCGAAGCCAAGGGTTCCCGCGCAATGCATGATCTCGACGTAGCGACGCGGCGGTGGAGGGAGAGGTGGGTGTGGCGGTGCGCCCTGGCGGGCTCGGTTCTTGTCCACCTGCTGGTGCTTCTTCTTGGCGGCGGGCGGTCCATACCGCTCTCACCGGGGATCCCGGCCGGGCCCGATGCGGGTGACAACAGGGCCGCGTCCGGCTCGTTGCAGGCGATGAACCTGGTAATCCCGCCGCCCCGCCCGATCGAACGACCGTTCGTCCCCATCCCTGTCGAGATCGACATCGAGCTGGTGGAGTTCGACATGGACCAGGCATTCGATGACGTGGCGCTCCTCGGCGAGCTTCCGGGACTCGGCGAAGTGGGCACCGAAACCGGCGACGGGGCCGGGAACGGAGGGACGGACGGACAGGGGAGCGGGCAGAATCCGATGCCGGTACCGAGAATGATGATTCCGGTTGTCGACGCACCCAAGGGCCTGAAGAATCTCGATCTGACCGTGTGGGTCTTCGTCAACGAACTGGGGGAGGTCGTAGCCGACTCCACCTGGCTGCAACCGCCGTCCCCGGACCGTCGCTTCAACGAGCGGCTGGTCAGCGAGGCGGCGGATTGGAGCTTTCGCCCTGCCATCAGGAACGGGATTCCGGTGGCGGCGTGGTTCTCTTGGGACGTCAACCGTTGACCCGCTCTCCATGCAAAGAGCGGCCAAGCGAATCCTCTGGGTGGACGACGAGATCGACCTGCTCCGCCCCCATCTTCTCTTTCTCCAGCAGCGGGGCTACCACGTCGACGCAATTGCCAACGGTGACGACGCGCTTACGCTGCTTCGCGGCTACGCCTACGACCTGATTCTTCTCGACGAGCAGATGCCCGGCCGGCGCGGGCTGGAGGTCCTCCAGCTCATCCGCCGCGACGACCCCCATGCGCGGGTCGTGATGGTCACCAAGTCGGAGGAGGATCAGACGATGCGGGAGGCGATCGGGCGCCAGGTGGAAGACTACCTGGTGAAGCCGACAAGCCCGCGCCAGGTCCTGTCGGTGGTCACGCGGATCCTGGAGGGATCGTCGATCCGGCAACAGCGGGCGGCACAGGACTTCGCAGCCCGTTGGCCGGCGCTGACGCGCATGCGGGAAGAGGCTGCGGACCAGGCGGATTTCGCGCGTGTCTACCAGGAGCTGGCGGAATGGCACCTGCGCCTCGAAGGGGCCGGCGAAACGGGTCTCCTCGACACCGTCGACTCCCTCCACGAGGACCTCCGCCACGATTTCGGCCGCTGGGTGGTGACAGAGTATCCTGCCTGGGTGCGCGGCGAACGGAACCCTCCCGAAATGTCTGTGGACATCGTGCAGCGCCGCCTGCTTCCGCTCCTCGGCAAGGAGCCCGTGTTCTTCGTAATTCTCGACTGCATGCGCCTCGACCAGTGGCGGTCGATCTCCCCTCTGCTCGGCGCTCACTTCGATGTCGACGAGGGGTACCACTATTCGATCCTCCCCACCGCGACGCCCTACGCGCGCAACGCGATCTTCTCCGGCCTCTTCCCCGACCAGATCGCGCGGCAGCATCCGGAGTGGTGGGATGCCAACGGGGACGAGGGGTCGATGAACGCCTTCGAGGACGAGATGTTGCGCGATCAGTTGCGGAGGCTCACGCGGCGTGATGTTCCGGTGCACTACGAGAAGGTCTTCACCGATCGCAAGTCGGCGGCGGTAAAGGCACGTGTGCGCTCGGCCACACGCCGCCCCGGGTCCGTCATCGCCATGGTCTTCAACTTCGTGGACCTCATGACCCACGGCCGCTCCGAATCCCCGATCCTCATGGAGGTGGCGAAGGACGCGGCCGCGCTTCGGCAACTCACCCGGTCGTGGTTCGAGCGCTCCACGGCCTTCGCCGTGCTCAAGGAGGCCGCGGCGCACGGTCACAAGGTCGTCCTCACCACCGACCACGGCTCCATCCACTGCCGCCGCCCGGCCACCGTCTTCGCCCGGCGAGGCGCCAGCGCCAACCTGCGCTACAAGTTCGGAAACAACCTGCGCGCACAGGACCCCGAAGCGGCGCTCACCACGACCCGGGCCTCGGACCTGCGTCTTCCCGCCGGCCCATTGGGCACGACCCACCTGGTCGCCCTGGACGACTACTTCTTCGTCTACCCCACCAAGCTTCGCGAATACCAGCGACGTTACCGGAACTCCTTCCTGCACGGGGGCATCTCGCCCGAGGAAATGATCGTACCGGTGGCGGTGATGAGGCCCCGCCTCCGGTGAATTCACGCCTCTGGCGGAGGATCCTCTCGTACCTAGGGCCGCACCGCTGGATGCTCCTGCTGACTGTGGTCGCCACGGCCCTAGTCGCCGCGCTGGACGCGTTCTCGGTGGTTCTGCTCATCCCGTTCCTGAGTACGATCTTCGGCGATGAGACCGTCACCGCGGAGGACCCCAACCTCGTGGACCGGGCGCTCGAAATCACCGTGGGCCGTTTCGTGGAGCTGGACGGCGATCCGCAGGCGGTGGTAGCGGGGATCATTGTGTTCATCGTGGTCGTGGTCGCCTGCAAGAGCGCGTGCGACTTTGCGCGCAGCTACCTGGCCGCACGCGTCGAGCAGGGCGTCACCCGCGACCTGCGTGACCGCGTGTACGGTCACCTGCTGGAGCTGGACCTCGGCTTCTTCGGGCGCATGCGCACGGGGCAGATCGTGTCGCGCCTGACCCACGACGTGGAGCAGCTGCGCACGCTGGTCACCTCCGAACTCATCAAGTCGCTCAAGTCGGTTCTGGAGTTCGTGGCCTTCGCCTGCGGCATGGCAATGATTTCTGTTCAGCTCACGGTGGCGTCCTTCGTGGTGATTCCGATGACGATGGTGATCTGGGGACCGCTGGTGCGCCGGCTGCGGCGTGGCGACCGCGAGGTGCTCCATATGGCGGGCGAGGTCGGAGCCCACATCCAGGAGACGGTGGCCGGGATCCGCCTGGTCAAGTCCACCGCGAGCGAGCGGCATGAGCATGAGCGCTTCCGGTCGCTGACCCGCGGTTACTTCGACACCTTCCTGCGGACGGTGCGGCTGCGCGCGCTGGCGGCTCCCATCACCGAGCTGTTCGTCGCGTTCGGGACGGGGATTCTGCTCTGGTACGGGGCCCGCATGGTGGTCGTGGAGGGTTCGCTGACCGGCGAAGCGTTCATCGGCTTCATCATCCTCAGCGCGAGGCTCTACGCGCCCGTCAAGTATCTGAGCAAGCTGCCCGCGCTCATCCAGCCCGGGCTCGTCGGGGCGGAACGGGTCTTCGAGTTCCTCGACGCGCCCGCCGAGAGCCGTGCGCGGGATGGCACCGAAGTCTTCAACGGTGTGCGCGAAGGGATTCGGTACCGCGACGTGCGTCTGGAGTACCGTGAGGGTGAACCGGTGCTCCAGGGCGTCAGCTTCCACGTGTCCGCCGGGTCGGTCGTAGCACTGGTGGGTCCCAGCGGTGCCGGCAAGACCAGCATCGTCGACCTGCTGGGCCGGTTCTACGAGCCGGCGGCCGGGTCGATCGAGATCGACGGGACCGACGTTCGCGGCTTCAGCCTGGCCAGCCTGCGCGCCGGGCTGGGGGTGGTGTCGCAGGACACGGTCCTCTTCCACGACACGGTGCGCTCCAACATCGCCTATGGGATGGGGGACGTGCCGATCGAGCGGATCGAGGAGGCGGCCCGCACCGCGTTCGCGCATGACTTCGTGCGGCAGCTTCCCGACGGGTACGACACCGTGGTGGGGGAGCGCGGCGCCACCCTCTCGGGCGGCCAGCGCCAGAGGATCGCCATCGCGCGGGCCATCCTGCGGGATCCGCCGGTCCTGGTGCTGGACGAGGCGACCAGCGCGCTCGACACCGAATCGGAGCGGCTCGTGCAGGAGGCGATGGGACGGCTGCTCGCCGGGCGGACCGTCTTCGTGATCGCGCACCGGCTCTCCACGATCCAGCGCGCCGACCTGATCGTGGTGGTGGACGAAGGGCGCATCGTGCAGCGAGGGAGCCACGAGTCCCTGATGGAGGAAGGGGGCCTTTACCGCCGGCTGCGCGAGCTCCAGTTCCGGTGACCGGACAGGCGTTGCGCCACCGGGTGGAGTACGTGCTGCTGCGGATCGTCGCCGGGGTGTGCGCCATCCTGCCGGAGGTGGTCGCCGACCGGGCCGGGGCCGCGCTCGGCTGGGTGGCGGCGCGCGTGGGCCGCCCCCGTTGGGCCGTGGTGCGCGACCACCTCCGCCGCGCCTTTCCGGAGGCGGACGAGCGTTGGCGGCGGGATGTCGGGCGCCGCTGCTACGCGCACCTGGGCGCCGAGGCCGTGGCCGTGTTCCGGCTGGCGGGGATGGGTCCCCGCGAGGTGCGGGAGCGTACCCGGGTGACCGGGCTGGAGGTGGTGGAGGCGGCGGTGCGGAAGGGGCGGGGGGTCATCCTGCTGAGCGCGCACCTGGGCAACTGGGAGGTGGGCGGCGCCGCACTGGTGGCGCGCGGCTTCCCCATCGACGTGGTGGTGGCGCGCCAGCGCAACGTGCTTTTCGACCGCTACCTGACGCGGTCGCGCGAGCGGCTCGGGTTCGGGATCATCCCGCGCGACGAGGGTCGGCGCGGGGTGCTGGCGGCGCTCGGGGCGGGCCGTCTGGCGGGGATCCTGGGGGACCAGGACGCGCGGCGCGCCGGCGTCTTCGTGGACTTCTTCGGGCATCCGGCGTCGACCGCGCGCGGACCGGCGGTCCTGGCGCTCAGGTCGGGCGCGCTGGTGGTCACCCTCTTCGGCGTGCGCCTGCCGGGCTGGAAGCCGCGCTACCACGTCTACCTCGAGGCGCTGGACGACGAGGCCGTGAAGGGGGGGACGGGCGGGGGGG
>VXLT01000120.1 GCA_009841475.1 Gemmatimonadota bacterium
CCGACATCTACCCGCGTTAGACCGCCGGCTGCGTCTTATGTGTATACCAGACACCTCCACGCGGGGCGCGTGAGCAGATGAGGGGGGCAACGCAGGATTGGCAGGCGCGGCGGAAGGCTCCCTGGGGGCGGCGTCAAGGCTGGCCATTTCGATCTCTCCCGAGTCTCGATTGTCCCTCATCGGACTCCGGAGATTCGACGCCCTGTTCCTTCCGGCAACCACCTGGCGGTGGTGGGCGGCTCATCTTTACGATGGACTTTGCGCTTCCATCGCAGGAGTTGGCACCTTTGTGGGAACGCCAATCCCCACAGGTTGCCCCGGTGTCTACGGGCCTGTCCCTCGACCGGTCTCGATGAGTTTTTCGCTGCCTTGAATAAATGTGGGCGGGACCCCGGTGTCAAGCTTCCCGGCGGCGATTGCCCTACCGTGGCAGCCTCACGGCCTCCCGGATTCCTCTGGTGGTCTCCACATCCAGCAGGTTGGTCCCGCCATAGGCGGCCAGCAACGGCCCGTCCCAGTCCCGCAGGATCGACCGGATTCGACCGGTGGAAGGGTCGGTGAAGACCGAAATCGACCGAGTGTCGTGATCGTCCAGCGCCACCTCGCCCTCGGGCCCGGTGAGCACGATCCGCTCGAGCGAGCCCTCCCATTCCTCCTCGACGGGGATGGCGAAGAAGAAGTACTTGTTGCCGTACTTGTCTTCGCCCGGAGTGAAGGACAGGGAGAACTCGATACCGCCGTCGTCCGCGATTCCCTGCACCCGGTACGGCCCGGGCTCGTCCGGGAGCTTCGCCGTCGTGTGCATCGAATGCACCGGCTCAAGGCGCAGCTCATCCCCGAGAACGCCGCCCCACAGCACGAGCATCCGCGACTTCGGCCCGGGTCCGGCCAGGAGCGCCCGCGCCGCCCGTCCTTCCTTCTCCTCGCGCACCCGGATGACCTTCTCGTAGTAATAGTCGCTCAACCAGCCCTTCTCGTAGCAGTATCCCATGATGTCGCGGCGGTCGTTCGGGGACACCACCGAGCCGTCGCGGAAATCGTACCCCCAAACGCCGATGCTTCCGTTCGGATAGGGAAAGTCCGGCTCGACGCCGAGCGCGCCGCCGCAGGGCGCGTGCTTGAGGTCCAGGGTGTGTCCGACCTCATGCGCCAGTTCGGTATCCCACGGCTTGCCAAAGCTCACCCATCCGTTCAGCCGCGCGATCCCGCGCACGTATCCCTCGTCGCTGTCCGCCACCGCGTACCAGTATCCCGTGGCCTGCTCGGCGTGATATGCTACTTCCAGCTCCAGGACCAGAGGCCACGTGTTGTCCTCCTTGGTGAGGTCGAGAGACGTGATGTAGCTGTCGCGCGTCGTTGCGCTGAACTCCGCGAACGGAAATGAGTGCCTCAGCAGACCCACCTGCGGGCTGTCGGCGGCGATGCTGTCCGTCCAGGCGAAGATCGACGAGTCGGGGTTCCCGGAATAGAGCACCGGCACCACCGTGAGTTCGAATGGCGGCACGTCGATCACATCGAGCTCCATGGAACCGGCGTCCGGGAAACGGGTCCGGCTGCCGGCTGCGCGCGGCACGGTCTCCCCGGGGTCGGCCACCACCACCAGCTGTGTGCCCGGGACAATGTGTTCGGCGGGGATCAGCGCATTGTAAGACCTGCCGAGGACACCCTCGTCCGGAGCGGTGCTCAGGCGGTCGTCCTCCGTCCGCATCACCATGCGGTGGACCTCTTCGCCGTCCCTCGTGAGCGTTGCGACGACTTCGGGCTCGAAGAAGGCGTTCGCCTGGTCGCTCACCAGGAACGCCCGCAGCAGCGCGTCGCGGCCCGCGAGCAGCGGGACATCGCCCTCGGGCCGCTGGATCGCTTGCGTCAGATACACCACCGGTAGCGACAGCGTGACCGCCTCGGGGTTGTCGCAGGTGGCTCCGTCGGCGAAATCCAGCCCATCGACCCAGCGCTGGAAGCTCGACGACGGCGACGCGCACAGCCCGGTGTTTGCGTAATCCAGCGACTTGAGGCCCGCCATCTCCGTCATGCGAAACGGGAGCGGCCCTTCCATTCCCGCGTTGCCGCTCACCCTGAGCGCGGCCAGCGCACCGATCGAGGTGACCGCGGCGGGGATTCCCCCCGCAAGACTGTTGTCGCCAAGATCCAGCGTCTCCAGCTTCCTCAGATTGCCGATTGCCGGAGGAAGGGACCCCCGCAGTCCGTTGTCGGCCAGCACCAGCCGTCGCACCCGTTTGTCCGCCGCACTCACCGTTACTCCGTACCGGGCGCCTGCCGGCAAGTCACCGGCCCAGCCGTTGTTGTGGGTCCAGGAAGGACCGCCGGTCGCGTCGTAGATCTCGGACAGCGCCAATCGTTCCGTCAGCGTAGGGTGACACCACAGGCCGCGCGCGATCGGGATGCCTTCCAGCCAGTCCTGGAACTCGTCGTCAAGGTGTGGACACAGGTTCGTGTCGGCGATGTCAAGGTAGCCGAGGGGAAGATTGAGCATGCTCCGGGGCATCAGGACCTCGAGACCGGGGTTGTTGTACACGTCCAGGCGCTCCAGGCTGGCGAGTTCACCGATTTCGGGCGGAAGCGCGCCGGAGAGTTGGTTGCCACGCAGAATCAGCGAGACGAGCGACTCCATTTGGCCGAGTTCCGGCGGAACTACGAGTGATTTTGTAACATGCTACATGTCAACATGTTACATTGTACCCTATTGACGATGTATCACTTGCGATATGCAGAAATGAGCGGGATTCTATGCGATGGCATTGGAGGTCAGCGGACGATGTGTTCGGACCATCGACGGTGGATCGGTTGGGTACAAAGTGGGGGCTCAGCGGCCCTCGGTCGGTAGCCTCTTAACCCCCACGCTGGCCACGTCGAATCCGTCCAACACGACGAAAACAGCCAATCCCTTGGGGCTCAAGGCGACTGGCATCGTCGTCGCACCGGCGGGGTAGGTGCCGACGTCACTCGCCATAGGCGCTCAGAAGATCGATTGGGCCGTCCTCAAGAAGATAGCAACCGACTTGTCGTCCCCCGCACTCAAGGTGATCCTCCCTAGTCTACGGTCGGCGGAGCAAGATTGATGGTCAGCGCCTGAATCTCAGCGATCGGCATGTTGGCGTTTACGATCAGGTTCATTAGCTCCTCCTGGCGCGGCTGACCGAACACAAGGCGGTACGCGGCCAGCTGGCGCTTCAGGAGCTTCAGTGCGGCAACCTCGCTGGTGTAGGGAAGTAACGGCACGCGACGCTCCACCCGGCAGGGTCCTTCGGCAATCCAGTGCGGGACTAAGTCCGAAAGCCGGGCGGCGCGGGCGGCTTGCATCGCGTCTTGGAAGATGAGAGACCACACATCGTCCCCCGGCAACCAGCGCGCCAGAGCCTTCTCGGAATGCGCTGCGGCCACGTTCTTCCGAACCGCATGGCCCTTGTACCGATGCACGCGTCCCTCCCTCTGTTCGAGATCCACGGGGTTGCCGGGCAGATTCCAGTGTATCAGGCGATGGCACCAAGGATGGAAGTCGAGCCCTTCCTGTCCGATCGAGGTCGAGGTGAGCACGAAGGGGCGAAACGGGCTGTTGAACGCGATCCTCACGGCGTCTTGGCTAATGTGACCAACGCCGTCCTCGCCGCGCAGATGGCCGAAGCGTAGCGCGAAGGCCGTGCGGACTCGAAAAGCTCTCTGATCGACGGCGGATTCAGTGCCCGACACCGAGAAGAGTCGAGCGTGAACGCGCGCTCGGACGGGACTGATCCCCTGTACGAGCCAGCGTATACAGCGTGTAACCGTGGCGTTCGGGTCGGCGTCCGGCACCCAGGAGTGCTGGTCCCACAGCAGGTGTAGTTGTTCGTCGAGCACCGCCTGAAGGTTGCCATCGCGACAGTACTCGAGCACCAGCCGCCAGTAGGCGACATCGTCACCCGCCGCGCCATGCTGAGTGACCGAATAGCGAAGCATGGAGATCACCGCCGGGCGGTTGAATAGACTCCAGAAAGCTTCGGCGACGGTGACGGCGAGCCTCCGCCGGGTCGTGTCAGTCACCCGACTGGAAAACGCCCCGAGGGCACGCGTCGCGAGCACGGCGGGCGAGCCGAGCGCGACCTCGGTGACAAGTTCGGCAAGGTGAGGAGGACGGCGCCCCAAGCGGTCCGCATCCAGTTTCAGGAGGTCGTCCAGATAACGGTCGAAGAGCTCTGGATTCGGCTTGGCGAGGAGATCCGAATCCCGCAGACCTGACAGCATCCCCTTTCGCCACTGCTCCAGGAATTCCCGCAGACCAGGATCCAGTATGAGAGGTATCGCCCACTCCCAGCGTTCATCTATCGGGCCGTCGGGGGGATCGGGCAGGCTCGACAACAGTGCCTTCGCCCGCTCGCGCACCCATCGGCGTCGATCCGCGCCCAACGGAGCGCCCAAGGGATGTGCGTCGTCGGCCAGACGCAAACACGGTAGCAACAGCAGCAGGAGCCGGTGGCGCGAGCGGCGACCGTCAGCAGGCTGCGTGAAGCGAAGAAGCGGCCTCTGCTGGGCATCGGGGTTCTCATAGCTGCCAATGCGTCCTCCCGCCATCCGCCGCTCGGCCTCGTAGCTGAGCACGCCGCTTACCACGTCGGGCACGACGTTCCACGCGGAGAACATCAGCGACTTGGTAACCCCAGCCGCATCGGCGTAGACACCCTCCAACGGCCAGTACGGCACCGTGGGGGGCAGCCACAGCAGGCGCCACAAGCCATCTCGGTCAAGGTGAGTCTTCACCATCTCGCGCAGCTTGCCATGCGCCGGATCTATCGCCGACCAAGCCCGCAGAGCACCTTCCTCCAAGAACGACTCGCCATGCCGCCGAAGTACCGCTCGCACCTGTTCCGGGGCGTGCGCGATCATGCTATCGAGGCGCTGGTTGACCTTGTAGCCTCGCATGAAGTGGGCCAGGTACGGGGCCGATTTCCAAAAGGGCATCGGGTCGCGGTCGCCCACAGCCTGAAACAGGGCGTCGGCCGCCAGATACTGGCGCACGTCCGAAGCGCGAATCGAAATCGGCACATCGCGTGCGGCGACCATCGCGTCCCGGTCACCGGTGGCCGCAACCCGCTCGGTGCGGGCCATGACCGCCCGGAGCAGATGCTCCACGTTGGACTTCGCAGCTCGGGCAGCCCGCAAGGCGTCCTGGTCCGCTGACGCAGAACCGTGCGAAGCGGTTCGCTTGAGCGAGTGCGCAAACCGTCCGAGACCCTCCCTCAGTGTGACGAGCCGCTCCGTTTGATTGGCGAACAGGAACTTCGTGGTGGCCAGGAAGTCCTCGTAATGGTCCTCCTGCTCAATCTCGGCATCGGAGGTGTAGAGCTTGTAGGGCGTGGCTGAAAGGAGAAGGGTACGCACAGGGCGTCCGTCATGAGCGGTGATCTGGAACAGTCTCTGGGCGAGTCGGGCGGCCTCGCTCTGGTGGTTTGGCCTTGTCTCCAGCAGCGGCTTGAAGCGCTGAAACTCGTCCAGGACAATCAGGTCCGGCTTGAGGACATCCAGACAGATCTTTGCAAGTAGCCGCCGCAGTCGGCCGATCAGTGCGTTGCGCATCGATCGAGCCTCTTTCGGCCATGTGCTCCGGTAACGGAAGAACCAGCGGCCCAGCGCGTCCTGGAGGTCCTGCCGCAGCGCATCGTCCGCTTGGAAACTCTCGACGAAACGGGCGCGGATCCCAGGTTCGATAGGCAGATCGCGGTGCTTGAGGCCCCAGCGCCAGTCATCCACGCGCGTGACGCCGGCCTGCAACAGATTTGCGAGTGGTATCCAGCGCTGTATCACTGGGTGCAGTAGACGAAAGAGCACCTCGCGCTCTCGCCGCTGGCCGCCCTGATGTCCTAGCCTAAACGATGTGCTGGGCGTGAAGCTGACGAAGTTGAGCTTCTTTTGGAGCACGCCGGTGGCACCGCGCCGAGACGCAAGTTCGGTCGCGAGCATCGTGAGTCTGGTCGCGCTGGCGTACGATCCCTCGTCGCCGTTGCCGATCGTCAGCTTCGGAAGGTTGGCCCGCGCGATGCCGGCATTGCTGCAGATGTACACGATTCCGATCCGGTCAACCCCGTCCCAGAGGTGATCAATGGTCCGCGCAATGACTCCTCGGGCGACCAGGGTCTTTCCCAGACCCACTTCGTCGGCGACGAGGAAGCGCGAGGTGCTGTCACCTGCCAGAAAGAGGCGGTTGAAGGCATGGTCCACCGTCCGGCGCTGGAACGGTCTTAACGGTCTCATGACGTGCTCTACGGACGGACGCTTCATGATCGCCCTCGCTCCCGGATGGCCGACTCCACCGCTTCCCACACCCTCAGGAAGTCGTCAGGGATAACCGCGCACCCCCTCTCGGTCTTGCGGAGGTCGGCGATCAAGCGGCGCACGGGACCCAAGCGCTCCGGAGCCCTTGATGCTGTGCGGACAACATCCTCCAGCAGGGTCTCGGAGTCGAGTCTCGGCCCTTGGTCGCCGACATTGGCTCTGCTTCCTCCCGCACCCATCCAACCTGCCACAGCGTCAAGATCCCCGAGCAGCGCCCGAAGGAAGCGGAGAAAGCGCCCGGGATCGCTGATCAAGCCCACCAAGGCGTGGTGCATGCGATCCCCCGGCATGCCCCGCGCAGGCAGCCTAAGGGCGAGTTTCACCTCGTCCACGCCAGGGATCGGAACCGACAGCCGAAAGGCGACGAAGCGCGTCAGGTGCTGGATTGGGAGGGTCAAGGCCGGTGGCGGATGCAGTGGGTGAGCCATGTCCTCGCTTACCGAGATGGGCCACGCCAACACGTCAACCGCAGCCAGCGCACGAAGGGGTTCGGCGTCCAGCCCTCCGCAGTCCAGCGCCCATGTCCATTCCTCGCCAGACCCGTAACACACCACCGTCATGTCGGCTTCCAGCAGCGCGTCCCGGGCGGCGTTTAATCGCCCGCGGGCCTCGACCACCTCTTCATCGACATCTGGAATCGCGATCCGCTGGTACGGAGTGCAGAGCCGGTCGAACCCGGACTCTAGGAAGCGGTCGATTCCGAAACCGCTCTTCCCGCGCGACCGTCCCTTGCGCGCCCTGATTTCGGCGAGCGCCTCGACGTTGCGTCCATGGAGGGCAGCGGCAGTGAGGTTGGCTGAGCCTACGTACCAAGTGACATCCCAGCCGTGCTCCACGGCGATGAGCTTGGCGTGCAGGCCGGCTGGCCGCACGGCGGCATCCTCCGTCTCTTCATCGACCGCGAGGTCTGACAGTGTGCGTACGTCGCTCCATGCGGACAAGACATCGTCGGACAGCTTGTCCAGTTCATTCTGCAAGCTCACCAGGAGCCCCTCGCCCCAGGCAGGGCCGCGGACCGCCTCCAGACCCGTCCGGTTGACGAAGGGAGCGATGGCCAGAGTGCGTCGTCCATCAGAGATCGGGCGCCACGGCGCGCGGGCTCCAGGCAGTCCCACGACATGGTACTTGATTGGATGCCGAAGGAATCCGGGGGGAGGAGGAAACTGCGCTCGGCCAATCTGATCCGCCAAGGTCCTAACGCGGGCGACCAGGTCAGGCGGAACCGATGTTGTGGCCAAGTCAGGCAGAGCATGGATCAGCTCGGCCAGCGACCGGCTCGGACCAAACGGGCTTTCCGGCTCCGGGCGCGCGTCGCTTGCCAGAGCGACATCCCAGGATCGGTCGAAGGTCAGGTTTCTGGTGAGGACCGCGACGCGCAGGAGCGGTTGATCGTTCGCCACGTCCTGCCGTCCCTCTTCCCGACCTGCCGTTACGCCGATCCCGGGTCCTGTTGGCGTGAACCGCGCCACCCACACTTTGGGGTGGAAGATGCCACCTCCCGGAGCGCGAACCGGATGCACGCTCGATTCGAGCATCGAATAGAGCTCGCGGGGGAGGCGTGGGACGGCAATCCCCGATTGATCCACGAAGAGCTGAATCCGCTCACCAGCCCTCCGTAGTGCTTCAAGCAGTAGCAGCGGATCGGCCAGCAGTTCTTCAAGGCCGCCTTCGGCCTCGGACACTACGCTGAGCGGCAGGGCGAGCAGCGCTTCCAGGTCCAGCGTGTAGGTGGTAAGGACAGCCAGATCCAGCGTGTAGCCGCTGGGAGGGCGAAGCAGATCGAAGGCGACTGTCCGCGAGTCCGGTGAGAGCATCAAGCCTCCAGTCCACGGTGGAGGTCATTCAGGAGAGCGCGCACGCGGTGCCAGCGGAAGTTCATTCTTCCCACTCCTGCAGCGCCGTTCCAGTCCAGTAGTCTGGCGATGTCGTCGAGCCTCGACCGGCGTCCCTTTAGCTCCCTCTCCCGGGCCGCCACCAAGCGGCGCAGTTGCAGGTCGCCACCGACTCTTCCTGACCCACTGCGCGTGGCACCAACGATCTCCGCGATGCGCGCGGACCAAGACTCGACAAAGCGTCGCTGCAGGGCCCGGACGCGCACGCGGTGGCGGGCTGCGAAAACCCAAAGTTCGTCCGGATTGAAAGCACCCTCCTCAGCCTCATGTTCAGTCCAATTGGAGATTTCCCCTTGGTAGGAAATGATCCGAGCCTCGTCATCGTCGCTTCCGTTGATCGCGTGCCGCCGTTCGGCTAGGAGGAGGTTGTAGAGTAGGGGTACTCCCTCCACATGCAGCGAGAACCTGCGCGCGAGCTCGACGACCTCTCGGACCTCCGGGCCCGAATTCCGGGCGGCCGGTTGGGCCCATGGCGGGCCTTCAACCATCTTGCCTACCCCGCTGGCGAGATGTGCCAGCAGCGTGCCCGCGCATCGCTCTTCGATCCTTCCCTCAACGAACTCTGCTTCTTCCTGCGTGAGATCGAACGAGATCCCTGCTGGAAAATCATCTGGTGGCGTGGGCAGCCGGGGATGCCAACTGGGACGGTGCAGGTCCATGACTCCGGGGTCGTCAGCGGCGACCGTAGCGCTCAGGTTTTGGCCCGCCAGCCTGCCAAAGTTGCTGTGGTACCATGCTCGGCTTCGGTCGTGCTGAAACACACCCCAGCGTGCAAGCGCGTACCAGTACACCGAGCTGGGCAGCCGCGCCAGCGACGCTCCGGCACGGGTGCCTATGATACCGTCCTCGTTGCTGTCACGGAGCGGACGGATCAGCGCGGTCTCGGCCCGGCGTCCCGCGGCCGCGACATCGGCGCTGCTGGTCTTTGCTGCTTCGAGTCGCTTGTAGATCCACGGTACGAACAGCACGTACCGCAGTCGGGTCTGGATGGTCGATGTCCCCGGGAAGAGAGCCTCTGAGAAGCCGTCGCGCAGCGAGGCTAGGCCCATCTCGTCGATCGTACCCGGCTCGTTGAACAAGTCTAGGACACGCCTCATCCTGCTGCGGTCTCCCGAGGTCAGGTCAAGCCAAGTCAGCGTTCCTTCCAAGTCACCCCCTCATTCCTCCTCGTCCACTTCGCGGTTCGGCTCCGGATCCCTCGTCGGGGTGAACCAGGCACCGCACCCCTGCCATGATACCACCACTCTTCCAGCGGTCCCGTGTCCACCCCGCCCGGAATCTGCCGAAACTGCGTCCAGCGGAAGTGCTCCTCCGCGCTCAGCCCATCCTGTTCGGGCCTCGGGGCCCGCTCCTGTTCCCCGAAGGTGAGTTCGTCCACGTCACGCCAGCCGTAGACGGGACAGGTCAAGCGCAAGGTCATGGCGAGCGGACCGGGCGATCCGTGGAAGGAGTAGCGCCTGCGTTCGGTCGGGGATGCCCTCGCGCCAGATTACCGCGTTCGCGGGCACGTAATGTCATAAGTGCATTACACATGTCATGTTCGCTTTACATGGTCCGAAGCCGTCAAATGTGCGCTGAAGGTCTGCGGGATGGTGTGGGGGAGCGAGACGGAGGCCAAGAATGCGGGCGTGTTGGCGACTTCAGCAAGCCGGGGAGCAAGAGAGAGAGAGTGCAGTTGGGAGGGCTGCCGCAACGGCCCGTTGGGCCAGTCGGCTCACCCAGCCGCCAGTCCCGACCGGCCTCACCGGTTCGGTCCAGAATCGCGGTCTGGCGCGGGTGGCGTCAATTTTGGCCGCGGCTGCGTGGTCTCGCGAGCGGTGGATTTCCCGCAGTACTCGGTCAACTGCTTCACCTGCCCGGGTGGCTACTGTGTGTCGCGTGCGATGGTACTGAGCGCGTTCACCCTGCTCGCAGTGGAGCACCGCCGTCCAAGCGTGGCAGTCGGGTTCGAGCCCAGCCCAAGGTGTCGTCTCGAATTCGTCGAGGACCGCCGATAACTGCGCGTCGGGGCGGGTCATCCTTCGGTCCCGAAGGGCGGAGGGCGAACTTGTGCTACAGTCCGAGTAGGGACGAGCTTCGATGGCCGTACCGTTCCCGCGCAGAGCGGGAGGTCAGAGGATGTAAAAAAGGAGCGGCGGCCTCTCACCACGTGAGAGAGCCGCCGCCCCCAAGGCAACCGTTCAATCGGGCCGCTTAAGGCAACCGCGCCGGTCGCATAACGGCTAACTTACCGCACGATGGCGCAACCCGTCAACGTTTGGAGTCACGCATGTACCTGCTCTACCTCGACGAGTCGGGAAACGAAAACGATCCAAGTGACCGCTATTTCGTGCTGGCCGGCCTAGCACTCTTCGAGCGCCAGATACACCACCTGAATCAGCGGCTGGAGCGCGTGCAGGAGGAGCATTTCCCCAACCGGCCACCGATCCCGTTTCACGCATCGGCGATCCGAGCCGGGAGAGGATTCTGGCGTGGTGTCAGCGAGGAGAAGCGACGAGAAGTCCTGGACGACGTAATCGCCGCCATCACCGCGACCGACCACCACGGCGGCTTGAGGCTCTACGCCGCGGCCATCGAAAAGAACACCGAACTGTACGGAGAGCACGCCGTCGAGGCTGCCACCGAACAGGTCTGCAAGCGCTTCGACACCTTCCTGAAGAGACGCTACCGCGAGTACAACGATGCGCAACGCGGGTTGCTGATCTTCTCGGAAGGCCGGTTCGATGCCCGGGCCAAGCTGTGGGTCAGAGGGTTTCGGCGCCGTGGAACCCGGTGGGGTTCCATCTACAACCTGGCCGACATTCCGTATTTCGCCCCAATGAAGGAATCACGATTGCTCCAAGCGGCGGATTTCATCGCACACGCAACCTGGCTCTCGTATGAGAGGCGAGACCACACGTTGGCGCGAAGGCTTCTGAGGCACTTCGATCTGCACGAGGGAGTCCTTCATGGCTTGGTCCACGTTGGCCCAAGTCGCGGAAGGGACTGCGACTGTCCGGCCTGCACGTCTCGGCGGATACCCGGAAACATCGGGCCTTGGATTCCCCCGGAATAGAAGTAAGGACTCCCCGACAACTCCCGGTGAATGACCGCCATCGTTCATGGCGCGGATGGTCGTGAGCTTCCGCGAGCCGTCACCGACTCGGCCCGGAATCCCGGTCCGGCCCGGGCCTTCGTATCCTTTCCAGCAGTTGCCTCGTCATCTCCACCTGCTCCCTGGCCCTGCGCCGTACGTCCCGGAGTATCCGGTCAAGTCCGTCACCCGCGCGCTCAGCCGCTCGACTTGCCGCTGCAAGGCTTCGACCTGTTCTCGCGACGCTTCGATCTGCTCGGAGTGCCGCCGCTGTTCCGTTTCGTACTGCCCGGACAATCTTTCCAATGCGGCCGTCAGCCGCCGCTCCAAATCGGTCACGCAGCTCCCTCCTCACTCTCTCGACAGCTTCAAGTAGGGCCGCCCTTTCATGGTGAAGGCCGGACGGACCGCCGTCCCGGCGGGCAGCGACACGTACCGGTCCCCGCTGCTCTCCAGCAACTCGACGCCCCAGGTTGTCTCCTCGATCTCCGCCAGCATCGCGCGCGCCCACCCGGTCCGCGTGTCCAGCTCGTCCAACGTCTCGATCCGGTCCTGGATGCTCCTCGACAGCCAGTGCATCGTCCCCAAGCTTCCGAAGCAGATACCGAGGAAGAGGCTCATGCCGACCACCAGCGGCCGGAGCCAGGCCCTCATCAGCAACTCGCGCATCCGCCCGGTCGCCTCGGCCGTATCGGCCTCGATGGAACGCAGCGCGCCGCTTGCGACGGCGCTCAAGCTCTCGCCGAGCCGCGCGAGCTCGCGCGCGGCTTCGTCCTCGATTCGCCTCCGGTCGGCCTCCAGCCTGTTCCTCAGCCGGAAGGTCAAGTCGCCCGGGCTCGAAGTCTCGTTCATACAGTTCTCCTCTCAGCCGCCACCGCTTCCCGCTGTCCGGATCGCGGGCGGTGATGTAGTCCTTGCCTTGGCGGGTCACGTCGAGGCCCACATCTTCCAGCGCGGAGACCACCTCGGCTCGGTCCTTGACCGCGCCGTGCTCGACGCGCTGCACGAGGTAGTCGCGGATCAGGGTGCGCGGATCCGCTTCGTGTTCGAGTCCGGCCCGGAGCTTCGACGCCTCGATGTAGGCGACGTGGCCCGGCCGCTGCGCCCTGGCCCGCCTCGGATCGTCCGGTCGGCTCCAGCCGTGCTCGTGGTTGAACGCGTCGCGAAGCGGAGCGAAGGTCTTCTCCCAGCCGGGGGGCGCGATGTTCAAGCTGCGGCCGGTCTGTAGGTCGCACTGCGCGGCCAGAACGTGTACGTGGACGCCGCCGCCGCGTTCGCGGTGCAGAACCGCCGTCCACGAATAGCGATCCGGCTCCAGTCCCGCCCACGCGGTCTTCTCGAACTCGTCGAGGACGGCTTCGATCTGTTCGCCGGTAGGCCGGTCCT
>VXLT01000071.1 GCA_009841475.1 Gemmatimonadota bacterium
CGCCCCGCCATCCCCCGGAGCCGTCCAGGGCTGCCCCACCGCAAGCGGCCGCGACCGGACGTGGCGAAGTCGCTTGCGCACGCGCAGTTCGGGCCCCTCGGCGAGGATCGCATTCCAGCGGTTCGTGGCCAGCTCCAGGATCAGCCCGGGATTCGGCTTCCTTCCCCGCACGCGCCTGAAGCGCATCACGATCACCCGCTCATCCTGCACGGCCTCCACCCCGGCGAGCACCGCCGGAAGCGGCTCGGCCCCCTCGCCCGGCTCCGTTGCCGGCCCCAGCACCACCGTCCCGCGGCGGGGAGACAGGTCCGCCTCCAGCGTCTCGTCCCGGAAGTGGACGAGGACCACCCTGGCATCCCTGCGAAAGCACACGGCCCTGGCCCTGGCCCCCCGCAGTCGCGCACCCAGCTCGGCCGCCACCGCGCGCGCCAGGCACGGGTCCCAGATCACGCCGTGTCCGCAGCCGGAGCGCCGCGCCGCCCTCGGTGCGACGCCGGGGTTGTCCACGGCCTCCTGTCGCACTCCGACGCTGCCCTTGCGCACGAGTCGGCCATGCCCACAATGAACGGCACGCGCAACCTCCACACACCTGCCGAATCGCCGCGCCCGATCAACCAAAATGTAAAGATTACTTTACCAAATGTAATGTCAACCATACATCTCTCTTTCGTTGGAGCAGGCTCCGGGCCCTAACGGTGAACCAGACACCGCCTCCCCGAAGCCTGCACCCCGTCCTGACGGCCGCCATCCGCGGCGACCTTCCCGACTGGGCGGTGGCCGGCGACAAGCGCCGTGCCCACATGGCCCGCGTTTCCCGCCTCCTCGAACGTTGGGGTCGGCAGATGGGGCTGGCAAAGGACCAGGTTGCGAGGTGGCAGGCCGCGGGGCACCTCCACGATGCGCTCCGCGACGCGCCGCCGAAACGCTTGGCGGGCGTCCTCCCGCGCCGGTTCAGACGGTTGCCGCCCGGGGCATACCATGGTCCGGCCGCCGCCCATCTTCTGCGGCGCGAGGGGGTCCGCGACCGCGAGCTTCTTCATGCGATCCGCTGGCATACCCTGGGCTCGCGGAAGTTCGCAATGCTGGGAAAGGCGCTGTGCGCCGCCGACGCTCTGGAGCCGGGCCGCCCCCGGCGCCGCCAATGGCGAAAGGAACTGCGTTCCCGGTTCCCCTCGGAGGCCGACGAGGTCCTGACCGAAATCCTGCGGCACCGGATTGATTACCTTTTACGGGCACGGCAGGCCGTGCCTCCGCGAACCCTCGGGTTCTGGAACTCCCTCGTCAGCGGGTCGTGATGCAGCGCACTCTCAAGACGGTGCTCTTCGTGGTGGTGGGCGGTGGCGCGCTGGTCCTGGCGCTTTCGGCCATCGGCCAGTGGGTCCCCGACGAAACCGCGCCGCCGGGTCAGGCGCTCCTGTCGAGAGGCACGGAACGGGTCACGGTGGAGGTGCTCAACGCCGGGGGAGTCGACGGGATGGCGAAGGTCGCCACCGACCACCTCCGCGCGGCCGGCCTCGATGTCGTGAAGCTTGGCAACGCCGCCGCTTTCGACCAGGATTCGACGGTCGTCATCGACCGGGTGGGGAGCCTGCAGAAGGCTGCCGCGGTCGCCGAGGCGCTGGGAATCCGGTCCGTCACCAGCGAACGCGACGCGAATCTGTTCGTGGATGTAACCGTACGGTTGGGGTCGGACTGGGCCGCGCCCGAGGCGGAGGCCGGTGACCAGCCGGAAGGGGACGGACTGCTGGATTGGCTTCGGCGGCGGACCGGACAGCGGGCAACAGGGAGTGAGAACCGGTAGGCGATGGCGAAACGGCGCACAGCGAAAGGCCGGTCCGGGCCGGCTACGACCGGCAAGGGAAAGCCGGCCCCGAAAGGCAAGAGCGGCAACGGCGGCAAGGACGGGGCAGGGAAGAAGGCCGAGCGCCCGCGCGGCGGCTTCCGCGAAACGGGCAAGATGGTTCTGCAGGTCGTGGTGATCTTCGTGATCGTGCGTTTCTTCCTGATCCAGACCTTCGTCATCGACTCCGGATCCATGGAGCGGACCCTCCTGGTGGGCGACTTTCTGCTGGTCAACCGCGCGGCCATGGGTTCGAAGGTCCCCTTGACCGGCATTCGCATCCCCGGCTACTCGGAGCCCCGCCGCGGCGATGTCCTGGTCTTCGACCCGCCCCACGACGACACGCTGATTCTCGTCAAGCGGCTCGTCGGCATGCCCGGCGACACCCTCCAGATGCGTGACAAGGTCCTCTTCCTCAACGGTGAGGCGCAGGACGAGCCCTACGTGGTGCTCACGCGCGACCTCGATGGTGCGGACGCGTCGATGATGTGGCAGCAGCAGATCCTTCTCGGCGGACCCAGGGACGACTACTGGCCCACCCGCGACAACTGGGGCCCGCTCGTGATCCCTCCCGAGCGCTACTTCATGCTGGGCGACAACCGCGACACGAGCCTGGACGGGCGGATGTGGGGGCTGATCGAGCGCTGGCGGTTCGAAGGGAGGGTGATGGCGATCTACTTCTCGTACAATCGCAACTCGCTGCGGCCCTTCCCCTGGCTCCGGGAGATCCGCTGGGGACGTATCTTCGACCGGGTGCGCTGAGCCGGATACCGCGTCGCCCGCAGCTGCCCACATGCGGCGTCGATGTCGCGCCCCCTCGGTTCCCGCACCGCCACCGGAACGCCCGCCTCGTCCAGCCCGCTCCGGAACGCCTGAACCCGTTCCCGGTGGCTGGGACGCCAGTCCACGTACGGTATGGGGTTGAAGGGGATGAGGTTCACGAATGCCTGCACGCGCGTGGCCAGGTCGATGAGCGGGGGAAGCAGGGCGGGGTCGTCGTTGACCCCGCGAATCATCGTGTACTCGAAGGTCACCCGGCGGCCCCCGCCGCGGTTGAACGCCTCGAGGGCCGTGATCAGCTGATCGAGCGGGTAGCGCTGCTCGAGCGGGATGAGCTCGCGCCGCAGCTCCGGGACGGGCGCGTGCAGGGAGAGCGCGAGGCGGAACTGCTCCGGCCGCCGGGTGAGGGCCTCGATCCCGGGGATGACGCCCACCGTCGACACGGTGATGCGCCGCGCACCGAGGCCGTAGCCGCTGTTCAGGATCGTGAGCGCGGGAAAGACCGCCCCGCGGTTCGCCAGCGGCTCGCCCATCCCCATGAACACCACATTGGAGACGTTTCCCATGCCGCGCTCGCCCGCCCAGCGCGCGGAGGCGCGGTACTGCCCGGCGATCTCGGCCGCGGAGAGCTGGCGCCCGAACCCCGACCACCCGGTGGCGCAGAACCGGCACGCCAGCGCGCACCCGGCCTGGGAGGAGATGCACAGGGTGAGGCGGCCCGGCGCCGGGATGAGCACGCTTTCCACGACCTCGCCGCCGCGCAGCATCCAGAGGTGCTTGGCGGTCCCGTCGGCCGAAACCGAGACCGTGTCGAGTACGGGCTCGTCGAAGCGGAAGGACCGCTCGAGGGCGTCGCGTTCGGCCAGGGGCAGATCGGTCATCTCCCCGATCGAGCGGGCAGCGCTCGCATGCACCCAGCGGGCGACCTGGCGGGCGCGGTAGGCGGGCTGGCCGCGGTCGCGGAAGTGGCCGCCGACGGCGTCGCCGAGCTCCGCGGGGGTCATCCCGAGGAGGTTGGGCCGCTCGGCAGGAGGGCCGGAGCGGGTGGACGCGGTGTCTTGGTGCGCGGAAGTCAAGGTCGTGGTTTGCCTGAATGCGAATCGAAGGTTGGCCCGGTGTCTCGCCCCCGCCGGTGCTCGCGCGGATTCGACCCCGGGCTGTTAAGTTTACCGCGAGAATGCGTCCGGCGCCGCCGGCGGGATGAACTGTAAAGAGAACATGACAATTCGTAAAGCAGACGCTACAGTATCGCCGGACGGGGGAAGCGTTCCGAGGCGGGTGCGTCGCAACTCGAATGCCGCGGAGGTTCCGGCCACGGGTTGCAGGACGAGCGCAACGGCGATGCGTACCGCGGGAGCGGGCATGGTCGGCCTGGAAATGGCCGGCGACGAGGTGCGGATCGCGGGGTGGGTGCACCGCCGCCGGGACTTGGGCGGTCTGGTCTTTCTCGATGTGCGCGACCGTTCCGGGGTGCTGCAGGCGTCGGCGGGGCCGGACTGGTCGTCGGGGGCCGCGATGGAGGCCGTGCGGGGGGTGGGGGTGGAGGATGTGGTCGCGATCCGCGGGGCAGTGGTGGCGCGGCCGGAGGAGGCCCGCAATCCCGACATGGCGACCGGCGACGTCGAGGTGCAGGTCGCCGATCTGGAGGTTCTCAACAAGGCGCGGACCCCGGCGATCCCGGTCTACCGCCCGCCCGAGGAGGAGTTGCCCTCCGAGAAGCTCAGGCTGCGGCACCGCGTGCTGGACCTCCGCCGCCGGGATCTGCAGGAACGGCTGGAGCTCCGCCACCGGCTGGTGCTGGCGGTGCGCAACTACTTCCATTCGCAGGGCTTCCTCGAGATCGAGACGCCGATCCTGACCAAGCCCACTCCCGAGGGTGCGCGGGACTTTCTGGTGCCGAGCCGCGTCCACCCGGGCGAGTTCTTCGCGCTGCCGCAGAGCCCCCAGATCTACAAGCAGCTGCTCATGATCGCGGGCTTCGACCGCTATGTGCAGATCGCGCGCTGCTTCCGCGACGAGGACCTGCGCGCCGACCGCCAGCCGGAGTTCACCCAGATCGACGTCGAGGCGTCATTCGTCGAGCCGGACGACATCTACCAGTGGTGCGAGGGGCTGATGGCGAGTCTCGCCGAGGTAGCCGGAATCGACGCCGCCCCCCCCTTCACGCGGCTTCCCTACCACGAGGCCATGGAGCGCTTCGGCTCGGACCGGCCCGACCTCCGGTACGGCCTCGAAATCGCCGACTTCAGCGAGGTCCTCGGCGCACTCGACTTCCGCATCCTGCGCGGCGCCGTAGCCCGGGGCGGCCGCATCCGCGGCCTCCGCCTGGAGGGCGGCGCCCGCCTCACCCGGCGGCAGATCGACGCCATCGAGGAGGCGGCAAAAACGGCGGGCGCCCCGGGCCTCCTCTGGGCGAAGATCCAGGAAGACCGCGCCACGGGCCCCCTCGGCCGGTTCTTCCGGGACGACACCCGCGCCCGCCTCGGCCTCGCCCCCGGCGACCTCCTTCTCGCGGCGGCCGGCCCCGACCGCATGACCTCCTCCGCGCTGGACGCCGCCCGCGCGGCCTCGATCGCTGCGCTCGACCTCCCGCGCGCCACCGCGCACGCCTGGCTGTGGGTGACCGGCTTCCCCCTCTTCGAGGACGCCGGCGACGGTGCGCTGGCGGCCAACCACCACCCCTTCGTGCAGCCCCACCCCGAAGATATCCACCTCCTCGACTCCGACCCCCTCGCGGTGCGCGGCCTCGCCTACGACCTGGTCTACAACGGCACCGAGCTGGGCTCGGGGAGCATCCGCCCGCACGACGCCGGCCTCCAGACCCGCATCCTGGCCCTGCTGGGGCTCGAACCGGGCGAAATCGAGACGAAATTCGGGTTCCTGCTCGAAGCGCTCCGTTCGGGCGCGCCGCCGCATGGAGGGATCGCACTTGGCGTAGACCGCCTGGCGGCGCGATTCTCCGGGGCCGCGAGCCTGCGCGACGTGATCGCGTTCCCGAAGACGACGGCGGCCCGCGCGCTCTTCGAGGGGGCGCCCGTTCGGGTCGCGGCGGCGGACCTCGCCGCGCTCGGAATCTCGGTCGGAGGTGGACAATGACGAGCAGCGTGACCCTGGTCGAACACCATCTGAGCGCCGAGGGGGCGGACCAGTTCATCCTCGCCGGGGTGGGCGACGCCAACTTCCGCGAGCTGGCCTCGCTCTTCGGCGTGCAGGTCGTGCTGCGCGGGGACTTTGTGCAGCTGTCGGGCGAGATCGAGTCCGTCACCGACTCGGCGCGGGTGATCGAGCACATGATCGAGCTGGCCCGGCTGGGCAAATCCTTTCCGGCCTCCGATGTCGCCCGCTTCGCCGCCAGCCTCGAGTCGCGCGACGGGCTGGACATCCGCAGCGATGACGAACGGCTGCGGATCAGGGTTCCGGGGTCACGCAGGACGATATCGCCGCGTTCCGAGGGGCAGCGGGCGTACCTCCAGGCCATGGCGGACTCCGACATCGTGATCAGCATCGGTCCCGCGGGGACCGGCAAGACCTACCTGGCGGTGGCCCGCGCGGTCGACGAGCTGTTCCGGAAGCGGGTGCGCCGGATCATCCTGGCCCGGCCCGCCGTCGAGGCCGGCGAGAACCTCGGCTTCCTCCCGGGCGACCTCCAGGAGAAGGTCGATCCCTACCTCCGGCCGCTCTACGACGCCCTGGAGGACATGATGCCTCCGGCCCGCATGCAGCGGGGCATCGCCGAGCGCACGATCGAGATCGCCCCTCTTGCGTACATGCGCGGGCGGACGCTGTCGGACGCCTTCGTGATCCTGGACGAGGCACAGAACGCGACCGCGGCCCAGATGAAGATGTTCCTTACCCGGATCGGGGTGAACTCGCGAGTCGTGATCACCGGCGACAAGACCCAGATCGACCTCCCCCGGTCCCAGGTCTCGGGGCTCATTCAGATCGAGGAAATCCTCAAGAAGGTGGAGGGCATCGAGTTCGTGTACCTGGACGAACGGGACGTGACCCGCCACCGGCTGGTCAAGCAGATCGTCCTGGCCTACGCGGCCGCTGGCGGGCGTCAGGCGGATGACCATGGCGAAGAGCGGCAAGGGCCCTCGGGCTAACTGGATCTCCGGGGTCCCGGGGCCGGGATGGCCGGATACGGTCGTCCATCACGGTGTTCGCGTTGCGGTGCTGTTGATCTTCGCGGCCGGGCTGACGGTGCTCTACCCGTCGGATCCGGGTGTGTCCGTTGGCCGCTTCCAGGCCGGGACGGTCGCACCCCGGGACGTCATCGCGGTGATCGACTTCGACGTGCCGAAGAACCCGGGTACCCTGCGGCTCCAGCGCGAGCAGGCCGCGGCGGCGGTGGTTCCCACCTTCATCTACCGGGATTCGGAACGGGACTCGGCGGTCACCGCGCTCGCGGGCTTTTTCGAACGCGTTGATTCGGCTGCGGCGGGCGGGGGGGTCGCCGGTGTCGGGGCCGTGCTCTCGGCAGCGCGGATCGACGCGGACCCCGAGCACGTGCAGCTTCTTGCGGACCCCGACGTCGCGCGCCGCCTCCGGGAGGGCACCTCGACGGCGATCACGTCGCTGGCTGCTCGGGGGGTGATGGCTCCAGAGGCGGCATCCCGGCTGAACGGCGACTCCATCCGGGTGGTGCGGGGCGGTGTGGAATCGGTGGTCGGCCGAAGCACGGTGCTCTCCGGACGACAGTTCTACGAGCTCGCCCTCGAGAGCCGCGAGGACGGACCCGAGACCGACCTTCTGCGCCTCATCCTCGCGCGATACCTGTCCCCGACCCTCCTGCCGGACACCCGCCGCACCGACCAGGAGATGGCTGCCGCGCGTGACACCGTGCCCACCACCGTCCGCCGGGTCCTGGAAGGCGAAGCGATCATCCGCGCGAACTCCCAGGTCGGTCCCGCCGAACTCCAGACGCTCGAGGCCTACCGGGCGAGTCTGCGCGCACGCGGGTACAACGTGGAAGGGATGAGCTTCGGCTCGGCCTTCGGGGGATTCCTCGTCGACGCGCTCATCCTGCTGATCTTCGGTCTCCTGATGTACTTCCACCGCCCCGACATCTATCGGCAGTTCAGGTTGCTCGTGACGATCGCCGGGATCGCTGCGCTCTATTTCGTCGGGGCCTTCTTCGCGGCTTTCTACGAGCTCCCCGCGGCGTCGCTGCCGATCGTCTTCGTGACCGTGGCGCTCTCCATCATGTGGGATGGGCGGTTGGCGCTGATCACGGCCTTCGTCCTGTGCTCGCTGACCATCGCACAGACGCCCTTCGCCTCGGCGGACGTCTTCCTGGTGACGCTTGCGGGCGGAGGAACGGCCGCTCTCTCGGTGCGCAGGTTCCAGCGTCTGGCACAGATATGGATCTTCATCACGATCACTCTAGGAGCCTACGCCCTTGTCATCTCCGCGCTCGAACTCAGGGGCTCCGAACTCCCCTACGTCCCGTCGCTGCTCGGGGCACTGCTCAGCACCGTCGGCGGGGCCACCCTGGCCCTGGGCTTCATCCCGGTCTTCGAGTGGGTCACGGGCATTACGACCGACCAGACGCTCATCAGCCTGTCCGATCCCAACCGGCCTCTGTTGCGGCGCCTGGCCGCGGAGGCGCCCGGCACCTTCGCGCACTCCGTGCAGGTGGCGAACCTGGCCGAGGCGGGCGCGGACGACATCGGCGCGAACGCGCTTCTCTGCAGGGCGGGGGGCTACTACCACGACGTGGGCAAGCTGATCAGTCCCGGATCCTTCATCGAGAACCAGGAGGGCGAGAATCCGCACGACGCGATGGATCCCGCGATGTCGGCCGCGATCGTCCGCGACCACGTCGTGGAGGGCGCGAGGATGGCGCGCAGGCGGAAGGTGCCGCGGGTGGTGATCGACCACATTCGCGAACACCACGGCGACCAGACCATCAGCTTCTTCTACGAACGGGCTCGCGCGGATGCCGAGGCGAAAGGGCTGGAAGCGCCGGATCGCGCGGCGTTCCGGTATCCGGGACCGCGCCCCCGGAGCCGTGAAACGGCCGTGCTGATGCTCGCCGATTCGGTCGAGTCGGCGGCCCGGGCCATGAAGGACCCGACGCGCGAGCGCATTCGGCGGCTGATCGATGACATCTTCGCCGCAAAGGTCGATCGGGGCCAACTGGAGGACTGTCCGATCACCTTCGAGGATCTGAGCCATCTGAAGCGGCGCTTCGCACGAGTGCTCGGCGGAATCTACCACCGGCGGATCGACTATCCCGGGACTCGGCACCTGACGTCGGAGGAGGGGGACGGCCCGTGATCACCGTGCATGTCAACGCCATCGGGATGCGTGACTATCCCCGCGATCTGGTCTGCCGGGCGGTCGGCGAGGCGCTGCGTCACGAGGGCGTCGCCAGCGCCGAGATTTCGGTGACCTTCATGAGCGATGCCGAGATCACCGAGCTCCAGACCCGCTACCTCGGGCGTTCCAGCGTAACCGATGTCCTGTCCTTCGCTTTGCACGTCAAGGGCCAGGACCCGCTCGGCGACATCTACATCGGACACGGTCAGGCGCTCAGGCAGGCTGCCGCTGCGGGGGCGCCGCCGGAGGAGGAATTGGCGAGGCTGGCCGTGCACGGGACGCTCCACGTCCTCGGCTACGATCACCCGGAGGGTCCGGAGCGCGCTGCCTGCAAGATGTTTCGCGTTCAGGAAGAGGTGCTGCGGAAGGCGGTGGG
The DNA here is from genome assembly GCA_009841475.1 of Gemmatimonadota bacterium. Lineage (GTDB taxonomy): Bacteria > Gemmatimonadota > Gemmatimonadetes > Longimicrobiales > Gaopeijiaceae > Bin94. The sequence goes on from VXLT01000071.1 coordinate 9,321, forward strand.
GCCGTGAGCGCCCCCGGCCGGCCACAGGCCTCCGGCGGCCGCGGACAGGGCGGGGCGCGCAGCGAGTCCACCGGGGAGGTTCCGCCGCCCGGCGAGCGGAGCGCGGGCCTCCCCGGCTGGATGGAGTCCGCCGAGGAGATGCACCCCTCGGACATCGCCGACCTGGTCGCAGCGATGGAGTCCGAAGAGCAGCAGCTGGCAGTCCTCGGGACCCTTCCAACCGAACTCGCCTCCGATACCCTCGCCGAGATGGAGGAGTACGAGGACCGGGCGGAACTGCTGTCATCGCTGGACGCGAAGCGGGGCACGGCGCTTCTGCAGGACCTCCCCGACGACGACGCGGCGGACCTCCTGGGCGAGATGGAGCCCGGCGACCGCGACCGGATGCTGGCGGCGCTCCCGACCGAGGACGCGGTCGAGATCCGCGAGCTGCTGCGCTACGGGGAGGAGACCGCCGGCGGCCTCATGACGACCACGCTGGTCTCCGTTACCGCCGGGTCCAGCGCCGCCGACGCCATCGCCGAGATCCGGCGGCAGGGCCGCGAGGTGGAGGACTTCTACACGGTGTTCGTGGTGGATGACCGGAACCGGCTGGAGGGGACGGTGCCCATCGCCGACCTCATCCTGTCCGATCCGGGCGAACCGGTTGCCGCGCTGGTCCAGCCGGCCGCCGCGGTCGTCTACCCGGACACCGACCAGGAGGAGGTGGGGCGCGTGATGGGGCGCTACAACCTCGTCAGTGTGCCGGTGGTGGGGACGGGCGGGGTGCTGCTCGGCCGCATCACCTTCGACGACGTGATCGACGTGATCGAGGCCGAGACGACGGAGGACATCCTCAAGCTCGCCGGCGTGTCGGAGGAGGAGGAGCTCAAGGCGGACTGGCTCGAGTCCGTGCGGTCACGGCTCCCCTGGCTCACGCTGAACCTGGTCACGGCGGCGCTGGCGGCCGCGGTGATCCTCAGCTTCGAGGACCTGATCAGCGCCGCGCCGTTCCTGGCCTTCCTGATGCCGGTGATCGCGGCGCTGGGCGGGAATACGGGGACCCAGGCGCTGGCGGTGACGATCCGGCGGATCGCGATCGGCGACGGCGTGCGCCCGGGCCACTTCCAGGCGGTGAGGAAGGAGGTGGCGGTGGGCCTGCTCAACGGCTTCGTGCTCGGTGCGCTCTTCGCCGTGGGGGCGTACCTCTGGGAGGGCGACCCGATGCTGGGGGTGGTCGTGCTGCTGGCGATGTGGGCCAACATCATCGTGGCGGGGTTCGCGGGCGCGATGATCCCCACGGTGCTGGACCGCCTGGGGGTGGATCCCGCGGTGGCGTCCTCGGTCTTCGTGCACACCCTGACCGACCTCGTGGGTTTCGTCATGGTCCTGACGCTGGCCATGGCCCTCCTGCAATAGGCCGCCGGACGATGACTGCGGAGCGCGCTGCACGGGCGGAACGGCATCGCCGGCTGGCGGCGGACTTCCGGCGCGGGAAGCGACCGGCGCTGGCGCGCGCCATCTCCATGGTCGAGGGGGAGCGTCCCGGTGTTGCCGACCTGCTGCGGCAGCTTCTCCTCGTTCCCCCGCGGGCTCGCCGGATCGGGATCACGGGACCGCCCGGCGCCGGCAAGTCGAGCCTCGCGGCCCATCTGGCGACCCGTTTGCGCGCTCGCGGCGAGGAGGTCGCGATCGTGGCGGTGGACCCGACCTCGCCCTTCTCCGGCGGCGCGCTCCTCGGCGACCGGATCCGGATGAACGATCTCGCGACCGACCCCGGGATCTTCATCCGCTCCATGGCCACGCGGGGGTCGCTCGGCGGGCTGGCCGCGACGACCCGCGAGGTGATCGACCTGCTGGACGCCTTCGGGTTCCCCAACATCATGATCGAGACGGTCGGGGTGGGGCAGACCCAGCTCGAGATCCAGGCGGCCGCGGATACCACGGCCGTCGTGCTGGTGCCGGAATCGGGCGACGGAATCCAGGCGATGAAGGCCGGATTGATGGAAATCGCCGACGTATTCGTGGTCAACAAATCGGATCGCGTCGGTGCGGACCGGCTGATGCGCGAGATCCGCCAAGCCCTCCTCCTGAAGGCCGGCTTGGCGTCGCACGATGCGCCGGGGCACCACGGGGTGGACCTGTCGCGGGTGGCGTCGCGGGGCGGCGGAGACCGCAGCGGCGGACGTCACGGTGACCACGGCGCGGCACCTCCCGAGGACGTCGGCGTCCCGGCCGCGGGCCCGCCAGGGAAATCACCCGGCCCTCGCTGGCAAATCCCCGTCCTCAAGACCTCGGCGGGGCGCGGCGAAGGCATCGACGAGTTCCTGGAGCAGCTCGTCGCGCATCACCGCCACCTCACGGACTCCGGGCTGCTGGAGGGGCGACGCGAGCAGCGCGCGCGCGGGCGCATCCGCGATGTCGTAGAGCGCCGCCTGAGGCGCCGGGCCCTCGACACCATGGAGACCGACCCGCGCTTCTCCCGGTGGGCGAGCGAGGTGGGGGCCGGCCGGGAGACGGCCTACGGTGTGGCGGACCGGATCATTCGCGCCATATTCAATAGGGTGCCGGAGGATGGACCAAAGGACCACGATGAGGATTGACGACGAGTTTCCGCCGGGTGGTATCGTGCCCTTCCCGGGGCGCCGCTCAGGAGAGAGACGGCCCGATGTCCACGACTGAACCCCGCCTGCGCGACGGTGCGGCTCTCAGAGCCGAAATCGACCGGCGCGAGCGGGAGATCGAACAGCTCAAGGCCGAGTTGGCGGCGTGGGAGGCGACCTGCGAGGGGACGCCGAAGCGCCTGCCCGCGTACACGTCCGTGTCGGGCAACGAGGTCGAACCCCTCTACACCCCCCTCCACTTCACCGGCGGCTACCTCGACAGGCTCGGGGTTCCCGGCGCGTTTCCGTTCACGCGCGGGCCCTACGCCACGATGTACCGGACCCGGCTGTGGACCATGCGCCAGTTCGCCGGTTTCGGCACCGCCGCCGAGACCAACGAGCGCTACCGGTACCTGCTGGCCAACGGTCAGACCGGACTGTCGGTGGCCTTCGACTTCCCCACGCTGATGGGCTACGACGGCGACCATCCCCGGTCGCTGGGCGAGGTCGGGGTATGCGGCGTGGCGATCTCCTCGCTCGCCGACATGGAGACGCTCTTCGACGGCATCCCCCTGGACCGCGTCTCGGTCTCGATGACGATCAACGGGCCCGCCATCATCCTCTTCTGCTTCTACGTGGCCGCGGCCGAGCGGCAGGGCGTGTCGGCCGACCGGCTGCGCGGCACGGTCCAGAACGACATCCTCAAGGAGTACCAGGCGCAGCACGCCTGGGTCTTCCCGCCCGAACCGGCCCTGCGGCTCATCCTGG